>NZ_JBNCKP010000140.1:0-201 GCF_049841575.1 Micromonospora sp. DT201 | reverse complement strand
CTCCTTGAACGCCCGATCCGGATCCACCGCCTCAGCCGAAGCGTGCCCCAACACCGCAGCCACCTGCGCACGCACCAACTCCGACACGATCCGATCCCGATCACCCTGCGGCACCCCGGCCAACCGCTGCGCGAGCGAGCCAGTCGCGGTCGAGCCGCGTTGCGCCGGCACCCGCACCAACCCACGCAACAACGCCGGCAA
>NZ_JBNCKP010000139.1:0-206 GCF_049841575.1 Micromonospora sp. DT201 | reverse complement strand
GACCACCGGGCCCGGTCGGAGCACTCGCACTCGCACTCGGCGCGGAACGACCGGCGCGCGGCTCGGCGACCTCAGGCCCGGCGCTCGTGCCAGGGCGCGACGCGGGGACATGGCCAGCATCCGGCGACGACCCCCGCGGGCTCCCGCTGCCCGACGACGCCAACGAATCCTGCGGGCCCCGACCGAGCGAGCGGGGCGGCTCGCCC
>NZ_JBNCKP010000138.1:0-208 GCF_049841575.1 Micromonospora sp. DT201 | reverse complement strand
CCCCGGGTGACCGGGTGATGGGTCTGGTCATGGACGGGTTCGGAACACGGGCGGTCTCCGACCGGCGGATGGTGGTGCCGATGCCGGCCGGGTTCTCGTTTGTCGAGGCGGCGGCGGTGCCGTTGGTGTTCCTGACCGCGTATTACGGGTTGTTTGATTTGGGTGGGTTGCGGCGGGGTGAGCGGTTGTTGGTGCATGCGGCTGCTGG
>NZ_JBNCKP010000137.1:0-209 GCF_049841575.1 Micromonospora sp. DT201 | reverse complement strand
CCCATCAAGCTGCGGAACCTCGGCGAGGAAGCCATCAAATCCTCAGCCATACCGGCCCACTGCGAACCCTGACCCGGGAACACGAACACCACACGACCATCGGCCGAGACTTTGTTGCCCTGCACCACCAAGTCCGGGGCCAACCGCACCGCACGATGATCAAACCGGGTCCGGGCAGTGGCCAACGACCACGCCACCTGACCGGCGTC
>NZ_JBNCKP010000136.1:0-210 GCF_049841575.1 Micromonospora sp. DT201 | reverse complement strand
CCCTCACCGGTGCGGTGTTCGGTGATGTCGGCCAGCCACAACCGATTCGGGCCGTGGGCGGTGAAGTCGCGGCGCACTAGATCGTCGTGCACGGGCGGACCGACCTTGCCGCCCTTGCCCCGACGCTTCTTCGTGCTGAACGCGCTGAACCAGCCCATGCCGGAACAGATTTTCCAGGCGGTGCGCTCGACCATCGGCTGGCCGGCAGCG
>NZ_JBNCKP010000135.1:0-210 GCF_049841575.1 Micromonospora sp. DT201 | reverse complement strand
GTCGGCGTCGGGGTTGCTGATCTCGACGGAGTGGTAGGCGTTGTTGCCGGTTTCCTTGTTCAGGACGGGGGTGATGTCGTTGATGGAGTTGGTGCCGGCTTCGGTGGTGCCCATTTCCTTGGCCATGTCGTCGATGTTGATGTCCTTGCCCTGCACGGACAGGGCGTTACGGGTTGCGGCGGGGCCGCAGTCGTAGAAGTTCGGCTGGGC
>NZ_JBNCKP010000134.1:0-211 GCF_049841575.1 Micromonospora sp. DT201 | reverse complement strand
CAACCCACCCGGATACCGACAACTCATCCCCACAATCGCCAACGGCTCATCAGCAGCCAGCCGCCGAGGCCGGGGCGACCTCACCACCACCGCCGCCGCCGGCTCCACCACACCCACCTCACTCAGCAGAAGCTGAGTCACCGCCGACGAACTCGGATGGTCAAACACCAACGTCGACGGCAACCGCACCCCACTGACCTGCGTCAACCGG
>NZ_JBNCKP010000133.1:0-212 GCF_049841575.1 Micromonospora sp. DT201 | reverse complement strand
GGCTGATGCGCGCCGCTGAACTGGCCGGCAAAAGCCCTCGCCGGTGGCGGACCACGACGACCCCGGACCCGAACGCCAGCAAACGCCCTGACCTGGTCGAGCGCGACTTCACCACCAACCCGGGCGCCCTCGATTCCCGCTGGTGCGGGGACATCACCTACATCAACACCTGGCAGGGCTGGCTCTACCTGGCCACCGTCATCGACCTGGCC
>NZ_JBNCKP010000132.1:0-218 GCF_049841575.1 Micromonospora sp. DT201 | reverse complement strand
TTGCCCTGAGCGTTTCGGTGACAGTACTTCCACCGATACACCCCACCCCACCCCTTCGGGTAGCCCACCCCCGCCACGTACCCAGGAGCCGGACCATGCGGATGTCGCTTACCCGTCGGCACCCGACCCCCGGTACCGCAGTGATTCCGCGACAACTCCCGCCACACCGTCGAGCGATCCCGTCCGATCACCTGCGCGATCTGCGGACAGTTCAACCC
>NZ_JBNCKP010000131.1:0-219 GCF_049841575.1 Micromonospora sp. DT201 | reverse complement strand
AGTCGAAGCTGGAGAACCTGGGCCACCTCGGCGACATGAACGACCACGACTCGCTGGGCCTGTTCCAGCAGCGCCCGAGTTCGGGTTGGGGTACTCCGGAGCAGATCACCAACCCTGAGTACTCGACGACCGCGTTCCTCACGGGTCTGAAGCAGGTCGACGGGTGGCAGGACATGCCGCTGACCCAGGCCGCGCAGACCGTGCAGGTCTCGGCTTACC
>NZ_JBNCKP010000130.1:0-219 GCF_049841575.1 Micromonospora sp. DT201 | reverse complement strand
CACCACCATCCGCCGGTCGGAGACCGCCCGTGTTCCGAACCCGTCCATGACCAGACCCATCACCCGGTCACCCGGGGTCAGATCGTGCACGTCGGTACCGACCTCGATCACGACACCGGCGGCCTCACTGCCCAGCGGCGCCTCCCCGGGATACATACCCAGGGCGATCAGCACATCGCGGAAGTTCAGACCCGCCGCGCGGACCCCGATACGTACCTC
>NZ_JBNCKP010000129.1:0-221 GCF_049841575.1 Micromonospora sp. DT201 | reverse complement strand
GGGGATCGGGCGCGCCGGTTGCCGGTGGACTACGCCTCGCATTGCGCGCACGTGGATGTGCTGCGCACCGAGCTGGAACAACTACAGGTCACACCCGGCCGGGGACGGGTGCCGTTCTACTCCACCGTCAGCCAGGACGAGACCGTGTTCGACGCCGGGTACTGGTTTCGGAATTTGCGGCAGCCGGTGCGGTTCCACGACGCGGTCACCCGCGCGGTCGA
>NZ_JBNCKP010000128.1:0-221 GCF_049841575.1 Micromonospora sp. DT201 | reverse complement strand
AGGGCGAGGAGGTCGGAGCCGGCCTTCGACGCCGAGTAGGGGGAGTTCGGTGCGAGGGGCCAGGTTTCGGTCCAGGATCCCTCGTCGATGGAGCCGTAGACCTCGTCGGTGGAGACGTGGACGAAGCGGCCGGTGCGGTGGCGCAGGGCGGCGTCGAGCAGGGTCTGGGTGCCGAGGACGTTCGTGGTGACGAACGGGGCGGCGCCGGCGATGGACCGGTC
>NZ_JBNCKP010000127.1:0-222 GCF_049841575.1 Micromonospora sp. DT201 | reverse complement strand
CGAGCCACCGAGAACATTCGCCAGGTCGGGGCGTTACCCCGGGCAGCCGCGAGGCGCCGGGAACACCCGTCCGGCCGCCACGGTTACACCCCCGGTAGCCGCGAGCCACCGAGAACATTCGCCAGGTCGGGGCGTAACCCCGGGCAGCCGCGAGGCGCCGGGAACACCCACCAGGTCGGCACGGTTACATCCCTCCGTAAGCGCCGAGGGCCGGGAACACCC
>NZ_JBNCKP010000126.1:0-224 GCF_049841575.1 Micromonospora sp. DT201 | reverse complement strand
CGCCTGGTCGAACAACTCCAGACCAAGCTCGTTCGACAACGGACTGACACCCATCCGCTCCAAACGGACAAGCTCAGCCTCACTCAAACCACCGGTCATCCCCGTGGCATCCGCCCACAAACCCCACGCCAACGACGTCGCCGGCAAACCCGCCGCCCGACGACTCGCCGCCAAAGCGTCCAAGAACGCGTTCGCCGCCGCGTAGTTGCCCTGCCCCGGACTAC
>NZ_JBNCKP010000125.1:0-228 GCF_049841575.1 Micromonospora sp. DT201 | reverse complement strand
CCCGGGCGTCGACCACGACCCCGGCGACACCACCCGCCCATCGGCGTCGAGGACCGCCACCCGCACCTCGACAGCCGACCTCCGCACCACCGCAGGCTCCTCAGCCGTCACCCACTGCCCCCGAGGCAACTGCGGATCAAACCACCGCAGACCCTCCGACGACCCATGCACCAGCAGGGCGTGGCCCTCTCCCTCCCGGAAACTCACCAACACCACCGCGGTAGACCC
>NZ_JBNCKP010000124.1:0-229 GCF_049841575.1 Micromonospora sp. DT201 | reverse complement strand
CTGAGCTTGTCCGTTTGGAGCGGATGGGTGTCAGTCCGTTGTCGAACGAGCTTGGTCTGGAGTTGTTCGACCAGGCGTTGCGGGTGGATGCCGGTCTGTTGGTGCCGGTGCGTTTGGACCTGGGTGCGTTGCGGTCGCAGGCGCGGGTGGGGATGTTGCCGGCGTTGTTGCGTGGGTTGGTGCGGGTGCCGGCGCAACGCGGCTCGACCGCGACTGGCTCGCTCGCGCA
>NZ_JBNCKP010000123.1:0-233 GCF_049841575.1 Micromonospora sp. DT201 | reverse complement strand
GCGCCGCAACCGCAGCACGTCGAGGTCGCCGTCCTTGACCACCGCGGCACCCAGCAGGTCCGGGGACGACTGGGAGAGCACCTCCGCTGCGTCCGCCACCGCCTTGACGACCCTGGACGGCTCCAGCTTCGACATCACGCGGGTGTACGCCCGCCACAGCTCGCCGCGGACGTCATTGGGCACTCGCAGATCCGGGTCCTCGATCAGGTCTCGGATCTGATCCCGTACCACGC
>NZ_JBNCKP010000122.1:0-234 GCF_049841575.1 Micromonospora sp. DT201 | reverse complement strand
TTCGGGGGTAAGGACACCCAGACGCCGATAAGGGGGAAGGCGTGCCAGGTGTGAGCACCTCGTCGGGCGCTGCACGTGCAAAAGGGGGAAAGTCTTCGGGGTCGGCGGCCGACAAGCCGGGGGCTCGTGGCGCCGGGGGCGGCGGTCTACAAGCGCAGGGCTTGTGGCGCCGGGTCTGTGTGTAACGACCGGGGGGCCGGGGTCATTCCGGGTCGCGGCTACGGGCGCCGGGTC
>NZ_JBNCKP010000121.1:0-236 GCF_049841575.1 Micromonospora sp. DT201 | reverse complement strand
CCCGCTGCGGTGATTGGTCACAGTCAGGGTGAGATCGCCGCCGCGCACGTGGCGGGGATCCTGTCGTTGTCGGATGCGGCGCGTTTGGTGGCGTTGCGGTCGCGGGCGATCCGCCGGTTGTCGGGTCTGGGTGCGATGGCGCACGTCGCGGTGCCGGCGGCTGATTTGGTTCTGCCGGCGGGGGTGTTCGTGGCGGCGGTGAATGGCCCGTCGTCGACGGTGGTGTCCGGTGACGT
>NZ_JBNCKP010000120.1:0-236 GCF_049841575.1 Micromonospora sp. DT201 | reverse complement strand
CGCGCCCACGTCACCGGACACCACCGTCGACGACGGGCCATTCACCGCCGCCACGAACACCCCCGCCGGCAGAACCAGATCAGCGACCGGCACCGCGATATGGGCCATCGCACCCTGGCCCGACAACTGGCGGATCGCCCGCGACCGCAACGCCACCAAACGGGCGGCATCCGACAACGACAGGATCCCCGCCACGTGCGCGGCGGCGATCTCACCCTGACTGTGACCAATCACCG
>NZ_JBNCKP010000119.1:0-237 GCF_049841575.1 Micromonospora sp. DT201 | reverse complement strand
CCGTGGCCGGAGACTGGCCGGCCGCGTCGTGCGGGTGTGTCGTCGTTCGGTGTCAGTGGCACGAACGCGCACGTGATTCTGGAGCTGGCGCCTGAGCCGCAGGAGGTGCCGGTCGAGGAGCCGGTCGGGGCTTCGGTGCCGTTGGTGGAGTCGGATCTGCTGCCGTGGGTGGTGTCGGGGAAGTCGCCGGCTGCGGTGCAGGCTGGGCTGGCCGCGTTGGAGGGTGTGGAGGCTGAC
>NZ_JBNCKP010000118.1:0-242 GCF_049841575.1 Micromonospora sp. DT201 | reverse complement strand
CAGGCGGTGCGCTCGACCATCGGCTGGCCGGCAGCGCGGGCCTCATCGGCCAAGAACCGGTACCCGAACTCCGGGTCATCGCGATGGGCGTCGAACAACGCGTCTGCCCGATACGCCTCGGTCAGTTCGGCGTCGGTGACACGGCGGGCGAGCCACCGGTAGTAGGGCTGACGAGCGATGGTCAATACCCGGCACGTCACCGCCACGGGGATCCCGTCGGCGGCCAGCTCGCTCACGAGCGG
>NZ_JBNCKP010000117.1:0-242 GCF_049841575.1 Micromonospora sp. DT201 | reverse complement strand
CAGGCGGTGCGCTCGACCATCGGCTGGCCGGCAGCGCGGGCCTCATCGGCCAAGAACCGGTACCCGAACTCCGGGTCGTCACGGTGAGCGTCCACCAGGGCGTTCGCGCGGTAAGCGGCAACGAGTTCGGCGTCACCGACCGGCCGGGCGAGCCACCGGTAGTAAGGCTGACGAGCGATGGTCAATACCCGGCACGTCACCGCCACGGGGATCCCGTCGGCGGCCAGCTCGCTCACGAGCGG
>NZ_JBNCKP010000116.1:0-244 GCF_049841575.1 Micromonospora sp. DT201 | reverse complement strand
GGTCTGAAGCAGGTCGACGGGTGGCAGGACATGCCGCTGACCCAGGCCGCGCAGACCGTGCAGGTCTCGGCTTACCCCGACGCGTACGCCCAGTGGGAGCAGCAGGCTGCTGACCTGGTTGGCCAGTACTGGAACAGCTGACCACCGCACCACCGCACCACTGCCCAACCCGAACGGCAAGACAACCGCTGGCCGGCACCCCCAACCCGGGGTGCCGGCCACCGGCATACCCACACCCCAACTG
>NZ_JBNCKP010000115.1:0-250 GCF_049841575.1 Micromonospora sp. DT201 | reverse complement strand
GGGCTTGCCCAGCAGCAGGCGAACGTACTCCGACCCGATGAATCCGGCTCCGCCGGTGACGAGGATCCTCACGGGTCCGAGAGTCTACGGGAACCCCCAGGCTCACCCCGAGCGCCCGCGACGAGGTGGAGATCATCGCTGTCAACGAGGCCTAGGGCCTGTGTCAAAGCCCTTGGCCGGCCTGCGGCGGGCCCAGACGACGACCGGCCGCGTTGGAAGTTCGTCCGGATACAACACCGGTATCCGGACG
>NZ_JBNCKP010000114.1:0-250 GCF_049841575.1 Micromonospora sp. DT201 | reverse complement strand
CGCCACGGTTACACACCCTGGCCGCCGAAACGGCAGGCCGACCCCCGGGAACTCGGTGGAATCACCCGCCGCCCCGGGCCGTTGCACCACCCCTGGTGACACCCGATGCCGGCCCCCCTTGTTGCCGGGCTGCCGGGCCCCCTTGAAGCATCACGCAGCCGCACCCCCGTGCTTGCTGCACACCCCCCGTTGAATGCAGAGGAGCACGCCATCATGCGTACCGATCTGATCCGTAAGACCGCCCTCACCG
>NZ_JBNCKP010000113.1:0-252 GCF_049841575.1 Micromonospora sp. DT201 | reverse complement strand
GTTCGCCCTTGACAACTTGACCACAAAGATGCTCGCGTCCACTGTGCAATTCTCAACAAACGACCAACCCACAACCCGATCCACCCCACACCAGCACCACCACAGTGATCGGTATATGGAGCCAAGTCATGCCTGGCAACCTCACGAACCCACAGGCTCGCTACGGCTCCGAAAAAACAACACGATGGTTGTTCCTTCAGGACCCAACAGGGTGCTCACATTCTCCCCCAGCCGCACCAACAGCCACCGTTC
>NZ_JBNCKP010000112.1:0-255 GCF_049841575.1 Micromonospora sp. DT201 | reverse complement strand
TAGCTCCTTCGGGGGTAGGAAACACCCGCACCGACGGGGGTCGGTTCAGGGTGTGAGCACCTCGTCCGGCGCTGCACGTACAAGGGGGAAAGTCTTCGGGGTCGGCGGCCGACAAGCCGGGGGCTCGTGGCGCCGGGGGCGGCGGCCTGCAAGCGGGGCTTGTGGCACCGGGTCCAGATGTAACGACCGGGGGGCCGGGGTCATTCCGGGTCGCGGCTACGGGCGCCGGGTCCAGATGTAACGACCCGGGGGCCG
>NZ_JBNCKP010000111.1:0-257 GCF_049841575.1 Micromonospora sp. DT201 | reverse complement strand
CGGGCGCTGCTGGAACAGGCCCAGCGAGTCGTGGTCGTTCATGTCGCCGAGGTGGCCCAGGTTCTCCAGCTTCGACTCCTGCAGGCTCGTCGCGATGGAGATGACCGCGGCGCGCTCGGGCAGGCCGGCCTTCTTCGTGGCGGCGATGATCGCCTTGGCATTGGCGGTCTGCTCGTCGTTGAGGGTGATGTGGGACTGGTCGCCCTGGGTGCCGTGCGGGATCAGCTTGGCCGTGTCGGGCTTGTCGGCCTGCACGG
>NZ_JBNCKP010000110.1:0-257 GCF_049841575.1 Micromonospora sp. DT201 | reverse complement strand
GAACGGTGGCTGTTGGTGCGGCTGGGGGAGAATGTGAGCACCCTGTTGGGTCCTGAAGGAACAACCATCGTGTTGTTGTTTCAGAGACTTGGCCAGCCTCCTTGTGGGGGCTGGAAGTCTGCCAGGCATGGCCTGGTCCCATATACCGCCGGCGGTTGTCGGGTTTGGTGTGGGGCTGTGGGGTTGTGGGTTGGTCGTTTGTTGAGAATTGCACAGTGGACGCGAGCATCTTTGTGGTCAAGTTGTCAAGGGCGAAC
>NZ_JBNCKP010000109.1:0-257 GCF_049841575.1 Micromonospora sp. DT201 | reverse complement strand
ATCTCACCCTGACTGTGACCAATCACCGCAGCGGGGAGCACCCCGTGTTCCTGCCACAACCTCGCGAGGCTGACCATGACCGCGAACAAGGCCGGCTGCACCACATCCACCCGGTCCAGGTCATGCAACACCTCGGTCAACCGCCACCCCGTAAACGGCGCCAACGCCGCCTCACACTCACCCATCAAGCTGCGGAACCTCGGCGAGGAAGCCATCAAATCCTCAGCCATACCGGCCCACTGCGAACCCTGACCCGG
>NZ_JBNCKP010000108.1:0-258 GCF_049841575.1 Micromonospora sp. DT201 | reverse complement strand
GTGGCATCCCTGGCTCGGAATCATGGCCGGGTCGGGGTCGTTACATACCCTGACGATCGCAGGACCACGGCCCGGCCACCCCGCGACCCGGGGTTGGAATGCCGGCCCCGGCCCGGTCGTTGCAGTCCCCGCGAACGACCACCCGGCTACCGCCTCCACGAGGGTGCCAGCGGATGGGCCGCCCCCGGAATGACCCCGGCCCCCGGGTCGTTACATCTGGACCCGGCGCCCGTAGCCGCGACCCGGAATGACCCCGGC
>NZ_JBNCKP010000107.1:0-260 GCF_049841575.1 Micromonospora sp. DT201 | reverse complement strand
CTCGGCCGAGTCACTGCCGCTGACACCCGGTCTGGTCCCCGCGTCAACATCGGCCTGGCGCAGCCACTTGAACAACGTCATCGGATGGACCCCGAAGTCCTTCGCGATCTGCTCGACCGACACGCCCGGGTCACGGTCACGGGCCACCCGCACAACATCATCGCGGAACTCACGAGGGTAAGGCTTCGGCACAGCAACATCCTTCCAGCCCGCCACCAGGGCAAGCCATCTCAGATGTCACCTATCGGTGCAGCAGACCC
>NZ_JBNCKP010000106.1:0-264 GCF_049841575.1 Micromonospora sp. DT201 | reverse complement strand
TTCGGAGCCATCACCCGCCGCACCTGCTCCGACGTCAACGACTCCACCACACCGTCATCCAACACACCAGCCGCATGGACCACCGCGGTCAACGGATGCTCCACCGACGCAATCAAGGCCGCGACCTGCTCCCGGTCGGCCACATCACACGCCACCACCCGAGCCGACGCACCCAACCCCGCCAACCCGTCAACCAACTCCCGCACACCATCAGCCGCCAGACCACGACGGCTGACCAACACCAGATGCCGCACCCCGTACGCG
>NZ_JBNCKP010000105.1:0-288 GCF_049841575.1 Micromonospora sp. DT201 | reverse complement strand
TGCGCGAGCGAGCCAGTCGCGGTCGAGCCGCGTTGCGCCGGCACCCGCACCAACCCACGCAACAACGCCGGCAACATGCCCACCCGCGCCTGCGACCGCAACGCATCCAGGTCCAAACGCACCGGCACCAACAGACCGGCATCCACCCGCAGCGACTGGTCGAACAACTCCAGACCAAGCTCGTTCGACAACGCACCAACGCCGGTGCGCCCCAGGCGGGCCAGGTCCGCGTCGCCGAGTTCACCGGTCATCCCCGTGGCATCCGCCCACAAACCCCACGCCAGTGAC
>NZ_JBNCKP010000104.1:0-293 GCF_049841575.1 Micromonospora sp. DT201 | reverse complement strand
ATCTCGGTCAACATCTCCTGGATCCGCTCCGGACCCGCCTCCAGCAAATCGAAGGAGCGGTACCGCACCCCAGGATGCGTGTCACCAACAACCTGGGGGTCGCGGATATCGGCCTTACCCATCTCAATGAACCGACCACCACGGGGTAGCAAATCCAGCGAGGCGTCCACGAACTCCCCGGCCAGGGCGTCCAGGACCACGTCCATACCCGCCCCGCCGGTGGCGGCCAGGAACACCTCCCGGAAATTCAAATCCCGCGAAGACGCGATCCGATCCCCCGCCACACCCAACCC
>NZ_JBNCKP010000103.1:0-296 GCF_049841575.1 Micromonospora sp. DT201 | reverse complement strand
TGCGGTGGTCAGCTGTTCCAGTACTGGCCAACCAGGTCAGCGGCCTGCTGCTCCCACTGGGCGTACGCGTCCGGGTAGGCCGAGACCTGCACGGTCTGCGCGGCCTGGGTCAGCGGCATGTCCTGCCACCCGTCAACCTGCTTCAGACCCTTCAGGAACGCAGTCGTCGAGTACTCAGGGTTGGTGATCTGCTCCGGAGTACCCCAACCACTGGACGGACGCTGCTGGAACAGGCCCAGCGAGTCGTGGTCGTTCATGTCACCGAGGTGACCCAGGTTCTCCAGCTTCGACTCCTG
>NZ_JBNCKP010000102.1:0-297 GCF_049841575.1 Micromonospora sp. DT201 | reverse complement strand
TCGCGACGTAGGCTGCCGACCGCGGTGCCGCCGGTGTCCTCGATCGCTGCCAGCAACGCCGGGTGTGGGCTGACTTCGACGAACAGTCCCAGCCCATCGTCGATCGCCCGAGACACCGCGTCGTGAAACCGCACCGGCTGCCGCAAATTCCGAAACCAATACCCGGCGTCGAACACGGTCTCGTCCGCACCCACGGTGGAGTAGAACGGCACCCGTCCCCGGCCGGGTGTGACCTGTAGTTGTTCCAACTCGGTGCGCAGCACATCCACGTGCGCGCAATGCGAGGCGTAGTCCACC
>NZ_JBNCKP010000101.1:0-304 GCF_049841575.1 Micromonospora sp. DT201 | reverse complement strand
CTGAGCTTGTCCGTTTGGAGCGGATGGGTGTCAGTCCGTTGTCGAACGAGCTTGGTCTGGAGTTGTTCGACCAGGCGCAGCAGCTCGACGAGGCGCTGCTCGTACCCGTCGTGCTCGATACCGGCGCGCTACGCGCCCAGGCCCGGTCGGGCATGCTGCCGGCGTTGCTACGTGGACTGGTTCGCATGCCGGCCCAACGTGTCGAGACCACGGGCGGCTCCCTCCCACAGCGACTGGCCGGGGTGCCCGAGGGCGATCGGGAGAAGGTCGTGCTCGAGCTGGTGCGTGCGCAGGTGGCTGCGGT
>NZ_JBNCKP010000100.1:0-315 GCF_049841575.1 Micromonospora sp. DT201 | reverse complement strand
CGCCTCCACGAGGGTGCCAGCGGATGGGCCAGCCCGGAATGACCCCGGTCCCCGGGTCGTTACACACAGACCCGGCGCCACGAGCCCCCGCTTGTAGGCCACCCCCGGGAATGACCCCGGTCCCCGGGTCGTTACATCTGGACCCGGCGCCGCGAGCCCTCCGCTCGCAGGCCGCCGCCCCCAAAGACTTTCCCTCCTTTCTGTATGTGCAGCGCCCGACGAGGTGCTCACACCTGGTACGCCTTCCCCCTTATCGGCGTCTGGGTGTCCTTACCCCCGAAGGAGCTACCCCCATGAACACGATCATGCGTAAGA
>NZ_JBNCKP010000099.1:0-327 GCF_049841575.1 Micromonospora sp. DT201 | reverse complement strand
ACCTCGTCCAGGGCCTCAGCGAACCGGGGATACACCCCCGCCAACGCCACACCCATCCCCGCACGCTGCGCGCCCTGGCCCGGGAACAAAAACGCCGTCCTACCCGACACCGGCGAACCCGCGAACACACCCACACCCGGCTCACCCGCGGCCAACGCGGCCAGGCCAGTCAGCAACGACTCCCGATCACCAGCGACCACCGCAGCCCGCTGCGACAAATGCGCCCGCGCCGTCGCCAACGACCACGCAACATCGACCACCGAGACCTCAGGCCGATCGAGCAGGAACGACCGCAACCGCTCCGCCTGCCCCCGCACCGCCAACTCG
>NZ_JBNCKP010000098.1:0-335 GCF_049841575.1 Micromonospora sp. DT201 | reverse complement strand
ACATCACCCCCGTCCTGAACAAGGAAACCGGCAACAACGCCTACCACTCCGTCGAGATCAGCAACCCCGACGCCGACGCCAAGCAGACCGACCAGCTGCGCGCCGACATCGTCAAGACCGTCGACAACGGCCGCGCCGTCGTCGCCAACATCGCCGGCACCAGCACCGACACCAACGGCAACGTCCACTCCTACGAAGGCGGGCACTACATCAGCGTCGTCGGCTACCACGACAACGGCAACACCGTCACCATCGCCGACTCCGCCGACCCCAACACCGCCTCCTACGACATCACCACCGAACACCTCGCCGACTGGATCGCCACCCGCGGCTAC
>NZ_JBNCKP010000097.1:0-339 GCF_049841575.1 Micromonospora sp. DT201 | reverse complement strand
GTTGCTGGTCTCGCGTTCGCCGGTGGTGTGTTCGCCGGTCCGATCGCCGCTCACGCCAACCCGGTCGACGCCAAGCCCGTCGCGGTCGCGGTGCAGGCCGACAAGCCCGACACGGCCAAGCTGATCCCGCACGGCACTCAGGGCGATCAGTCCCGCATCACCCTCGACGACGAGCAGGTTGGTAACGCCAAGGCGATCATCGCCGCGACGAAGAAGGCTGGCCTGCCCGAGCGGGCCGCGGTGATCTCGATCGCGACGAGCTTGCAGGAGTCGAAGCTGGAGAACCTGGGTCACCTCGGTGACATGAACGACCACGACTCGCTGGGCCTGTTCCAGCAG
>NZ_JBNCKP010000096.1:0-344 GCF_049841575.1 Micromonospora sp. DT201 | reverse complement strand
GAGATGTTGACCGAGATTGTGGCCTTGTTCGAGCGGGGTGTGTTGAGGCACTCGCCGGTTCGGGTGTGGGACGTGCGTCGGGGTGCGGAGGCGTTCCGTTATCTGCGGGAGGGGCGTAACACCGGCAAGGTGGTTCTGACGGTTCCGGCGCCGTTGGATCCGGGCGGCACGGTGGTGGTGACTGGTGGGACGGGTGGTTTGGGGGCGTTGTTCGCCCGGCATTTGGTCACCGCGTACGGGGTGCGGCATCTGGTGTTGGTGTCTCGCCGTGGTCTGGCGGCTGATGGTGTGCGGGAGTTGGTTGACGAGTTGGCGGGGTTGGGTGCGTCGGCTCGGGTGGTGGC
>NZ_JBNCKP010000095.1:0-351 GCF_049841575.1 Micromonospora sp. DT201 | reverse complement strand
AGTGTGCTGTCCGTTGCTGGTCTCGCGTTCGCCGGTGGTGTCTTCGCCGGTCCGATCGCCGCGCACGCCAACCCGGTGGATGCCAAGCCGGTCGCGGTCGCGGTGCAGGCCGACAAGCCCGACACGGCCAAGTTGATCCCGCACGGCACTCAGGGCGACCAGTCCCGCATCACCCTCGACGACGAGCAGGTTGGTAACGCCAAGGCGATCATCGCCGCCACGAAGAAGGCCGGTCTGCCCGAGCGGGCCGCGGTCATCTCGATCGCGACGAGCTTGCAGGAGTCGAAGCTGGAGAACCTGGGCCACCTCGGCGACATGAACGACCACGACTCGCTGGGCCTGTTCCAGCAG
>NZ_JBNCKP010000094.1:0-352 GCF_049841575.1 Micromonospora sp. DT201 | reverse complement strand
AGGGCCATACCGCACTCCCCCGACCGCAACGACTGGCTGGCCAGGTGCAGGGCCACCAACGACGACGAACACGCCGTATCCACCGTCACCGCAGGACCCTCAAGACCAAACACGTACGCAATCCGCCCGGAGATCACGCTGGCGGCGTTCCCGGTGCCGACGTGGCCTGCGATCTCCTCGGGCGCGTCGAGCAGGCGGGTGACGTAGTCCTGGCCGTTGGTGCCTACGAACACCCCGGTTGAACTGCCGCGCACAGTGGCCGGGTCGATGCCCGTCCGCTCGAACGCCTCCCACGACGTCTGCAACAACAACCGCTGCTGCGGATCCATCGCCAACGCCTCCCGCGGTGAAA
>NZ_JBNCKP010000093.1:0-353 GCF_049841575.1 Micromonospora sp. DT201 | reverse complement strand
AACACCACACGACCATCAGCCGAAACCCTGCTGCCCTGCACCACCAGATCCGGGGCCAACCGCACCGCACGATGATCGAACCGGGTCCGGGACATGGCCAACGACCACGCCACCTGACCTGGGTCGGCGTCCGCGCCGTTCAGAGCGGGAGCCTCGTCCAAGGCGGCCAGCCCGGCCTGCACCGCAGCCGGCGATTTCCCGGACACCACCCACGGCACAAGATCCGACTCGATCAACGGCACCGAAGCCTCGACCGGCTCCTCCGGTAGCTCAGGTGCCTGCTCCACGATCACGTGCGCGTTCGTGCCACTGACACCGAACGACGACACACCCGCACGACGCGGCCGGCCAGT
>NZ_JBNCKP010000092.1:0-360 GCF_049841575.1 Micromonospora sp. DT201 | reverse complement strand
AGCCGCAGGCCGGGGCAGCGAAGAAATGAGCGAGCCCCGCCGGACGTCGATCAGTCTGGCATTAACGCGAAGAAAGCTGTCGCCCGCTTGAGGATGTCCACGTCCTCGCGCAGCCTGCGGTTCTCCCGCCTCAACTGCGCAAGCTCGTCTCGTTCACTGCTGGTCAGCCCGTCGGTGCGGGTGCCGGCGTCGAGGTCGGCCTGCTTGACCCAGTCACGCACCGCGGTCTCGGTCAGGTCGAAATCCTGACTGACCTGCCGAAGAGTGCGGTCACCGCGCTGGCACTCGACGATCTCGGCCTTGAACTCCGGCGTAAACGAACGCCGAGGCCGCGGCCGCTTCTTCCCCATGCTCTCCATG
>NZ_JBNCKP010000091.1:0-365 GCF_049841575.1 Micromonospora sp. DT201 | reverse complement strand
CGCCACCGGCGAGGGCTTTTGCCGGCCAGTTCAGCGGCGCGCATCAGCCGGGCGACGCGTTTACGGCCGTGCCGCATGCCGGCGTCAGCGAGGTCGGCGTGGATGCGTGGCGCCCCGTAGGTGCCCTTCGACACCGCATGGACCTGGATGATCTTCTCGGTGAGCTGGGCATCAACGCGCCCGCGAAGGGACTGGACGCCGGATGTGCGCTGGTAGTAGGCGGACCTGGAGACCTCGAGCAGCTCACACGCACGCTTGACGTTGTGTGTGCCGGCTCGCTCCGCCTCGATGAACGGATGCACGTTCACCGGGTCTCCTTGATGCTCCTATGTCAAGCTGCTACCGGGAGCGGCTGCAGATGTGTA
>NZ_JBNCKP010000090.1:0-383 GCF_049841575.1 Micromonospora sp. DT201 | reverse complement strand
GTCGCCCAGTCGAGATCCGCGCCATAGGTGTGGGCCTGAGCCAGGTTCGTCAGGAAGATGTCCGGGCCCGACTGGTCGCGACGTAGGCTGCCGACCGCGGTGCCGCCGGTGTCCTCGATCGCCGCCACCAACACCGGATGCGGACTCACCTCAACGAACAATCCCAACCCGTCACCGACCGCCCGGGTCGCCGCGTCGTGAAACCGCACCGGCTGGCGGAGATTCCGAAACCAATACCCGGCGTCGAACACCGTCTCGTCCTGGCTAACGGTGGAGTAGAACGGCACCCGTCCCCGGCCGGGTGTTACCTGTAGTTGTTCCAACTCGGTGCGCAGCACATCCACGTGCGCGCAATGCGAGGCGTAGTCCACCGGCAACCGGCG
>NZ_JBNCKP010000089.1:0-395 GCF_049841575.1 Micromonospora sp. DT201 | reverse complement strand
TCGGTGTGGATGAGCCGCAGGTGGCGGTTCGTGATGGGCGGTTGTTGGCGCCTCGGTTGGGTCGGGCGCCGGTGGCGCCGGTCGGTGGTGCGTGGCGGCTGTCGGTGGAACGCAAGGGCTCTCTGGACGGTCTGGCGATCACCGCTGCGGCGCCCGACCGGCCGCTGGAGGCTCACGAGGTACGCATCGGAGTACGCGCGGCAGGCCTGAACTTCCGCGACGTGCTGATCGCCCTGGGTCTCTACCCCGGAGACGCGGAGATGGGCACCGAAGCGTCCGGAGTTGTGATCGAGGTCGGTGCTGATGTGCATGACCTGGCCCCGGGTGACCGGGTGATGGGTCTGGTCATGGACGGGTTCGGAACACGGGCGGTCTCCGACCGGCGGATGGTGGTG
>NZ_JBNCKP010000088.1:0-405 GCF_049841575.1 Micromonospora sp. DT201 | reverse complement strand
GGACTGATCCCGAAAAACCCCGCATCGAAATCACCCGCACCCCGCAAAAACCCACCACCACGCGCATACACCGAACCAAGACGCTCCGGATCCGGGTCATACAACCGCTCCAGATCCCACCCACGATCCCCCGGCAACCCCGAGATCGCATCACGCCCCTCAACCAACAACCGCCAAAACTCCTCCGGAGAATCCAACCCACCCGGATACCGGCAACTCATCCCCACAATCGCCAACGGCTCATCAACCCGAACCAGGACCCGACGCGGCTTCACCACCACCGCCGCCGCCGCCGGCTCCACCACACCCACCTCAGCCAACAACAACCGAGTCACCGCCGACGAACTCGGATGGTCAAACACCAACGTCGACGGCAACCGCACCCCACTGACCTGCGTCAACCGG
>NZ_JBNCKP010000087.1:0-407 GCF_049841575.1 Micromonospora sp. DT201 | reverse complement strand
GGCATAACGCCGCAACGCACCCTCACTCCGCGCCGACACCACCAACGGCCCCACCACCGAGGCCGAATCCACGACCGAACCCACGGCCGATTCCGGGGCCACACCAACGGCCGCACCCACGGCCGAAGCCACAAGCGCATCGACGGTCGGGCCCATGACCGGGGCCGGATCGACGGCGGGGGCTTGTTCCAGGATCACGTGCGCATTCGTGCCACTCACCCCGAACGACGACACACCCGCACGACGCGGCCGGCCACTCTCCGGCCACATCGCGGCCGACGTGAGCAAAGAAACCTCACCCGCCGACCAATCCACATGTGGCGAAGGCTGATCCACATGCAACGTCCGCGGCAACACCCCATGCCGCATCGCCATCACCATCTTGATCACACCCGCGACACCCGCGG
>NZ_JBNCKP010000086.1:0-428 GCF_049841575.1 Micromonospora sp. DT201 | reverse complement strand
GTGCCACTGACGCCGAACGACGACACCCCGGCACGGCGCAACCGCTTCCCGGTGCTCTGCCACTGCTCGGCTTCGGTGAGCAGCCTGATCTCTCCGCTGTCCCAGTCCACGTGCGGCGACGGCGCATCCACGTGCAAGGTGGCCGGCATCCGGCCGTGCCGCATCGCCAGCACCATCTTGATCACACCGGCGACACCAGCCGCCGCCGAGGTGTGGCCGATGTTCGACTTCACCGAGCCAAGCCGTAGAGGGCCGTTGTGCCGCTCGCGACCGTAGGTGGCTAGCAGGGCCTGGGCCTCGATCGGGTCACCCAACCGGGTTCCCGTTCCATGGCCCTCCACCACGTCCACATCCGCCGGGGCCAACCCGGCACTGGCCAACGCCTGACGAATCACCCGCTCCTGCGCCGGCCCATTCGGCGCCGTCAA
>NZ_JBNCKP010000085.1:0-460 GCF_049841575.1 Micromonospora sp. DT201 | reverse complement strand
CCCAAACCTCTCCCGCAACCGACCCAACTCCGCCTCCGCACTCTGCGCACGCTTGCGCAGCGTCACCACCACCTCCTCACGACGCTTCAGCGGCACCCCACGACCAAGCCCATACCCCGCGAGAATCCGCGCCTCCGCACCCGACAACGACTCCGACCAACCACGCCGCCGCAACACCAACACAATCTCCGCCGCCTCCTGCGGCCGAACCCCCGCACCAACCCCCTCACCCGTGAGAATCGCCCGCTCCACCGCCGACAACCCCACACCACCACTACGCAACTCCAACCACACCGACAACTCATCCGACCCCGACCCACCCACCGCCGCACCGGCACCAACGGATTCGGGAAGCTCACCAAACAACCGCAGCGCCTCAACCCGCGCCGCCAACTCCTCCCGACTCAGCCTGTACGCGTCGTCAGACCGGCCCACACCCGACCGCCCACCACCAGCACCA
>NZ_JBNCKP010000084.1:0-488 GCF_049841575.1 Micromonospora sp. DT201 | reverse complement strand
CGACTGCGCACTACGCACCAAACCCCACACCGGAGCCAGCACCAGATCCGGCGATCCCCCACCAACCGCCACACCGTTGCGGGTCACCACCACCAACCGCACGCCAGCGAACCGCTCGCTGGCCAACCACCACTGCAACAGACCGAGAACGTCCTCGGTCACCATCGCCGCAGCCGTACCCGCCTGACCCTCGACGCCAGACTCCACCGCGACGACGACAGCCGCCGGTACCGCCGCGCCCTCGGCGACCGCCCGCTCCAACGCGTCCAGATCGGCATGATGCTCACCGACCCCGGCGATACCCTCACCAACGAACGCGACACGCACCGACTCCACCGCGTCCGGGACCGAAACCTCAGCCCAGTCGACCTGGAACAACGAGTTCCGCCCCACGTCCTGGGCGTTCTCCAGCTGCGCCTGCTCGACCGGCCGGAAAGCGAGTTTGGCCACGCTCGCGACCGGCTCACCCTCAACACCGACGACGTCGA
>NZ_JBNCKP010000083.1:0-497 GCF_049841575.1 Micromonospora sp. DT201 | reverse complement strand
CGGAAGCTAAGCCCTCCAGCGCCGATGGTACTGCACTCGTGAGGGTGTGGGAGAGTAGGACGCCGCCGGACAAACTTCCAGTCGAGGGCCGCCCCATCCGGGTCGGCCCTCGACTGCGTAGCGCCATTGGTGGCGCAATCAGGAAGGATGTACCTGTGAGTTCAGGACCGCAGGGCGGAGACCGTCCCCGTCGTTACGAAGACCGTACTGACGGTGCGGGCGGACGCGACCGCGGCCCGCGCCGCGATGACCGAGACCGGCCCCCGTACCGGGGAGACCGTGACAGTGGTGGCGGCGCCCGAGGGGGCTACGCCGGTGGCCGCGACTCTGCTTCCCGTGGTGGTGACCGGGACAGTTCGCGCTCCAGCGCTCCCCGTGAGGGTGGCTTCCGTGGTGGCGACCGTGATGGTTCGCGGTCCAGCGCTCCGCGCGAGGGTGGCTTCCGTGGTGGCGACCGTGATGGTTCGCGCTCCGGCGCTCCGCGCGAGGGTGGCTTC
>NZ_JBNCKP010000082.1:0-499 GCF_049841575.1 Micromonospora sp. DT201 | reverse complement strand
CGGAGCCGGACACCTTCGCTGGTTTCCTGGCTCAGGCCCACACTGCCGGGACGAGCGTCGACTGGCCGGCTTTCTACTCCGGCACGCATGCCCGACGGGTTGATCTGCCTACCTACGCGTTCCAACGTCAGCGGTACTGGTTGATGCCGGGCACGGATGTGGCGAGTGCTGCGGGTGCCGGCCTCGGTCGGGTTGACCATCCGTTGTTGGTGGGGGCGGTTCCGGTTGGTGAGCGGGACGAGTGGTTGTTCACCGGGCGGATCTCCCAGGACACCGCGCCGTGGGTGAGTGATCATGCGGTGTTCGGGATGGTGATCGTGCCGGGTACCGCGTTTGTCGAGTTGGCGTTGACCGCCGGCCGACACGCGGGCAGCCCGGTGGTGGAAGAGCTGGTGCTGGAGGCGCCGCTGCTCCTGGCCGAGCAAACGGTCGCGCAGCTGCAGGTCACCGTCGGCGAACCCGACGACGACGGCCGCCGTGAGGTCGCGGTCTACTCCCG
>NZ_JBNCKP010000081.1:0-507 GCF_049841575.1 Micromonospora sp. DT201 | reverse complement strand
CGCACGTCCCACACCCGAACCGGCGAGTGCCTCAACACACCCCGCTCGAACAAGGCCACAATCTCGGTCAACATCTCCTGGATCCGCTCCGGACCCGCCTCCAGCAAATCGAAGGAGCGGTACCGCACCCCAGGATGTGTTGCGGCGACGACCTGCGGGTCGCGGATATCGGCCTTACCCATCTCAATGAACCGACCACCACGAGGCAGCAAATCCAACGACGCGTCCACGAACTCCCCCGCCAGGGCATCCAAGACCACATCCATACCCGCCCCACCGGTGGCGGCCAGGAACACCTCCCGGAAATTCAAATCCCGCGAAGACGCGATCCGATCCCCCGCCACACCCAACCCACGAACCGCGTCCCACTTCGGCGCACTCGCCGTCGCGAACACCTCCGCACCCACGTGCCGAGCCAACTGCACCGCCGCCATCCCCACACCACCAGCAGCCGCATGCACCAACAACCGCTCACCCCGCCGCAACCCACCCAAATCAAACAACCCG
>NZ_JBNCKP010000080.1:0-512 GCF_049841575.1 Micromonospora sp. DT201 | reverse complement strand
GCGTGGGAGGCGTTCGAGGACGCTGGTATTGATCCGACGTCGTTGCGTGGGACCGACACCGGCGTCTACTGCGGCGTGGTGGCTACTGACTACGGGCCCCGGTCGACACCCGAGCTGGAAGGCTTCCGGCTGACCGGTACGACCTCCAGCGTGGCATCGGGTCGAGTGGCGTATTCCCTGGGGCTGCAAGGGCCGGCCGTCACGGTGGACACGGCGTGTTCGTCGTCGCTGGTGGCGCTGCATCTGGCCGCGCAGGCGCTGCGGTCCGGCGAGTGCTCGATGGCACTTGTTGGTGGCGTGACCGTGATGGCGAGCCCGTTCCTGTTGTTGGAGTTCAGTCGGCAACAGGGCCTGGCTCCCGATGGTCGGTGTAAGTCGTATGCGTCCGGGGCGGATGGGACCGGTTTCTCTGACGGTTTGGGTTTGCTCGTTCTGGAGCGGTTGTCGGATGCGCGTCGCAATGGTCACCGGGTGTTGGCGGTGGTGCGGGGTAGTGCGATTAATCAGGATGG
>NZ_JBNCKP010000079.1:0-521 GCF_049841575.1 Micromonospora sp. DT201 | reverse complement strand
TCCGACAACGACAACACCCCAGCCACATGCGCCGCAGCGATCTCCCCCACCGAATGCCCGATCAGATAATCCGCCCGAACACCAAAGGACTCGACGAGCCGGTAGAGGGCCACCTCGACGGCGAACAACCCGGCTTGGGTGAACTCCGTCGCATCCAACAACCCGGCCTCAACCGAACCCACCGACGCCGCCAACAAACCCCGCACCGACCGACCCAGACGCGCATCCAACTCCGCGCACACCTCATCCAAGGCCTCAGCGAACCGGGGATACACCCCCGCCAACGCCACACCCATCCCCGCACGCTGCGCACCCTGACCCGGGAACAAAAACGCCGTCTTACCCGACACCGGCGAACCCGCGAACACACCCACACCCGGCTCACCCACGGCCAACGCGGCCAGACCCGTCAGCAACGACTCCCGACCGTCAGCGACCACCGCAGCCCGCTGCGACAAATGCGCCCGCGCCGTCGCCAACGACCAGGAAGCATCGACCACCGAGACCTCAGGCCGATCGAG
>NZ_JBNCKP010000078.1:0-526 GCF_049841575.1 Micromonospora sp. DT201 | reverse complement strand
CCAGCAGCCGCATGCACCAACAACCGCTCACCCCGCCGCAACCCACCCAAATCAAACAACCCGTAATACGCGGTCAGATAGACAACCGGGATCGCAGCGCCCTCGACGAACGAAAAGCCGGACGGCATCGGCACGACCATGTCTCGCTCGGCCACCGCCCTCGACCCGAAAGCGTGCGAGGCCAGGCCCATCACCCGGTCACCCGGGACCAGGTCGTGCACCTCAGCGCCGACCTCGATCACGACACCGGCGGCCTCACTGCCCAGCGGTACTTCCTCGGGATACATACCCAGGGCGTTCAGGACGTCGCGGAAGTTCAGACCTGCCGCGCGTACCTCGATGCGTACCTCATGGGCGCCCAACGGACGGTCGGCGTCCGACGCGGTGATCGCCAGACCCTCCAGCGAACCCTTGCGATCCACCGACAGCCGCCACGCACCACCGACCGACGCCACCGGCGCCCGACCCAACCGAGGCGCCAACAACCGCCCATCACGAACCGCCACCTGCGGCTCATCCACACCGA
>NZ_JBNCKP010000077.1:0-547 GCF_049841575.1 Micromonospora sp. DT201 | reverse complement strand
AGCAGCGGCGCCTCCAGCACCAGCTCTTCCACCACCGGGCTGCCCGCGTGTCGGCCGGCGGTCAACGCCAACTCGACCAACGCGGTGCCCGGCACGATCACCATTCCGAGTACGCCGTGGTCGCTCACCCACGGCGCGGTGTCCTGGGAGATCCGTCCGGTGAACAGCCACTCGTCGCGGTCACCGACCGGCGCGGCAGCCACGAGTAGCGGATGGTCCAGACGCCCCAACCCGACAGCGGCGGCATCGCCAGCCGCCGTGCCCGGGGAGATCCAGTACCGCTGGCGTTGGAAGGCGTAGGTGGGTAGATCGATGCGTTGGGCATGGGTGTCGGCGTAGAAAGCTGGCCAGTCGACGCTGGTACCGGCGGTGTGGGCCTGGGCCAGGAAACCGGCGAAGGTGTCCGGCTCCGGATGCCGGGCCCGCAACGCGGACGCGAACACCGCACCCTCAACGTCGTCGTCGTCGTTGTTGTTGTGGTCGAGGCATTGGCGGGTCAACGCGGTCAACACCGCATCCGGACCCACCTCAAACCACCGACGCACCC
>NZ_JBNCKP010000076.1:0-607 GCF_049841575.1 Micromonospora sp. DT201 | reverse complement strand
GATCTCCGATCCCCGTCCTCAGGTCAGCACCCCCAACTCACACGGGGTGTCTCACACCATCCTGACCAAGAGGGGCGACTACAACGTCATCAGCCGCGACCACCAACCCCGCTACCCCGGCTTCCGACCCTTCGAGTACGACTTCCTCGACGCCCTCGCCTTACTCGGGCTCTGCGACGTCCACCGGACTCTGCACCCCGACGTGCAGACACACAGCTGGATCGGCCGTGCCGGAAACGGATATCGCTTCGACTACCTCCACGCTGGCCCTGGGCTACTGTCTCACCTGGCAGCCGCCGCCTACCTGAACCAACCTCGCCTTGAGGGTCTCTCCGACCACTTGGCGCACAGCGTCGACATCGACGCACCGGCCGCCGGTGGTCGGGGGGCCGGTACGAGCAACGTCGTGGCTTGCTTGACGTCCCGTACGTACTCCTAGACGAGCGGCAGAATAGGCGCGTGACCCTCTGGACGATCGCCACGGCGGCCGACGAAGCTCGCCGCCAAGCGGCGGTCGCCGTCCTGCCCATGGGTCTGCTGCACCGATAGGTGACATCTGAGATGGCTTGCCCTGGTGGCGGGCTGGAAGGATGTTGCTGTGCCGAAG
>NZ_JBNCKP010000075.1:0-608 GCF_049841575.1 Micromonospora sp. DT201 | reverse complement strand
GCCGGGGCCAACCCGGCACTGGCCAACGCCTGACGAATCACCCGCTCCTGCGCCGGCCCATTCGGCGCCGTCAACCCGTTACTCGCACCATCCTGATTGATCGCACTACCCCGTACCACCGCCAAGACGCGGTGGCCCCTGCGACGCGCGTCCGACAACCGCTCCAGAACGAGCAAACCCAAACCGTCAGAGAAACCAGTCCCGTCCGCCCCGGACGCATACGACTTACACCGGCCGTCCGGTGCCAAGCCACGCTGCCGACTGAACTCCATCAACAGCGAGGGCCCCGCAAGTACCGTGACCCCACCGACAAGTGCCATCGAGCATTCGCCGGACCGCAGCGCCTGCGCGGCCAGATGCAGCGCGACCAGCGACGACGAACACGCCGTGTCCACCGACACCGCCGGCCCTTCGAGGCCGAGTGTGTAGGCGACCCGCCCCGACACCACGCTTGTCGTCGAGCCGGTCAGCCGGAAGCCTTCGATCTCCGGCAGGCTGCCAGCCGGCATCGCCGCGTAATCCGACGGCCCGACGCCGCAGTAGACGCCGGTGTCGGTCCCACGCAACGACGTCGGATCAATACCAGCGTCCTCGAACGCCTCCCACGC
>NZ_JBNCKP010000074.1:0-608 GCF_049841575.1 Micromonospora sp. DT201 | reverse complement strand
ACCCGGACGCGTACGCCCAGTGGGAGCAGCAGGCCGCTGACCTGGTTGGCCAGTACTGGAACAGCTGACCACCGCACCACCCGAACGGCAAGAACGACCGCTGGCCGGCACCCCGAACCCGGGGTGCCGGCCACCGGCATACCCGCACCCGCCCAAGCCCCACACCCGCCCAAGCCCCACACCCGCCCAAGCCCCACACCCGCCCAAGCCCCACACCCGGCCCCCGCCGCCGCCGGCGCCGATCATGGAGTTGTGGTGCCTGGTCGGGGATGCTTGGGACGGCTTTGTCCCCCACCCCAACTCCTTGATCGACGAGGGCAGGCATGCGCCGCGCGGCCGAGGCCCAGCGGGCGGGCCAGTAGAGCAGGCCGGGCAGGCCGAGCGGGCCGAGCGGGCCGGGCAGCCCGGGCAGGCCGAGCGGGCCGGGCAGGCCGGTTCGATTGGGTTGGTTGGGGGATTGGGGAACACGGTGGGGTCCCGGCTGGTTGTGGACATTGTCGGTGTGACTCAGTGTCCCCGGGCCTCACCTAATATCGCCTTCGCGGAATACCGTTCGGCTGGAGCCGCGTCGCGCCACTCGCCGAGAGGCGACCTGCACACCGACACCA
>NZ_JBNCKP010000073.1:663-729 GCF_049841575.1 Micromonospora sp. DT201 | reverse complement strand
CCCTCGGTGCCCACCTCACGGGCCACCCGGGTCACCTCGTCAGCAAACGACGACAACTGGTCCACC
>NZ_JBNCKP010000073.1:0-563 GCF_049841575.1 Micromonospora sp. DT201 | reverse complement strand
ATCGTGTTGACAGTCGACTTCAACTCCAGAATCTCACCGCGCGCGTCCACAGTGATCTTCTGCGACAGGTCACCCTTCGCCACCGCCGTGGAGACCTGGGCGATGTTGCGGACCTGGGCGGTCAGGTTCGACGCCATCGAGTTCACGTTGTCGGTCAGGTCCCGCCAGGTGCCGGCAACCCCGCGCACCTGGGCTTGACCGCCCAACTTGCCCTCGGTGCCCACCTCACGGGCCACCCGGGTCACCTCGTCAGCAAACGACGACAACTGGTCCACCATCGTGTTGACAGTCGACTTCAACTCCAGAATCTCACCGCGCGCGTCCACAGTGATCTTCTGCGACAGGTCACCCTTTGCCACCGCCGTGGTCACCGACGCAATGTTGCGGACCTGGCTGGTCAGGTTCGACGCCATCGAGTTCACGTTGTCGGTCAGGTCCCGCCACGTACCGGACACGCCCTTGACCTGCGCCTGACCGCCCAGGTTGCCCTCGGTGCCCACCTCACGGGCCACCCGGGTCACCTCGTCAGCAAACGACGACAACTGGTCCACCATCGTGTTGAC
>NZ_JBNCKP010000072.1:0-750 GCF_049841575.1 Micromonospora sp. DT201 | reverse complement strand
CCACACCGGATCGCCATTCCCGTTCACCCGAACGACAACACCCGACCCGTACGTTATCTCCGAACCACCATCCGAGTCGTACACGATCCCAACGGAAACACCCTCAGCCGTCTTACCGTTCTTCGGATCACCATTCTCATAAAACTCCGTGAAGACCGAACCATCAGCGGTTCTCATGAAGTACGGGTCGCCCTGCGCGTTGTAGCGCACGAGGACCCCGGATCCGTACGTTATCTCGGACCCGCCGTTGTCCTGGTACGTGATCGATATGGAAGCACCGTCCGGAGCCGTGCCCTGCGTAGGCCTTCCATCTTCATCGAATGAGGTGAACGTGGTCGTGTCCGGGAGCACCTGGCGGATCGGCAGCGAATTCGGGCCATACTCGACGACCAGGCCGTTGTCGTACCGGTAGACGGTATGACCCTCGGACGGGTATTCGACGGTGAACGCGCCGGAGTCGGGTGAATATCCCTTGTCGGGCCTGTTCTCCGCGTCAAACGAAATGTATACGGTTCCATCCGGAGTCACCTGCCGGATGATGATGCCATCCGGATTGAACTCGGCCGTCGCACCGTCCGCGTAACGCGTGATCGTGTTGCCATTACCCGGATACTCAAGCGTAAAGTCCTGCCCGTCAGCGGCGCTGCCCTCGGTCGGACGACCCGAGCCGTCGAAACCCGAAAACACCGTGCCATCCGGCAACACCTGCCGCAGCACTACACCATCGGCACCGAACTCCACCACACTGCC
>NZ_JBNCKP010000071.1:0-839 GCF_049841575.1 Micromonospora sp. DT201 | reverse complement strand
GTGGAGGGGCATGGGACGGGGACCCGGTTGGGTGATCCGATCGAGGCCCAGGCGTTGTTGGCCACCTACGGTCGCGAACGGCAGAACGGCCCGCTGCGGCTCGGGTCGGTGAAGTCGAACATCGGGCACACGCAGGCGGCGGCTGGTGTCGCTGGTGTGATCAAGATGGTGTTGGCGATGCGGCATGGCCGGTTGCCGGCGACCCTGCACGTCGACGCGCCGTCGCCGCACGTGGACTGGGACAGCGGAGAGATCAGGCTGCTCACCGAAGCCGAGCAGTGGCCGGCGTCGAGGCGTCCGCGCCGAGCCGGGGTGTCGTCGTTCGGGATCAGTGGCACCAACGCGCACGTCGTCCTGGAGGAGGCGCCAGCCGCGAAGCCGGAGCCGTCCCGGCCAGCTGACGCCCGGCCGGTGCTACCGGTGCTGGTGTCGGCGCGCAGTGCTGCAGCGGTGCGGGGGCAGGCGGAGCGGTTGCGCTCGTTCCTGCTCGATCGGCCGGGTGTCGCGTTGGTGGATGTGGGGTTCTCGGCGGCGACGGCGCGGGCGCATTTGTCGCAGCGGGCGGCGGTGGTCGCTGGTGATCGGGAGTCGTTGCTGACGGGCCTGGCTGCGTTGGCCGCGGGTGAGCCGGGTGTGGGTGTGTTCACGGGTTCGCCGGTGTCAGGTGGGACGGCGTTTTTGTTCCCGGGTCAGGGCGCGCAGCGTGCGGGGATGGGTGTGGCGTTGGCGGGGGTGTATCCCCGGTTCGCTGAGGCCCTCGATGAGGTGTGCGCGGAGTTGGACTCCCGTCTGGGTCGGTCGGTGCGGGGTTTGTTGGCGGCGCCGGTGGGTTCGGTTGA
>NZ_JBNCKP010000070.1:0-860 GCF_049841575.1 Micromonospora sp. DT201 | reverse complement strand
GGGGCGTCGACGTGCAGAGTGGCCGGCAGCATCCCATGCCGCATCGCCAACACCATCTTGATCACACCAGCCACACCGGCCGCCGCCGAAGCATGACCAATGTTCGACTTCACCGACCCCAACCGCAGCGGACCGTTCTCCCGCTCGCGGCCATAGGTGGCCAACAACGCCTGGGCCTCGATCGGATCACCCAACCGGGTCCCCGTCCCATGCCCCTCCACCACGTCCACGTCCGCCGGGGCCAACCCGGCACTGGCCAACGCCTGACGAATCACCCGCTCCTGCGCCGGCCCATTCGGCGCCGTCAACCCATTACTCGCACCATCCTGATTAATCGCACTACCCCGCACCACCGCCAACACCCGGTGACCATTGCGACGCGCATCCGACAACCGCTCGACCACCAGCACACCGAGACCGTCAGAGAAACCGGTCCCATCCGCCCCGGCTGCGTACGACTTGCACCGCCCGTCCACGGCCAGACCGCGCTGCCGGCTGAATTCCAGGAGCAGGGTCGGGCTGGCCATCACGGTCACGCCGCCGACAAGAGCCATCGAACACTCGCCGGACCGCAGCGCCTGCGCGGCCAAGTGCAGCGCCACCAGCGACGACGAACACGCCGTGTCCACCGACACCGCCGGCCCTTCCAAGCCGAGCGTGTAGGCGACCCGCCCCGACACCACACTTGCGGTGCCGCCGGTCAGTCGGAAGCCTTCCAGCTCGGGTGCCGACCGGGGCCCGTAATCGGAGGCGATCACGCCGCAGTAGACACCGGTGTCGGTCCCACGCAACGACGTCGGATCAATACCAGCGTCCTCGAACGCCTCCCACGCACCCTCCAACAACAACCGCTGCTGCGG
>NZ_JBNCKP010000069.1:0-931 GCF_049841575.1 Micromonospora sp. DT201 | reverse complement strand
GGCGGTTTCAAGCGGCGGTTGCAACCAGGTGTTTGTGGAGTACTTCGGCCGGATTATGCCAGTCGAGGGTTTTTCGTGGTCGTCCGTTGAGTTCTCGGGCGACGGCGTCGAGGTCGTCCTGGGTCCAGGTGCGGAAGTCGGTGCTGGAGCGGGGGAAGTACTGGCGTAGCAGGCCGTTGGTGTTTTCGTTGCTGCCGCGTTGCCACGGTGAGTGGGGGTCGCAGAAGTAGACCTTGCAGTCGGTGGCCAGGGTGAAGACAGGGTGGTAGATCATTTCGATGCCCTGGTCCCAGGTCAGGGTCTTACGCAGCTCCGCCGGCAGGCGGCGCATCAGTCCGGTGAGGGTGTCGATGACCTGTTCACTGACCCGCGATTCGGGCAGAGCGCCGAGCATCACATACCGGGTAGCGCGCTCGACCAGGGTGATGATCGCGCTGGAGCCTCGGGCACCGATGACCAGGTCACCTTCCCAGTGCCCCGGCACGGCCCGGTCTTCGACCTCGGCCGGGCGAGTCGAGATGTGAAAGTCACGCACCCACGGCCGGCCCCGCACCGCGCTGGCCTGCCGCGACTGCGTCCGACGCTGCGCCCGCCCCGAGCGCAACGCGACCTGCCGGGCCAGTTCTTGACGCATCCCACCCCGGGCCTGGAAGTAGATCGCCTGGTAGATCGTCTCGTGTGACACCCACATCTCCGGTCTGTCGGGGAATTCCCGCCGCAACGACCGGGCGATCTGCTGCGGCGAATGCCGCTGCGTCAGACGATCCCTGACCGTCTGCCACAACGGTGGCCACGCCCGCCCCCACCTCGGACGCAACTTCCCCTCACGAGGACGCCGCGCCCGCTCGTCCGCCTTGCCCTGAGCGTTTCGGTGACAGTACTTCCACCGATACACCCCACCCCACCCCTTCGGGTAGCCCACCCCCGCCAC
>NZ_JBNCKP010000068.1:0-978 GCF_049841575.1 Micromonospora sp. DT201 | reverse complement strand
CCAGAAACGCTGGGTTTGGAAGGGGTAGGTGGGTAGGTCGTCGTGCGCTGGTGGGTTCGGCGGATACCACCGCACGGTCCTGCCGAGCACGTGCAGGCGGGCCAGCGCGGTCGTGAAGGTGTCGGGTTCGGGTTGGTCACGGCGGGACAGCGCGATCGCGGGATGGCCGGTCTGCGCGGCGTGCACGCTCAACGCCGCGTCCGGGCCGATCTCCACGAACGCCGTCACACCCCGCCGCACCACCTCCCGCAACCCCGGATAGAAACCCACCGGCTCACGGACTTGCCGCACCCAGTACTCGGCGGTGTCCACCGGCACGTCCGCCAGCATCCCCACCACCGGAATCCTCGGCGGATGGAACCGGATCCGCTCCACCACCGCCCGCAAATCGTCGAGGACCGAATCCATGTGCGCGCTGTGGAACGCATGACTCGTCGCCAACACCGTCGTCTTCCGACCCCGCCCCGCCAACACCCCCGCGACACGGTGCACCGCCTTCGCGTCGCCGGAGATAACCACACTCGCCGGCCCGTTCACCGCCGCGAGATCCACCCCACCATCGAGCAGCGGCACCACCTCATCCACTGCGGCACCCACCGCGACCATCACCCCACCCGCCGGGGCAGCCTGCATCAACCGGGCCCGCGCCGCCACCAACCCCACCGCATCACCAAGGCCGAACACCCCAGCCACAAACGCAGCGCTCACCTCACCCAACGAATGGCCCAACACCACATCCGGCACCACACCAAACGACTCCACCAACCGAAACAACGCCACCTCAAACGCAAACAACGCCGGCTGCGCCACCCCCGTCTCATCCACACTCTCCGCCGTCACACCCGACAACGCCGAACCAAACAACCCCGCGACCTCGTCAAACGCCGCCGCGAAAACCGGGAACCGCTCATACAACCCCGCACCCATCCCCAACCGCTGACCACCCTGACCCGAAAACAAGAACGCCGTCTTACCCCC
>NZ_JBNCKP010000067.1:0-1062 GCF_049841575.1 Micromonospora sp. DT201 | reverse complement strand
ACACCCGCACGACGCGGCCGGCCAGTCTCCGGCCACGGCTCCGCCTCAGTCAGCAAAGACACCGACCCCGACGACCAATCCACATGCGGCGACGGCTCATCCACATGCAACGTCTTCGGCAACACACCATGCCGCATCGCCATCACCATCTTGATCACACCCGCGACACCCGCCGCCGCCTGCGTATGACCAATATTCGACTTCAACGATCCCAGCCGCAGCGGCTCACCCGACCGATCCCTGCCATACGTCGCCAACAACGCCTGCGCCTCGATCGGATCACCCAACCGGGTGCCCGTCCCATGCGCCTCCACCACATCCACCTCCGACGGCGACACACCCGCATCCGCCAGAGCCTCACGAATCACCCGCTGCTGCGCCGGACCATTCGGCGCCGTCAACACACTCGACGCACCATCCTGATTCACCGCCGAACCACGAATAACCCCCAACACCCGACGACCATTACGCCGCGCATCCGACAACCGCTCCAACACCAACACACCCACACCCTCAGACCAACCAGTCCCATCCGCCGCCCCCGCAAACGACTTACACCGCCCATCCGGAGCCAAACCCCGCTGCCGAGAAAACTCCACAAACACACCCGGCGTCGCCATCACCGCCACACCCGACGCCAACGCCAACGAACACTCACCCCGCCGCAACGACTGCACCGCCAAATGCAACGCCACCAACGACGACGAACACGCCGTATCCACCGTCACCGCAGGACCCTGCAAACCAAACGTAAACGCCACCCGACCCGACGCCACACTCCCCGAATTACCCGTACCCAACAACCCCTCCACCTCCGCAGAGGCACCCCCCAACAACTGCACATAATCGTGATACATCACACCAGTAAAAACACCCGTACGACTCCCCCGCACCGCCGCCGGAACCACACCCGCATGCTCAAACGCCTCCCACGACACCTCCAACAACAACCGCTGCTGCGAATCCATCGCCAAAGCCTCACGCGGCGAAATCCCAAAAAACCCCGCATCAAAACCCGGCGCCCCATACAAAAACCCACCCTCAGAACAATAAGTAGCCCCC
>NZ_JBNCKP010000066.1:0-1145 GCF_049841575.1 Micromonospora sp. DT201 | reverse complement strand
TGCGCACTACGCACCAAACCCCACACCGGAGCCAGCACCAGATCCGGCGATCCCCCACCAACCGCCACACCGTCGCGGGTCACCACCACCAACCGCACGCCAGCGAACCGCTCGCTGGCCAACCACCACTGCAACAGCGCCAGCATCTCGGTTGTGGCGGCCCGGCCGGCCAGCGCCACGTCATCGGTGGCCGCCGGAGTGCCGACCGCGACCACGACTGCGTCCGGCGCCGGGGCACCGTCGGCAATGGTCCGCTGCAACGCGTCCAGGTCCGTGAAAGGTTCGCCCGCCCCACCCACGTCGCCGACGAGCGCGACCCGGACCGGAGCGCCACTCCCGACCGAAATCGGCGTCCACTCAAGCTGGAACAGCGACCGCTGCCCACCACCCCGGGCGCCCTGCAACTGCGTCGGGTCGACCGGACGTACCGCCAGCTTCGCGACGCTCACCACCAGCGCCCCGGACTCGTCGGTCACGTCGACCCGCAAGGCGGAGCCCTCCGCCGGGCTGATCCGGACCCGCACGCGGGAGCCGCCACCGGAGCCCAGGCGTACGCCGGACCAGGAGAACGGCAGGTCCGCCGTGGAGCCGGCGTCCTTGTCGATCAGCCCACCGTGCAGCGCCGCGTCGAACAGGGCGGGGTGGACTGCGAACCCGTCATCGCCAGCGTCCTCGGGGAGCGCCACCTCGGTGTAGATGTCCTCCCCGGCATGCCACGCGGCCCGCAGGCCCTGGAACATCGGGCCGTACTCGTAGCCGGTATCGGCCAGCCGGGTGTAGAGCGTGTCGACCGTCGCCGGCCTGGCGTCGGCCGGCGGCCACACCACCGGGAACGGCACCAGCGGTGTCGCCTGTAGGGCGAGCCAGCCGCGTGCGTGGCAGGTCACCACACGCCCGCCGTCCTCATCCGCGGCCTCGGGACGGGAGTAGACCGCGACCTCACGACGACCGTCGTCGTCGGGTTCACCCACGGTCACCTGCAACTGCACCACCACACGCTCAGCCAGAAGCAGCGGCGCCTCCAACACCAACTCCTCCACCACCGGACTACCCGCGTGTCGGCCGGCAGTCAACGCCAACTCGACAAACGCGGTACCCGGCACGATCACCATCCCGAACACCGCATGATCACTCACCCACGGCGC
>NZ_JBNCKP010000065.1:0-1215 GCF_049841575.1 Micromonospora sp. DT201 | reverse complement strand
TCGGAGTACGGGTTGTCGTTCGAGGTCCGGGGTCGTGAATGCGAGCGGAGCACACCGAGGTCGACGAGCATTTCTGATACCGGTTTCGATGTCATAGCGCCGCCGCGGTCGGCATGGATGGTGCGCGGCTCGATCCCGTTTCGCGAGATCGCGTCGGCGAGGAAATCGCGGGCTACGACCGCGTCCTCGCCGGCGGCGACAAGCCAGCCAGTGACGTAACGTGAGTAGATATCGATGATGACGTAGCACTTGAACCAGACGCCTTTGACTGGTCCTTTCAACGCGGTGATGTCCCAGGACCACACCTGGCCGGGGCCGGTCGCGACCAACTCGGGGCGCACCCGCGGCGGGTGGCTGGCCAGTCGGCGTCGTTCCCGGCTCTGCCCTGCGGCACGGGCGATTCGATACATCGTGGACATCGAGCAGTGGTAACGGCCGGCATCAAGTTCCCTTGCCCAGACCTGCGGGATCGCCAAATCGGCGTAGGCGGGCGAGTTCAGCAGGGCCAGGACCTGGTCACGTTCGGCGGTACTGAGCGCTTGCGGCGGCGGCGTCCGCGGCAGCCACGGCCCGTGCCGCGGTCCAAGAGGCTTCACCTGGCGGTAGTAGGTCGCCCGTGATGTTCCGGTCAACGTGCACGCGCGTTGCACCGCTGTCCCGGCCTCACGCAGTTCCGCGAAGACGGCGGTCAGAATCTCTTCGGTGGACTGTCGTTGTCCGCGCTCTCGGAGAGTTCTTCCAAGAGCGCGTGTGCTTTTCCCATAATATCGAGGGCCATGCGGGTCTTCTTCAGATCCGCTTGGAGTTTCTCGTTCTGCCGGCGTAGCTTCTCCAACTCCAACTGCTCAGCCGACTTCTTCACCCGCTGCCCCGCCGCAAGTGATGCGGCATCCTCTTTCCGGCCGCCCGGATTGCCGAGCAGCCCGCCGTCACGAGCTCGTGCCCATTCGATGATGTGAGACGAGTACAAGCCCTCCCGGCGCAAGATCGCGCCTTTCTCCCCGTTCGGGGCGTTCTCGTACTCGGCGACCATCGCGAGCTTGTACTCCGAACTGAAAACCCGCCGAGACGGCTTCGGCGCCGGATCGGCCCCGCCGTCAGACGCCGACTGCTTGCCAGATGAGGTGGACACGTACACAAGGATCTCCGATCCCCGTCCTCAGGTCAGCACCCCCAACTCACACGGGGTGTCTCACACCATCCTGACCAAGAGGG
>NZ_JBNCKP010000064.1:0-1321 GCF_049841575.1 Micromonospora sp. DT201 | reverse complement strand
CAAACGGTCGCGCAGCTGCAGGTCACCGTCGGCGAACCCGACGACGACGGCCGCCGTGAGGTCGCGGTCTACTCCCGTCCCGAGGCCGCGGACGAGGACGGCGGACACGTGGTGACCTGCCACGCACGCGGCTGGCTCGCCCTACAGGCGACACCGGTCAGAGCCTTCGGCGCCCAGTGGCCGCCGGCAGGCGCCGAACCGATCGAGGTCGGCGAGCTGTACGCCCGGCTGGCCGACGCCGGCTACGAGTACGGCCCGGCCTTCCAGGGCGTACGCGTGGCGTGGCGCGTCGGCGCGGACGTCTACACCGAGGTGGCTCTCCCCGACGGATACGCCGATTCGGCTGGAGCCTTCGGCCTGCACCCTGCGCTGTTCGACGCGACCCTGCACGGAGGGCTCGAAGGTCTGGGCGGCGGCGACGCTTCCTTGGCAGGGTTGCCGTTCTCCTGGTCCGGGGTGCGGATCGAGCAGCAAGGCGTCGGGGTGCTGCGGGTTCGGATCGGCTCCGCCGGTGATTCCGCGCTGCGGATCGACCTCGCCGACGATGGCGGCCGCCCGGTGGCCGGGGTGGACGGGCTCGTCTTCCGCCCGGCCGAGCAGCTCAAGGGAGCCCGCCGGCCGGGGGCGAACGCGCTGTTCACGCTTGACTGGACCGAGGTCGCAACCACCGCGCGCAGTGGAGCGCAACGGATCGCGGTCCTCGGTGATCTGGCGGGGCCTGGCGAGCGCTACCCGGATCTCGACGCGCTCGACAGTGCGCTCGCCGACGGCCATCCGGTGCCCAACGCCGTCCTCGTCTCGATCCAGACGAGCGGAGTCGCGATCCAGACGACAGCCGTGGCCACCGAACTCCCGGCGGCCGGCGACGTCGCCGTTCACGCGCTCGCCCTGGTGCAGCGGTGGTTGGCGACCGAGGCCCTGGCCACGTCGCGACTGGTCGTGGTGACCCGCAACGGCGTGGCCGTCGGTGACGAGGCGCCGGATCTGGCGCAGGCCCCGGTGTGGGGTCTGCTGCGCAGCGCCCAGTCGGAGCACCCCGAGCGTTTCGTCCTCGTCGACCTCGACGGCGGCGAGGCGCCGCCGTGGGAGTCGTTGCTCGGGCTGGACGAGGCGCAGGTGGCGGTCCGCGCGGGGCGTGTGCTCGCACCCCGGATCACGCCGACCGAGGCGTCTGCGGTGTCCGGTGAGTCCGCGTGGCGGCTGTCGGCTGTGCGAAAGGGGTCGCTGGAGGACCTCACGATCGTCGCGTCGGACGCCGACCGTCCGTTGGGCGCCCATGAGGTACGTATCGGGGTCCGCGCGGCGGGTCTGAACTTCCGCG
>NZ_JBNCKP010000063.1:0-1338 GCF_049841575.1 Micromonospora sp. DT201 | reverse complement strand
AACCGCCACACCGTCGCGCGTCACCACCACCAACCGCACCTCAGCCAACCGCTCGCTGGCCAACCACCACTGCAACAAACCGAGAACGTCCTCGGTGAGCGCGTGTGCTGCCGCACCGATCGGCTCGCCGGCAGCGCTGTCGAGCTTGACGACAACGCCGTCGGGCAACGTCGCGCCATCGGCGATTGCACGCTCGAACGCGTCCAGGTCGGCGTAGCGCTCACCGGCCCCGGCCAGGCCGTCACCGAGGAACGCGACAGTTGCCGATCCGGAGGCGCGCTCGGCCGTGACCTCAGCCCAGTCGACCTGGAACAACGAGTTCCGCCCCACGTCCTGGGCGTTCTCCAACTGCGCCTGCTCGACCGGCCGGAAAGCGAGTTTGGCCACGCTCGCGACCGGCTCACCCTCAACACCGACGACGTCGACCCGCAACGCCTGCTCACCCGCAGAGCTGATCCGCACCCGCACCTGGGCCAGACCACCCTGCCCGAAACGCACCCCAGACCAGGAGAACGGCAACCCCAACGAGGACCCCTCGCCCCGATCAAGCCAACCAAGCCCACCATGCAACGACGCATCGAACAACGCCGGATGAATCCCGAACCCACGAGCCGACCCGGCATGCTCCTCCGGCAACGCCACCTCGGCATACACCTCGCCACCGCTGCGCCAACCAGCCCGAAGCCCCTGAAACGCCGGACCGTAGTCAAACCCGATCTCGGCCAACCTCGCATAGAACGCATCCACCGCGAACGGCTCGGCATCCGCCGGCGGCCACTCACCCGGCACCCAGAACTCCGTGACCGACCCGTCCGTGGTGAGCACCCCGCGCGCATGGCAGGTTGCTTCCTGTTCGATTTCGGTCTCCGGGTGGGAGTAGATCGCGACCTCGCGTCCACCGTCCTCGGCTGCCTCGCCGATGGTGACCTGAATCTGGACGGCGGCGTGCTCCGCCATGATCAGCGGCGCTTCCAGCACCAGTTCCTCAAGCACGGGGCTACCCCTGTGCCGGCCGGCGGCAATCGCCAGCTCGACCAACGCGGTGCCCGGCACGATCACCATTCCGAGTACGCCGTGGTCGCTCACCCACGGCGCCGACTCCTGCGAGACGCGTCCGGTGAACAGCCACTCGTCCCGGTCACCCACCCGGACGGCAGCAGACAGCAGGGGGTGGTCGATCCGGCCGAGGCCGGCACCCGCGGCGCTCGCCGCATCCGTGCCCGGCATCAACCAGTACCGCTGACGTTGGAACGCGTAGGTGGGCAGATCAACCCGTCGGGCATGCGTGCCGGAGTAGAAAGCCGGCCAGTCGACGCTCGTCCCGGCAGTGTGGGCCTG
>NZ_JBNCKP010000062.1:0-1357 GCF_049841575.1 Micromonospora sp. DT201 | reverse complement strand
ATGAACGGATGCACGTTCACCGGGTCTCCTTGATGCTCCTATGTCAAGCTGCTACCGGGAGCGGCTGCAGATGTGTAGCGGTGTGGGCGCTGCTGGTGGCAGCGCAGGCGGGTCGATCGGTTGGTTGGCACGCCCGTTCGTCAGTCAGTAGGGCGGTGAAGACCCGATCGGACAAACGTCGGCGCAGCAGTCGTAGGGCTTCCGTCTTGGTCTTTCCGCTGTTGATCAGCTTGTCGACGTACTCCTTGCCCGGCCCGATACCGCGGGTTTGAGTGACCGCTGCCATGTGCAGCGCGGTGTTGACGGTGCGGTTGCCGCCACGGTTGAGTCGGACCCGGACCTTGTTTCCGGACCACACTGGGATCGGGGCGGTGCCGTTGAAGCGGGCGTAGGCGTGCTTGGACTTGAATCGGGCAGCGCCGGCGGTTTCGCCGAGGATCATCGCCGCGCCGAGCACGCCCAGGCCGGGGATCGCGAGCAGGGTCGGTCCCAGATCCTCCACCAGGTCCCGCAGCTCACGCTCCAGGGCGTTGATCTGCACCGTCAGCTCCCGGCAGCGGACCAGCAGATCTCGGGCGATCCGGGCGACCGTGCCGTCGAGGTCGGCGAGTCTGGCAGCCAGTTCGTCGATGACGCGGTAGCGGCGCAGGCCCCGGGAGGGCACCTGGAGTTCCGGGTCCAGTTCATGCAGGTGCCAGCGGAGCCGCCCGCATAGCTTGGTGCGTTCCACGACGAGATCGTGACGGTGATCGGAGAGCAGCTTGACCTGCCGGGTAGGCCCGTCGAGATGGGCAACGGGCAGATCCGGCTCGCGCAACGCGGCCAAGGCGACAGCTTCGGCGTCGATCGGGTCGGACTTCCCTCGCTGCCGCCCCGACCTACGAGCCGCAGCCATCAACCGGGTATGCACCCGCACAACCCGATGCCCGGCACGCAACAGGTCGCGTTCCAGCCGGCGGGTCATATGCCGGCAATCCTCGACCGCGAAGCTCACCTGCGGCCACTGACCTGCCCATTCCACGGCGCGGAGGTGACCTTCATCCGTCGCGACGACAGTTCGTTCGCCGAGCTTGCGGCCCAGGTCGTCGACCGCGACCAGGGTGTGTGTGCGCTTGTGGGCGTCGATTCCGATCACGGTCATGCCAGCTCCTCGCTGCCGGGGGTGAGGGTCCGCGAGCCGGGCGAGGGGGCATGCCTTAATCGAGCAGTAGCAGGCTCCTATCAAGCCACTCCAGGCCCGGCGCAGGGTCCGGCGGGGCCGCACATCAGGAAAAGCCACCAGCCGCAGGCCGGGGCAGCGAAGAAATGAGCGAGCCCCGCCGGACGTCGATCAGTCTGGCATTAACGCGAAGAAAGC
>NZ_JBNCKP010000061.1:0-1409 GCF_049841575.1 Micromonospora sp. DT201 | reverse complement strand
CTAGTACGGCAGCCGCCGTTCGTGATCATGGTTGGAGTTCGAGGGTGAGGCGGCGAGCGTAGTGGGCTCGTTTGGCTCGTGCTTGGTGTCGGCGTCGCCAGTTTGACCAGCGCAATCGGTAGGCGATGCTGCGGGTAGGGCGGATGAGCAGGACGTTGATCAGGCGGCGGATCTCGTTGGTGGTCAGTTGGATCATGTCGGGTTGGTCGTGTTGGTGGGTTGTCCGGGCGTCGGCGGCGCAGATCGCGAGGATGGCGAGGGCTGCCAGGGCGAGGGTGGTGAACCGGTGCCATGAGGTCCAGCGGCGGACCTGGTGCTGGTCGAGGCCGACCTGACCCTTTCCTGCCTGGAACGATTCCTCCACGGTCCAACGAACTCCAGCCACTCGGACGAGTTGGGCGAGGGTGGCTGGGTGGGGCGTCCAGCAGCGGTAGAAGGCCAGCTCACCGGTGGTGTTGTTGCGGCGGATCAGCAGACTGTGCCGGCCGTCGTCGTCGGGGTCACCGTCGGCGCCGACGTCGGCCAGCCAGGCCCAGTCGTAGAGTCGTGGTCCTTTTGACCCGTTGCCGGCGCTGCGCCGGGTCCATGCTGTGGCGGGCAGGTCATCGGCCAGTCGGTCGGCGCGGCGGCGGGTCTTGCCGCCGTCGATCGGCACGAGATGATCGCGGGAGACCGCCAGGACGTAGCCCAGGCGGTGTGTGCGTAGCTCGCCGCGTAGCCGGGTGTTGTTGCCGTAGGCCTCGTCCGCGGCGACCCATCGGGCCGGGACCAGGGCCTTCACGGCGGCGGTGATCATGTCGTCGGCGAGTTCGGATCGGGTGGCGAAGGCGACGTCGTCCGGGACGCCGGCCTGCTCACACCGCTGACGGTCGTCGGTCCAGGACTTCGGCAGGTAGACCCGGCGGTCGATCAGGGTGTGGCCGTGTCGGCTCGCGTAGGCCAGGAACACGCCGACCTGGGCGTTCTCGATCCGCCCGGCGGTACCGGTGTATTGACGCTGAACACCGACGGTGTGCACGCCTTTCTTCAGGTCGCCGGTCTCGTCGACCACGAGGACACCGTCGGGGTCACCGAGCCGGTCGACGACGACTCGCCGCACGTCGTCACGCACGGCCTCGGCGTCCCACTTCGCTCGGTAGAGCAGCCGCTGCATCGCATCCGGGCGAGCATGCCCGGCCTGCTCCGCCAACTGCCAGCACGTCTTGATCTGAAGGTCCGCGAGCAGGCCGGTAACGAAGCCGACGGCCGCCCAACGGGGTTCGACTCGGGCGAACCGGCCCGCGAATGAGTTGGTCACCAGGTCGATAGTTCGCCGCCACTGGGCAGGCTCTAAGCTGTGACTCTCGGCCACCGCAAGGTCTGATGTTGTGTCCACAACACACAGACGATCATGCGGTGGCCGTCCTCGT
>NZ_JBNCKP010000060.1:0-1411 GCF_049841575.1 Micromonospora sp. DT201 | reverse complement strand
GGTCGTGGTTGGTAGGGGATCTTGTCGCGGAGCATGGCGTATAGGACGTCGCAGCGGCGGCGGGCGAGGCAGATGAGGGCGGCGTTGTGGCGTTTGCCTTCGGCGCGTTTGCGGTCGTAGTAGGCCCGGCTGACGGGGTCGGCGAGGGCTGCGAACGCGGCGAGGAAGAACGCACGTTTGAGGTTCTTGTTGCCGCCTCGGGGTGGGTGTTCGCCGCGGATGCTGCTTCCGGATCGTCGGGTGACGGGGGCGAGGCCGGCGTAGGCGGCGAGGTGGCCGGGGGTGGCGAACGCGGTGCCGTCTCCGACTTCGAGGAGGATCCGGGCGGCGGTCCTGACGCCGATGCCGGGCATCGAGGTCAGGACCGGGGCAAGAGGGTGCGCATCAAGCATCCTCTCGACCTCGCCGGCGACGTGGTCGCGTTGTCGCAGGACGTCGCGGAGGCTGTCGGCGAGGCGGGGCAGGATCGTTTCCGCCGCTGTCGTGCCGGGGACGGTGACGGTCTGCTCGTCGAGAGCGGCCATGACCTGCTCGACGAGCCGTTCGCCCATGCGGGGCGCGTGGACGGCGGCGATCGAGAGCAGTTTGCGGCGGCCGGCCTTGCGCAGACCGACCGGGCCGCCGCAGCGTGACAGCAGCTCCAGCACAGCTTTGTGCTGCACTTTCGGGCCGAGGACTCGTTCCAAGGCGGGATGGATCTGCGTCAGCAGTCCCCGGATGCGGTTGGCCACCCGGGTGGCTTCGCCAGCGAGGTCGTCGTCGAAACCGACGAGGACTTCCAGCTCGGCCAAAGCCTCGTCGCCGGTGTCGACCCGCCGCAGCGTGTGCGGCAGAGTGCGGGCCGCGTCAGCGATGACATAGGCATCACGCGCGTCGGTCTTCGCCGAGCCGGGATGCAGGTCAGCGATCCGCCGCATCGCCAGGCCGGGCAGGTAGGCCACCTGATGCCCGCACGCCCGAGCCACCGCGACCGGCAAGGCGCCGATCGAGGCGGGCTGGTCAACCACGACCAGGACTCGGCCGTGACGGGCGAGTTTGTCGAACAGTTGCCGCAGTCGGGACTCGGTGTTCGGCAGCGGCGCGTCGTGCAGCCGCTTGCCGTCCGGGGCCAACCCGACCGCGTGATGACCCTCTTTGCCGACGTCCAAGCCCAGGAAGACGCCATATCCGTCGTGCACCAGACCCGCCTCCACGCATCGTTCCGTGGCCTCGGCCGCAGTCAGGGCGTCGGACTGCCGGCAGCCACGTTACGAAGAGACCTACCCCGAACACGGGTGGCCGTGTCCCTATCAGCGGTCCGCCGACGCCACCCGACCCGGCGACAACACCCCCCGGATCATCCGAACGACAGGGGCAGGAAGTCATACCGGGCCGGGCGACCGAGGGTCCCCGGCTGGGGACGATCAAAAAG
>NZ_JBNCKP010000059.1:0-1579 GCF_049841575.1 Micromonospora sp. DT201 | reverse complement strand
CGCACGGGGATCGGGCGCGCCGGTTGCCGGTGGATTACGCCTCGCATTGCGCGCACGTGGATGTGCTGCGCACCGAGCTGGAGCAGCTCGCGGTCGCACCGGGTCCGGGACGGGTGCCGTTCTACTCCACCGTTAGCCCGGACGAGACGGTGTTCGACGCCGGGTACTGGTTTCGGAATTTGCGGCAGCCGGTGCGGTTCCACGACGCGGTCACCCGCGCGGTCGACGATGGGTTGGGACTGTTCGTTGAGGTGAGTCCGCATCCGGTGTTGGTGGCGGCGATCGAGGACACCGGCGCCACCGCGGTCGGCAGCCTGCGTCGTGACCAGCCCGGTCCGGACACGTTCCTGACGAACCTGGCGCAGGCCCACACTCACGGCGCCGACCTCGACTGGACAACACTCAACACCCGGCCCGGACACGTCGACCTCCCCACCTATCCGTTCCAACGCAAACGGCACTGGCTGGGTAGCGTGCCAGACACGCCGGTCGCCTCGGAGGGGGCGGGCAACCCGCTGGCCGCCCAGCTACACGCCCGCAACGGCGACGAGCGACGGCGCATCATGCTCGACCTGGTCAGGGAACGAGCCGCCACCATCCTGGGGCACGACGGGCCGTCCGCGATCGACCCCGACCGGTCGTTCAAGGACCTCGGGTTCGACTCGGTCAGCGCCGTGGACCTGCGAAACAGCCTGAACGCGGCTGTCGGTCTGCGGATGCCGTCCAGCCTGCTCTTCGACCAACCCACCCCGGGCGCGGTGGCCGCCTACCTGCAACGGGAACTGCTGGGCGGCGGCGACAGCGAGGACGTCCTACGCCTACGCGAGGAATCCGGCGAACCGCTCGCCATCGTCGGCATCGGGTGCCGCCTGCCCGGAGATGTCCGGTCCCCGGGCGACCTCTGGAAGCTGCTCACCGAGGAGCGGGACGCGATCGGCGGCTTCCCCGAGAACCGCGGCTGGGATCTGGCGGCGCTCTACGACCCTGACCCGGAGCGGTCCGGAACCACCTACTGCCGTGAAGGCGGATTCTTGGCCGACGCCGACCGCTTCGACGCCGATTTCTTCGGCATCTCGCCACGCGAGGCACTCGCCATGGACCCGCAGCAGCGGTTGCTGCTGGAGACGGCCTGGACCGCACTGGAGGACGCGGGAATTCCGCCTGGGCCGCTGAATGGCACCGCGACCGGCGTGTTCATCGGGGCGATGGCCCAGGACTACGCGCCCGCCCTGCATCAGGCGCCCGCCGACCTGGAGGGCTACCTCCTCACCGGCAACACGGCAAGCGTCGCCTCCGGCCGGATCGCCTACACGCTCGGCTTGCAGGGCCCGGCGCTGACAGTGGACACGGCCTGCTCGTCGTCGCTGGTAGCGCTGCATCTGGCCGCGCAGTCCCTGCGCCGGGGCGAATGCACGCTGGCGCTGGCCGGTGGCGTGACGGTGATGTCCGCACCCGGCGAGTTCGTGGAGTTCAGTCGTCAGCGTGGCCTGGCGCCGGATGGCCGGTGCAAGGCGTTCTCGGCGACCGCCGACGGCACCGGGTGGGCGGAGGGTGCGGGTCTGCTCGTCCTGGAGCGCCT
>NZ_JBNCKP010000058.1:0-2058 GCF_049841575.1 Micromonospora sp. DT201 | reverse complement strand
CCGTGCGGTGGTATCCGCCGAACCCACCAGCGCACGACGACCTACCCACCTACCCCTTCCAAACCCAGCGTTTCTGGTTGGAGGCACCGGACCACCCGACCATCGGCCCCGGTGACAGCGGATTCTGGGACGCCGTAGCGCGTGAGGACGCCACCGCGCTCGCCGGCCTGCTCGGCACCGACGAGGATCGTCTCGCCGAGATCCTCCCACTCCTCTCGTCGTGGCTGCGTAACCAGGGCGTGGATGAATGGCGCTACCGCGTCGCCTGGACGCCGTACCGTCCCGCCCCGGCGCGAACCCCGGCCGGCACCTGGATGGTCGTCGCCGCCACCGATGACGCCTGGGCCAGCGCCATCACACAGTCGCTCACCGAGCACGGATGCCCGCCGATCCGGCTGACCGGAACCGCCGACCGCGAGGCCCTGGCCGGCCACCTCCGCGTCGCATCCCACGCCGCCGGCGATTTCCTAGGCGTCCTCTACCTGCCAGGGCACACCCCGTCCCTCCTGCATGCCGTCGTACTCCTGCAGGCACTCGGCGACGCCGACGTGCCGGCCCCACTCTGGATGGTCACCTCCGAAGGCGTCCAGGCCGTACCCGGCGAACCCGGCGCAGACCCGGCCGCTACGGCGCTGTGGGGACTGGGCCGAGTGGCGGCGCTCGAGCACCCCGAGCGCTGGGGTGGCCTCATCGACCTTCCGACCGCACCGACCTCCGTCGCTACGCACCACCTGCTCGACCTCCTCACCGGCCACGGCGGTGAGGACCAACTCGCCGTACGCCCGGAAGGTGTCTTCGCCCGCCGCCTGGAGCACGCCCCACCGGTTGCGGCCGCGTCACCCTGGCGCGCCCGCGGAACCGTTCTGGTCACCGGGGGCACCGGGGCGCTCGGCGGTCAGCTGAGTCGCTGGTTGGCCCGACAGGGAGCGGAGCACCTCGTCCTCATCAGCCGCACCGGTGACCGGGCGCCCGGCGCGGACCAGTTACGGGCCGACATGGAGGAACTCGGGGCGCGGATCACGTTCGCGACGTGCGACGTGACCGACCGTTCAGCGCTGGCCGAGGTGCTGACCGGCCTGCCCGGCCTCACCGCGGTCTTCCACGCCGCCGGAGTCCTCGCCGACGGCGTACTGGCCTCGATGACGGCCGCGGATCTCGACGCGGTACTCCGCACCAAGGCCGACGCCGCGTTCCACCTCCACGAGCTGACCATGGAACGGAAGCTCGACGCGTTCGTGCTGTTCTCCTCGCTCGCCGCCACCGTCGGCGGTCCCGGCCAGGGCAACTACGCGGCGGCCAACGCCTACCTCGACGGCCTGGCCCGGATGCGGCGTGCGGCGGGGCTGCCCGCCACGTCGATCGCCTGGGGACCGTGGTCCGAGAGCGGGATGGCAGCGACCGACCCCGCAGTGCTCGACCGAGTACGGCGCAGCGGCGTGCGCCCTATGGACCCGCACCGAGCCCTGCAGGCCCTCGGCCGGGCGCTGAGCGCGGACGACACCGAGGTGACCGTCGCCGACTTCGACTGGGACCGCTTCCTGCCCTTCTTTACCGCGACCCGCCCCAGCACGCTGTTCGCCCGGCTGCGCCCAGCTTCCTCCCCGGAGACTCCACCGGATGAGACATGGGTTCCGGTCGCGGGCCGCCCGGATCTGGTGCTTGATCTCGTACGGTCACAGGTCGCTGCCGTCCTTGGACACTCCTCCGCCGACCGGGTCCAACCGGCGCTGACGTTCCGCGAGCTCGGCTTCGACTCGCTGACCGCCGTCGAACTGCGTAACCGGCTCAACGCGGCCACCCGCCGCACCCTGCCGGCCACCCTGATCTTCGACTATCCGACACCGGCCGAACTGGCCGAACACCTGCTGGAGGAGGTCGCGGGCGGGGAATCCGCTGGCCCGGCACCCGCGGTGCAGGCGGCCACGACCGCCGAGCCGATCGCCATTGTGGGTATGGCGTGCCGGTTTCCGGGTGGTGTGACCTCGCCGGAGGGTTTGTGGCGGCTGGTGGTGGATGGCGTTGACGCTGTCGCTGGGTTTCCTGCTGATCGGGGTTGGG
>NZ_JBNCKP010000057.1:0-2316 GCF_049841575.1 Micromonospora sp. DT201 | reverse complement strand
AACCGCTCATACAACCCCGCACCCATCCCCAACCGCTGACCACCCTGACCCGAAAACAAGAACGCCGTCTTACCCCCAAGCACCCGACCCACCGTCAACCCCGGACCCGAACCACCCGAAGCCAACGCCGCCAACGCCACCCGATCCCGCGCCACCGCCCGCCACTCAAACTGGGCGCGACCCGACAACGCCCACCCCACCCCGCCACAATCCGGCACCTCCGAGAGAGCACCGGCATAACGCCGCAACGCACCCTCACTCCGCGCCGACACCACCAACGGCCCCACCACCGAGGCCGAATCCACGACCGGATTCACGGCCGATTCCGGGGCCACACCAACGGCCGCACCCACGGCGGGATCCACGGCCAGATCCACGGCCGAAGCCACAAGCGCATCCACGGTCGGGCCCATGACCGGGGCCGGATCGACGGCGGGGGCCTGTTCCAGGATCACGTGCGCATTCGTGCCACTCACCCCGAACGACGACACACCCGCACAACGCGCACGACCACTCTCCGGCCACACGGTGTTACCGGTCAGCAGAGACAGCCCACCGGCTGACCAATCCACATGTGGCGACGGCTCATCCACATGCAACGTCCGCGGCAACACCCCATGCCGCATCGCCATCACCATCTTGATCACACCCGCGACACCCGCGGCCGCTTGAGTGTGACCAATGTTGGATTTCACCGACCCCAACCGCAGCGGCTCACCCGCCCGATCCCGGCCATACGTCGCCAGCAACGCCTGCGCCTCAATCGGATCACCCAACCGGGTACCCGTCCCATGCGCCTCCACGACGTCCACCTCGGCCGGCGACACACCCGCATTCGCCAGGGCCTGACGAATCACCCGCTGCTGCGCCGGACCATTCGGCGCCGTCAAGCCGTTACTCGCCCCGTCCTGATTGACCGCCGACCCACGCACCACCGCCAACACCCGATGACCATGACGCCGAGCGTCCGACAGCCGCTCCAACACCAACACCCCGACACCCTCGGACCAACCAGTGCCATCCGCCGCCGCCGCAAACGACTTACACCGACCATCCGCCGCCAACCCCCGCTGCCGAGAGAACTCCACAAACGCACCCGGCGTCGACATCACCGTCACACCACCAGCCAACGCCAACGAACACTCACCCGACCGCAACGACTGACTGGCCAGATGCAACGCCACCAACGACGACGAACACGCCGTATCCACCGTCACCGCAGGACCCTCAAGACCAAACACATAGGCGATGCGGCCGGAGATCACGCTCGGCGCGTTCCCGGTGAGCAGGAAGCCGTCAAGTTCTTCGGCAGGCTCGTGTAGCCGAGGTCCGTAGTCCTGCGCCGAGGCACCCGCGAACACGCCGACCTCGGTGCCTCGCACGCTGTCGGGGTCGATGCCCGCCCGCTCGAACGCCTCCCACGAGGTGTGCAACAGCAGCCGTTGCTGCGGATCCATCGCCAACGCCTCACGTGGCGAAATCCCGAAGAATCCCGCATCGAACTCCGCCGCGTCATCCAGGAAGCCGCCCTGTTGTACATAGCTCGTGCCCGGACGCTCGGGGTCACCGTCGAATAGGGCGGCCAGATCCCAACCACGATCGAGTGGGAAGTCCCCGACCACGTCGACACCGTCCACTGTCAGCCGCCACAGGTCCTCCGGCGACGCCACTCCACCTGGGAACCGGCAGCTCATGCCGATGATGGCGATCGGCTCGTCGGGCGCGGAGCCGGAACGGACCGGCGCCGGGACGGCCTGGCCGACGGCTTCTCCAGTGACCTCCGCGACGAGGCGGCGGGCGAGTGCCCCCGGGGTCGGGTGGTCGAAGACGACGGCGATGGGCAGCCGAGTGCCCAACTGCTCGTTGAGGCGTTTCCGCAGGGCGACGGCGGTCAGCGAATCAAAGCCGTAGTCCTTGAAGGTCCGGTCGGCGTGGACAGCGCCGGAGTCCGCGTGGCCGAGGACAGCGGCGGCCTGCGCCCGTACGAGGTCGGTCAGGCGCTCTTCCAGCTCGGCTGCGGGCAGACCGGCGAGCTCGGATGACAGGCCTGCCGGCACGGCGGCGTGCGGCGGCAACGTGATCGGGCGCCGGGCCTCACCGGCGGTACCGGGCGCGAGCCAGAACCGCTCCCGTTGGAATGGATAGGTGGGGAGGTCGACGTGTCCCGGCCGGGTGTTCAACGTTGCCCAGTCGAGGTCCGCGCCGTGAGTGTGGGCCTGGGCCAGGTTCGTCAGGAAGATGTCCGGGCCCGGCTGGTCGCGACGTAGGCTGCCGACCGCGGTGCCGCCGGTGTCCTCGATCGCTGCCAGCAACGCC
>NZ_JBNCKP010000056.1:0-2477 GCF_049841575.1 Micromonospora sp. DT201 | reverse complement strand
CGAAAACGGACACCACCCCTTCACCATCCACTCCCACACCAACGGAAACTGGACCCAACACGCCACCGGCGTCCTCGGTACCGCGGTGACCACGGTGACCGCTGACCTGAAGGAGTGGCCACCGCCCGGTGCCGAAGCGGTGCAGATCGATGGGCTGTACTCGCGGCTGCACGGGCTCGGGTTGCACTACGGGCCGACCTTCCGCGGGTTACGCCGGGCGTGGCGCAGCGGCGACGACATCTATGTCGAGATCCGCCAAGATGACGGCGAGGAATCGAGCGCCGCCGGGTATCAGGTCCATCCCGCACTGCTCGATGCCGTGCTGCACGCCCTCGGGCTGTACGGCGGAACGGAGCCACACCTGCCGTTCGGATGGAACGGCGTGGCGCTGCACGGAACCGGCACCGCCGTCCTGCGGGCCCGACTGACCCCGGTCGGTGAGCGCTCGTACGCCCTGACGGTCGCGGACGATACCGGGCAGGGGGTGCTGTCCGTGGCGGCGCTGACGACCCGGCCGGTAGCCGTACGCCAGATCGAGGATGCCCTAGCCGGCCGCGACGTGCCGCTGCTACGTCTGGACTGGCAGCCGGTGCCGGTCGGCGATGCGGCCGATCCCGCCGAACACCACCGGGTGACCGGTGGGCACGGCGCCGCGGCCACGGCCCGGCAGGTGCTGGCAGTGCTCCAGCAATGGCTCGCCGCCGATCGGCCCGCGGCCGACCGGCTGGCTGTCGTGACGAAAGGCGCGCTGGCGGCGGTACCCGGCGACGACGTACGCGACCTGGACGCCGCGCCGGTGTGGGGGCTCATCCGCTCTGCCCAGTCCGAGCATCCCGGACGGTTCGCCGTCGTCGACCTGGATGACGACGAAGCGTCGCTGCGGGCACTCCCCGCCGCGCTCGCCTCGGCAGAACCGCAACTGGCGATCCGCCAGGGAGAGGCGTACGCCCCTCGCCTGGTCCCGGTCGGCGCGGTGCCGAGCCCGGACACCTCCGCCTTGGATCCGGACGGGACGGTGCTGATCACCGGCGGCACGGGAGCGCTGGGCGCCCACGTCGCCAAGCGCCTGGCCGTCCGGCACGGGATCCGGCATCTGCTGCTGGTCAGCCGCAGCGGACCCGCCGCGCCGGGCGCCGAAGCGCTGCGAGCGGACCTGGCCGCCCTCGGTGCGGAAACCACGTTCGCGGCGTGCGACGTCGCCGACCGGGCAGCCCTGGTCGAAGTGCTGAACGCAGTGCCGCCGGAGCGGCCGGTGACCGCGATCGTGCACACCTCAGGGGTACTGCGCGATGCTCTTCTCACTGAACAGAGCGACGTCCACCTCGACGCGGTGTTGCCCGCGAAAGCCGACGCCGCGGCACACCTGCACGAGCTGACCCGCGACGACCCCCGCGTACGGAAATTCGTTCTGTTCTCGTCCGCGGCGGCGACGTTCGGAGCGCTCGGCCAAGCCAACTACGCGGCGGCCAACACGTACCTCGACGCGCTCGCCCACCACCGGCGTAGCCTCGGGCTGCCGGCAACCTCGATCGCCTGGGGTCTGTGGGGCGAGTCGGGTGGCATGGCAGCGCACCTGAGCGACGCCGACCTGTCTCGCCTGCGCCGGGCCGGTCTCCCGCCGCTGACCGACGCGCAAGGCCTGAACCTGCTGGACGCCGCGCTGTCCACGGACGTCCCGCACGTGGTCGCCATCCGGGTCGACACCGCCGGGACGGAACTGCCGCCGCTGCTGCGGTACCTGGCACCTGCCCTTCCGCGTACGCCCCAGCGGCGCACACCGCTGGCCGGCGTCCGGGAACACCTCATGGACCTTCCCGCCGACGAGCGCGGGTCGGCCCTGCGGAGACACGTCGTCGAGCAGGTCTCGGTCGCGCTGGGCCACGAAACGCCGGCGTCCGTCGGCCAGCACGTTCCCCTCGGTGAGCTGGGCCTGGACTCGCTGATCGCGGTCGAGCTGCGCAACCGGCTCAGCGAGACCACCGGGCTGCGGCTACCGGCGTCGCTCACCTTCGACTACACCACCGTGGACGCTCTCGGCGACTTCCTGTACGAGCAGCTGTTCCCGCCCGAGCCCGGCGGTGATGTGTTCACCCACCTGGACCAGCTGGCCACGGCACTGGCCGGCGCAACCCTCGATGCCACCGGCCGGGCCGGTGTCGCCGAGCGGCTGCGTGGTCTGTTGCAGGAGTACGACACGCAGACCGCCGCCAACGAGAGCGTCGCTGGCGAGATCGAGTCCGCGAGCGCCGATGAGCTCTTCGCACTCATCAACCGAGAGTTCGGAAAGTCATGACCGCGACGGGGGACGCTGTGACGGGCACCGAAGAGAAATTGCTGGAACACCTGAAGTGGGCGACCGGCGAATTGCACCGTACCCGCCAACAGTTGACTGACGCCCGGGCCGCGGCGCGTGAGCCGGTGGCGATTGTGGGGATGGGGTGTCGTTATCCGGGTGGTGTGTCGTCGGCGGATGGTTT
>NZ_JBNCKP010000055.1:0-3013 GCF_049841575.1 Micromonospora sp. DT201 | reverse complement strand
GCGAAATCCCAAAAAACCCCGCATCAAAACCCGGCGCCCCATACAAAAACCCACCCTCAGAACAATAAGTAGCCCCCAACCGCTCCGGATCCACATCAAACGGCACATCCCAACCACGATCCGACGGAAAACCACCCACCCCATCCCGACCCTCAACCACCAAACCCCACAAACCATCCGCCGACGACACACCACCCGGATAACGACACCCCATCCCCACAATCGCCACCGGCTCACGCGCCGCGGCGAGCAATTCGTCGTGGCGGTGCTGCAACCGCTTGTTCTCCAATAGCGACGCCCGCAGCGCGTCGACGATCTTCTCGGTCGGCATGTTCATGGTGAACTCCGTCGTCTTCGTCGCAGTGAGAGGCTGGTCAGGACGCGTCGTCGCCGAGAGCCAACTGGACCAGCTCCTCGACGTCCATCAGCGCGATGGCGTCTGCGTCGCCGGGCCGGTCGGCTGTTGTCGCCGCCGCTTGCGCGTCGTCCGGTACGGCGAGCCGCATGAGGGAATCCATCAGCCCGGCCTCGCGGATACGCGCCATCGGAATCGACGCGAGCAGCTGCCGGAACGTGGCCTCGTCGGCGGGTGTACCGGGCTCGTCCGGTGGCGTGAACTCATCGGACAGGTACGCCGCGATCGCCGCCGCCGTCGGATAGTCGAACGTGAGGGAAGCGGGCAGCCGCAGGCCGGTCGCCGCGCCGAGCCGGTTCCGCAGCTCGACCGCGATCAGCGAGTCCAGGCCCAGCTCGCCGAGCAGCCGGTCGTCGCCGACAACCGAGGGCCCCGGCAGCCCGACCGCGACGGCGATCTCCGTCGTCACCAAATCCAGCAGCACCTTCGCGCGTTCCTCGGGAGCCAGCCCGAACAGGCGCTGCGGGAGGTCCGCCCCGGCACCCGTCCGCGCGGTCGGGACGCTGCGCCGGGCAGCCGGGATCAGCTTTCGCAGCAGCGGTGGCACGGCGGCACCGGCCTGGGCGCGAATAGCCGCGATGTCCAATCGCATCGCCATCACCGCCCCGCCCGCGACGGTCCCGCCGGAAAGCACCGCATCGAACAGCGGCAGTGCCTCGCCCGCGGACATCGGCCGCATACCCGCCCGGGACATCCGGCTGAGGTCCACATCGGTGAGGTGCGCGGTCACGCCGCTGGTCTCCGCCCACAGACCCCACGCCACCGAGGTGGCCGGCAGGCCTTCGGCACGCCGATACTCGGCGAGAGTGTCCAGCAGCGTGTTCGCGGCCGCATAGTTGCCCTGGCCCGGCCCGCCGAAGGTGGCCGCCGCGGAGGAGAACAGCACGAACGCGGCAAGCCCGGCCTCACGGGTCAGCGCGTGCAGATGCAGCGCGGCCTCGGCCTTGGGTACGAGCACCCGGTCGAGCCGTTCCGGAGTCATTGTCTCGAGGGTGCCGTCGTCGACCGCGCCGGCCAGGTGGAAGATGCCGGTCAGCGGGTGCTCGGGGGCGATGGAACTGAGCAGCCGTACCAGAGCGTCCCGGTCGCCGACGTCGCACGCGGCCACGGTCACGGTCGCGCCCAGCTCACCCAGCTCGGCGGCCAGTGCGGTGGCACCGGGGGCGTCCGGCCCGCGCCGGCCGGTCAGCAGGAGCCGGCGTACGCCGTGCTGGCTGACCAGGCGCCGTGCGACGTGCCCACCGAGCGTGCCGGTACCGCCCGTGACCAGTACCGTTCCGTCGGGATCGAGAGCGACGGCGTCGTCCGCGTGGTCCGCCACGGCAGGCAGGCGCTCGATGCGGGGAACGACGATGCTGCCCTTGCGGATGGCGAGTTGTGGCTCCCCGGTGGTTATCGCCGCGTGTACCGCCCCGGCCAGCTCGTCACCGTCCACGTCGAGCACAGTGAGGCGCTGCGGGTATTCGGACTGGGCCGAGCGGGCCAGTCCCCAGAGCGGTGCGTGCGCCAGGTCGGCGTCCGGATCGTCGGTTCCGGTGAGGATCGCGCCCGAGGTGACGACGACGAGCTGCGCTCGGCTCGTACGCTCGTCCGCGAACCAGGCCTGCAGCGCGAGCAGCGCATCCCGGGCCGCGTCGCGCAGGTCGCCCGCACGGCCTTCGAGGAAGGGCAGCACCACGACGTCGCTGCCGCCGGTCTCGTCCCAGCGTTCCAGCAATGTCGCCAGGTCGGCGACAGCCCTGGCGCCGGGAATGTGTGGCGCATCGGAGCCGACGACCGTCCACGACTCGGTGCGCGGCTCAGCGGTAGGTGTGCCGGCCGCCGGTGTCCAGGTCACGCGGAAGAGGGAGTCGCTGCCCGGGTCAACGGCCGGGGCCGGCCGGGTCAGCAGCGAGGCGATCGATGCCACGGGACGTCCGGCCTCGTCGGCGACGGTCAGGGTCACCGCGTTCTCGCCGGACTTGCTGACGCGTACGCGAAGGGCGGCCCCCGCTGCGGCGGTGACGGACACACCGCGCCATAGGAACGGCAGACGTGCCTGCTCGGCCTCGTCGCCGGCGAGGAGCGAGCCGAAGCCGATCGCGTGCAGGGCGGCGTCGAGCAACGCGGGATGCAGCCGGTATCCCTCGGTGCCGAGCGCCTGATTGGCGGGAAGGCAAACCTCGGCGTAGACGTCGTCGCCGTGCCGCCAGACCTGGTGCAGGCCTTGGAACGTCGGTCCGTAGTGCAGGCCGAGCATGCGCAACCGTGGGTAGAGATCGTCGAGAGCCACGGGCTCCGCACCCTCGGGGGGCCAGGTGGTCAGGCCGGCGGGGGACTCGGCCGGCAGAGGGCTGATCGTGCCGGTGGCGTGTCGGACCCATGCATTCTCGGTGCCCGCCTCGGCGGTGTTCGCGTAGATGGTCAACGGGCGGCTGCCGTCGGCGTCCGGGGTGCCCACGGTGAGCTGGATGCCGGTGGCGGCGTCGCGCGTGAGGACCAGCGGTGTCTCCAGCGTCAACTCATCGACCTGAGCGAGGTTGAGGTGGGTGGCGGCGTGGGTGGCGAGTTCGAGGAAGCCGGTGCCGGGGAAGATCACGGTTTGCTGTACCGCGTGGT
>NZ_JBNCKP010000054.1:0-3851 GCF_049841575.1 Micromonospora sp. DT201 | reverse complement strand
CGGCCAGCCCAGCCTGCACCGCAGCCGGCGACTTCCCCGACACCACCCACGGCACCAAACCCGACTCCACCAACGGCACCGAACCCCCGACCGGATCCTCCTGCGGCTCAGGCGCCTGTTCCAGGATCAGGTGAGCGTTGGTGCCGCTGCCGCCGAACGACGACACCCCCGCACGACGCGGACGACCGGTCTCCGGCCACGGCTCCGCCGACGTCAGCAGGGACACCGACCCCGACGACCAGTCCACGTGCGGCGACGGATCGTCGGCGTGCAGGGTGGGCGGCAGGATGCCGTGCCGGAGCGCCAGCACCGTCTTGATGACGCCCGCGACGCCGGACGCGGCCTGCGTATGACCGATGTTCGACTTCAACGATCCCAGCCGCAGCGGCTCGCCCGTCCGGTCCCTGCCATACGTTGCCAGCAACGCCTGCGCCTCGATCGGGTCGCCGAGCTCGGTTCCCGTGCCGTGCGCTTCCACGGCGTCCACCTCGAACGGCGTGAGGCCGGCGTTCGCCAGGGCGTGGCGGATCACGCGCTGCTGGGCCTGGCCGTTGGGCGCGGTGAGGCCGTTGCTGGCGCCGTCCTGGTTGATGGCCGAGCCGCGGATGACGGCCAGGATGCGCCGGCCGTTGCGCTGGGCGTCGGACAGTCGCTCGAGCAGCAGTACGCCGACGCCCTCGGCCCACCCGGTGCCGTCGGCGGTCGCCGAGAACGCCTTGCACCGGCCGTCCGGCGCCAGTCCGCGCTGACGGCTGAACTCGATGAACGAGCCGAGGTTGGACAGCACGGTCACGCCGCCGACGAGAGCGGCCGAACAATCGTCCTGCCCCAGTGCCCGGACGGCCAGGTGCAGCGCCACCATCGACGACGAGCACATGGTGTCGACGGTGACGGCCGGGCCCTCCAGCCCCAGCGTGTACGCCACCCGCCCGGACAGCACGGCACCGGAGCCCCCGGTCAGCAGGTGTCCTTCGACCTCCTCCGGTGTCTCGTGCACAGAAGTGCCGTACCCCTGGGGTGAAGCGCCGACGAAGACGCCGGTCCGGGTGCCGCGCATCGACTCCGGCGTGATTCCGGCCCGTTCGAACACCTCCCAGGACGTCTCCAGCAGCAGCCGCTGTTGCGGATCCATGGCGAGAGCCTCACGCGGCGAGATACCGAAGAATCCGGCGTCGAATCGGGCCGCGTCCCGCAGGAAGCCGCCCCCGCGGGCGTAGAACGTGCCGGGCTGCTCAGGGTCGGGGTCGTACTGGTTCTCCAGGTCCCAGCCGCGGTCCTGCGGAAACGGCCCGATCGCGTCGCGGCCCTCCGTCACGAGCTGCCACAGCTGCTCGGGTGAGCGGACGTCACCGGGGTAACGGCAGCTCATTCCCACGATGGCGACCGGCTCCTGTCCGGCTTCCAGGTCGCGCAGCCGCTGGCGGGTCTCGTGCAGGTCGGCGGTGACGCGCTTGAGGTACTCGCGCAGCGTCTGTTCGTTGGCCATGCCGTTCTCCCCCGTTGCGTGGTGCTGGTCAGCGGCCGAGCTCTTGGTTGATGAAGGCGAGCAGTTCGTCGTCGTCGGCCGCGTCGATCAGGTCCCGGGCGGTGCCACCGCCGTCCGTGGGCCGCTCGTCGAGCCGGGCGAGCAGTCCACGCAGCCGCTTGACCACCGTGGCCGCGCTCAGGCCGCCGAGGTCACCCGTGGCCAGTGCCTTCTCGACGAGGTCCAGTTGGTCGGGCAGCTTGAGCTCGGGCGTCACCTCGACGGCCAGCTCCGAGCGGAGGAAGGCGGCGAGGGCGAGCGGTGTGGAGTGGTCGAAGACCAGCGTTGCCGGCAGCCGTAGTCCGGTCGCCGCGTTCAGGCGGTTGCGCAGCGACACCGCGGTGAGCGAGTCGAAGCCGACATCGCGGAACGCCCGGTCCGGCTCGACCGCGTCGGCGCGGGCGTGCCCCAGGGCCGCTGCGGCGTGCTCCCGTACCAGGTCCAGGAGCAGACGCTGCCGGTCGGTTTCCGTGGCGTGGGCGAGTTGCTCGGCCAGGCCGGTCTGCTGCGGCCGGGGTGTACCGGGCGCTGGACGGGCGGCCGGGATGTCGTCCAGCAGCGGCCGGGGACGCGCCGAGGTGAACACGGCGGCGAAGCGCTCCCAGTCGATGTCGGCGACCGTGACAGCCGGTTCGTCGCGGTCGAGGGCCTGTTGGAGGGCGGTGACGCCGATGTCCGGGGACATGGCCCGGATGCCCCGGCGGCGCAGTTCGTTCGCGCCGGTTCCGGCGGCCATGCCGTCGCCCTCCCACAGCCCCCACGAGACAGCAAGTGCGTGCAGGCCGCGTGCGGCGCGCCGCTGGGCCAGGGCGTCGAGGTGGGCGTTGGCTGCCGCGTATGCGCCGTGGCCGGCGCTGCCCCAGACGCCCGAGCCGGACGAGAAGAGGACGAAGGCGTCCAGGTCGGCGTCGCGGAACAGGTGGTCGAGGTGTTCAGCGCTGGTCACCTTCGCCGCGTACGCCTCGGCGAGGCTCTCCACTGTGGTCTCGGCGAGCGACTCGGCCCGTAGGGTGCCGGCGGCGTGGAAGACCGCCCGGACCGGCGAGTCGAGGCCGGCGAGCAGCATCTCCAGGGCGGTGCGGTCGGCCACGTCGCACGTGGCCATGGTCACCTCGGCACCTGTCGCGCGCAGTTCGGCGTGCAGTGCGGCGGCGCCCGGTGTGTCGGCGCCACGCCGGCCGATCAGCACCAGGTGGCCGGCGCCGCGGCGCGCGAGCCAGCGGGCCACGTGCCCGCCGATCGCGCCGAAACCGCCGGTGACCAGCACGGTGCCCGTCGGCCGGTAGTGGCGTCCGGCTGTGCCGAGGGCCGCCGGCACCAGCCTGCGGGCGAACACGCCCGTGGATCGGATCGCCACCTGATCCTCGGTGCCACCCAGCACGCCGATGAGCCGGGACAGGACGTCCTCGTCGAGGTCGCCCGGCAGGTCGATCACACCGCCGCAGCGCTGGGGCTGCTCCAGGCCGGCGACGCGACCCAGCCCCCACGTCTGAGCCTGGACGGCGCTGCCCGGCGCGCGGTCCTCCCCCGCGGTCACGGCGGCACGGGTCACGAGCCACACCGGCGCCGGGCCCGACGGATCGTTCAGCAAGGCCAGCGTCGCGGCCAGGCCGGCCGACACGGCGGGCTGCTCCGGATGCGGCCGTTCATCGACGGCGAGCAGGGACACCACCCCGTCGAACGCGCCGTCCGCCGCTCCTGTGGTGACGTGCGCACCGGCCGCCGCCAGGCCACGGGCACACGCCGCGAGCCACGGATCGTCCGCGTAGCCGTCCGGTGCGATCACCACCCACGAACCCGGGAGCCGTCCCCCGGGCGCGGCCGGGATCGGCTTCCACTCGATGCGGTATCGCAGCGAATCCGCTTCAACGCGCGCGGCGACGGGCCAGTACCGCTGCTGTTGGAATGGATAGGTGGGGAGGTCGACATGCCCGGGCTGCACATTGAGCGTTGCCCAGTCGAGGTCGGCGCCGTAGGTGTGTGCTTGCGCCAGGTTGGTCAGGAACGTGTCCGGGCCGGGTTGGTCACGACGCAGACTGCCCACCACCGTCCCGCCGGTGTCCTCGATCGCTGCCAGCAACGCCGGGTGTGGGCTGACTTCGACGAACAGTCCCAGCCCGTCGTCGACCGCGCGGGTGACCGCGTCGTGGAACCGCACCGGCTGCCGCAGATTCCGAAACCAGTACCCGGCGTCGAACACGGTCTCGTCCGGGCTGACGGTGGAGTAGAACGGCACCCGTCCCGGACCCGGTGTGACCTGTAGTTGTTCCAACTCGGTGCGCAGCACATCCACGTGCGCGCAATGCGAGGCGTAGTCCACCGGCAA
>NZ_JBNCKP010000053.1:0-4388 GCF_049841575.1 Micromonospora sp. DT201 | reverse complement strand
CTCAGGCCGATCGAGCAGGAACGACCGCAACCGCTCCGCCTGCCCCCGCACCGCCAACTCGCTCCTACCCGAGAGCACGACCGGCACGGCACCGAGCGGACGCCCGGCCGCCTCGGACTCGACCGGCGCCTCGGACTCGATCGGCGCTTCTTCGAGGATGACGTGGGCGTTGGTGCCACTGACGCCGAACGACGACACACCGGCACGGCGCAACCGCTCGCCATTGCTGTGCCACTGCTCGGCCCGGGTCAGGAGGGTCACCTGCTCGCCGTCCCAGTCCACATGCGGCGACGGGGCGTCGACGTGCAGAGTGGCCGGCAGCATCCCATGCCGCATCGCCAACACCATCTTGATCACACCAGCCACACCAGCCGCCGCCGAAGCATGACCGATGTTCGACTTCACCGACCCCAACCGCAGCGGACCGTTCTCCCGCTCGCGACCGTAGGTGGCCAACAACGCCTGGGCCTCGATCGGATCACCCAACCGGGTCCCCGTCCCATGCCCCTCCACCACATCCACATCCGCCGGACTCAACCCGGCACTAGCCAACGCCTGACGGATGAGTCGCTCCTGGGACGGCCCGTTCGGCGCGGTCAACCCGTTGCTCGCACCGTCGGAGTTGATCGCGCTGCCGCGCAGCAAACCGAGCACTCGGTGGCCGTTACGGCGTGCGTCCGACAACCGCTCCAGCACGATGAGTCCGAGCCCGTCGGAGAATCCGGTCCCGTCCGCTGCCGCCGCGTACGGCTTGCACCGGCCGTCCGCGGCCAGTCCGCGCTGCCGGCTGAACTCGACCAGCAGGAACGGGGCCGCCATCACTGTCACGCCGCCGGCCAGGGCCATCGAGCACTCGCCGGCGCGTAGCGCCTGTGCGGCCAAGTGCAGCGCCACCAGCGACGACGAACACGCCGTGTCCACCGACACCGCCGGCCCTTCCAGGCCGAGCGTGTAGGCGACCCGGCCCGAGACAACACTGTTGGTGGTGCCGGTCAGCCGGAATCCTTCGGATTCCGGCCGGGCCGGGCCGCCGTAGTCCTCCGAGGACATGACGCCGCAGAACACACCGGTGTCGCTGCCACGCAACGACGTCGGATCAATACCAGCGTCCTCGAACGCCTCCCACGCACCCTCCAACAACAACCGCTGCTGCGGATCCATCGCCAACGCCTCACGCGGACTGATCCCGAAAAACCCCGCATCGAAATCACCCGCACCACGCAAAAACCCACCACCACGCGCATACACCGACCCGACACGCTCCGGATCCGGGTCATACAACCGCTCCAAATCCCACCCACGGTCATCGGGGAGGCCGACAATCGCATCACGCCCCTCCACCAACAACCGCCAAAACTCCTCCGGAGAATCCAACCCACCCGGATACCGACAACTCATCCCCACAATCGCCAACGGCTCATCAGCAGCCAGCCGCCGAGGCCGGGGCGCGACGGGACGACCACTGCCCGGCTCGGCTCCGTCGAGCAGGGTGATCAGCAGCCGGGCCACCGCAGCGGGTGTCGGATGGTTGAAGACCAGAGTGGAGGGCACCGGCAGACCGGTGGTCTGGGCCAACCGGTTTCGTAGCTCGACCGCCGCCAGGGAGTCGAACCCGAGCTCCTTGAACGCCCGAGTCGGATCGATCGCGGCGGGCGAGGTGTGGCCGAGGACCACCGCGGTCTCGGCCTGGACGAGCCCGACAACGACAGGCTCCCGGTCAGAGTCGGGTACCCCGTCCAGCCGCTGCGCCAACGTGCCGCCCAGGGCCACGGTGGGGCGTACGGGTGCCGGAACCAGCCCGCGCAGCAGCGCCGGCAGCACCCCGGTACGTGCCTGCGTGCGCAGCGCGGCGAGGTCGAGCCGTACCGGCACCAGCACCGCCCGGTCCCACCGCTGTGCCTCGTCGAACAGGTCGAGCCCGAGCGCTGTGGGCATCGGCTGGATTCCCGTCCGCGCCCAGCGGGCGGTGCCGGCCTCGTCCAGGACACCGGCCATCCCGGTGGCGTCAGCCCACAGGCCCCAGGCCAGTGACATCGCCGGGAGACCTGCCGCTCGCCGGTTCGCCGCCAGGGCATCCAGGAACGCATTCGCCGCCGCGTAGTTGCCCTGACCCGGGCTATCGACCAACGCCGCCACCGAGGAGAAGAGCACGAACGCCGCCAGTGGCATCTGCGCGGTCAGCTCGTTCAGGTGCAGTGCGCCGGCCAGCTTCGGACGCATCACCCGGGCCAGTTGCTCCGGTGTGAGCGACTCCACCACCGCGTCGTCGAGCACCCCGGCGGCGTGCACGACCGCGGTGAGCGGACGCTCCAGCCCTCCGAACAGCCCCACAAGCTGCGTACGGTCCGTCACGTCGACCGAGACGATCCGCGTCTCGCAGCCGAATGCGGCAAGCTCGGCGATGAGTTCGTCGGCTCCCGCCCAGGCCGGACCACGCCGGCTGACCAACAGCAGCCGGCGCGCGCCACGGGCCTGGACGAGGTGCCGCGCCACGGCCGTTCCGAGAGCACCGGTCCCGCCGGTGATCAGCACGATCCCGTCCGGGTCGAGGTGTGGCACTGACACCTGCGGTGCGCCGACGGGGGCGAGGCGCGGCGCGAACAACCGGCCCCCGCGTACGGCCAGTTGGGGCTCGTCCACCCCGACCAGCGGCGTCCACTCCAGCGCAGCACAATCGGCGTCGACATCCATCAGGACGAACCGGTCCGGGTGCTCCGACTGAGCACTGCGCACCAGACCCCAGACCGGTGCCTGCGCCAGATCGGCCGCCTCTGCACCCACCGCGATCGCGGCGCGGGTCACCAGCACCAGCTGGGTGTCGGTCAGGCGCTCGCTCGCCAGCCAACGCTGGAGCAGCGCCAGCGTCTGCTCGGTCGTCGCCTGGGCGGCCTGCGCGACGTCACCGGCCGCGTCGAAAGACCCGACAGAGGTGAGAACGGCTGTCGGCACCGGGGCACCATCGGCCAGCGCCTGCTCGAGCGCGTCCAGATCCCGATAGCGTTCACCCTGGCCGTCGAGGTCGCCGAGGAGCACGAACCGCGCCGGTCCGGCGCCGTGCTTGACCGGCACCGGCACCCAGTCGATCTGGAGCAACGAACGTCGCTGCCCGCCCTGCGTGCCCTCGATCCACTCCTGGTCGACCGGACGGAAAGCGAGGCTTGCCACGCTTGCCACCGGCTCGCCGTCTTCGGTGACCAGGTCGACCTGGAGCGCACCACCGTCGGTAGGTCCGATCCGGGCCCAGATCCGATTGTGTCCGCCGGATCCGAGGCGTACGCCGGACCACGATGACGGCAGCTCCGCCAGGGAGTTCGCTGGCCTGTCCAGCAGGCCGCCGTGCACCGCCGACTCCAGCAGCGCCGGATGGATCCCGAACCCGTCGACGTCGGTGCCGTCGGGGAGCGCCACCTCCGTGTACAGGTGGGTGTCGTCGTGCCACGCTGCTCGCAGCCCCTGGAACAGCGGCCCGTAATCGTGGCCGACCTCCGCCAACCGCTTGTAGAACGTGTCGACGGCGACCGGCTCCGCGCCGGCCGGTGGCCACTCGGTGAGCCACTCCACGAATGGCTGGGCCTCCGGTGCGAGCACCCCCCGCGCGTGGCAGATCACCGTCGACTGCTCGTCTCCGTCGCGCGTCTGCGGGCGGGCGTAGACGGCCACCGCACGGTGACCGTACTGATCCGGCTCGGCCAGGGTGATCTGGAGTTCGGTGACCGATTCCTCGTCGAGGATCAGTGGTACGTCGAGCGTGAGTTCCTCGAGGGCCGGACTGCCCGCGTGCCGGCCGGCGGCGAGGGCGAGTTCGACGAGCGCGGCACCTGGTACCACGGCCATGCCGAGCACCGCGTGGTCGCGTACCCAGGGTGCGGTGTCCGGGGAGATCCGACCGGTGAACAGCCACTCGTCCCGGTCACCGATCCGGACCGCCGCACGCAGGAACGGGTGGTCGACACGTCCGAGCCCTGCGGCGGCCGGATCGCCCGTCACCGTCGCCCGCCCCAACGGGAAACGCTGGCGTTGGAAGGCGTAGGTGGGTAGATCAACCCGTCGGGCATGGGTGTCGGTGTAGAAAGCCGGCCAGTCGACGCTCGTCCCGGCAGTGTGGGCCTGAGCCAGGAAACCAGCGAAGGTGTCCGGCTCCGGATGCCGGGCCCGCAACACGGACGCGAACACCGCGCCCTCGCCATCGCCGTCGCCGTCGTCGTTGTTGTGGTCGAGGCATTGGCGGGTCAACGCGGTCAACACCGCATCCGGACCCACCTCAAACCACCGACGCACCCCCCGCTCGTGCAAGGCATTCACACCATCGGCGAACCGGACCGGCTGACGCACATGCGTCACCCAATACTCCGGATCAGTCACCTCCGTACCAACGACCTGACCAGTCA
>NZ_JBNCKP010000052.1:0-4722 GCF_049841575.1 Micromonospora sp. DT201 | reverse complement strand
ACACCCGCACGACGCGGCCGGCCAGTCTCCGGCCACGGCTCCGCCTCAGTCAGCAAAGACACCGACCCCGACGACCAGTCCACGTGCGGCGACGGCTCATCCACGTGCAGGGTCTTCGGCAACACACCATGCCGCATCGCCTGCACCATCTTGATGACGCCGGCTACGCCGGAAGCGGCCTGGGCGTGGCCGATGTTCGACTTGAGCGAGCCGAGCCGCAGCGGCACGCCTTCGTCTCGTTCCCGCCCGTAGGTGGCGAGCAGAGCCTCCGCTTCGATCGGGTCGCCGAGGCGGGTACCGGTGCCGTGTGCCTCGACCGCGTCGACATCGGCGGGCGTGAGGACGGCATCGGCGAGGGCCTGGCGGATCACGCGTTCCTGCGCGAGGCCGTTCGGGGCGGTGAGGCCGTTGCTGGCGCCGTCCTGATTCACCGCCGAACCCCGGATGACCGCGAGCACCGGATGACCGTTACGCCGGGCGTCCGACAGGCGCTCCAGGACGAGCAGACCCGCACCCTCCGCCCACCCGGTGCCGTCGGCGGTCGCCGAGAACGCCTTGCACCGCCCGTCCGGCGCCAGGCCACGCTGACGACTGAACTCCACGAACACTCCGGGCGTCGACATGACGGTGACACCGCCCGCCAGGGTCAGGGTGCACTCGTCCTGTCGCAGGGAGCGGCACGCGAGGTGCAGGGCGACCAGGGACGAGGAGCAGGCGGTGTCCACCGTCACCGCCGGGCCCTCCAGACCCAGGGTGTACGCGATCCGTCCGGACACGACGCTTTGTGTGTTGCCGGTCAGGAGGTAGCCCTCCAGGCCTTCGGCGCCTTCATGGAGACGCGGACCGTAGTCCTGGGCCATCACGCCGGTGAAAACTCCGGTGCGGGTGCCGCGGAGCGCGGCGGGGTCGATGCCGGCGCGTTCGAGGGCCTCCCAGGCGACTTCCAGCAGAACCCGCTGCTGGGGATCCATGGCCAGCGCCTCGCGCGGGGAGATGCCGAAGAAGTCGGCATCGAAGCCGGCTATGTCGTCGAGGAAGCCGCCGCTGCGCGTGTACGACGTGCCGGGGTTGTCGGGGTCGGGGTCGAACAACGCGCCGAGGTTCCAGTCGCGGTCGGTGGGGAAGTCACCGACCGCGTCTCGGCCCTGTGCGGCCAGGTCCCACAGCTGGTCCGGGGTGTGCGCGCCGCCCGGGTAGCGGCAGCCCATGGCGACGATGGCGATGGGTTCCCGCAGTCGACCCTCGACGTCACGCAGCCGCTTGCGCGTCTGTTGCAGGTCATTGGTGGCCCGCTTCAGATAGTCGAGAAGCTTTCCCTCGTCAGACATGCCTCTCCCCCGTGCAACGTGGTCGGGACCGGCTCAGGACGTCCCGAGTTCCCGGTCGAGCAGCGCGAACATCTCCTCGGCGGAGGCCGAGCTGAGTCCCTCCTCGTCGTCGTTGCCGGTGTCCCACGCGGCCACCAGGGACCGCAGGCGTACCGCGATGTCCGTCCGGGCCGGACCGTCGGGGTTCAGTGCGGACAGCGCCGCCTGCAGGCGGTCGATGTCGCGGTCCACCGCCGCCAACGCCGCGGACGGTTCGGGTACGGCGGGCGTCGTGTCGCCGAGCAGTTCGGTGCGTATCTGTTCCGCGAGGGCACGCGGTGTCGGCCGGTCGAAGACCACCGTGGTGCGTAGCCTCAGGCCGGTTGCCGCGTTCAGGCGATTGCGTAGTTCGACGGCGGTGAGTGAGTCGAAGCCGAGCTCCTTGAACGAACGCTCCGCGCTGATCACACGGCTGCCTCGGTGGCCGAGTACCGCCGCCGTGTGCTGGACCACGAGGTCGGCCAGGATCCGGTCGTGCTCGGCTGGTGCCGCCGCAGAGAGCCGGACGGTCAGTCCTTGGATCGAGTCGTCCGGACCGGCCGCAGACCGCGCGGCGACGCGTCGGTGCGGCGTTCGGACGATGTCGCGCAGCAGCGGCGGTACCTGGGCCGGGGTGCGCATCGCCGCCGTGTCCAAGCGGGTCGGGACGACCAGGGCCGCGTCGCAGCGGCTGGCGGCGTCGAAAAGCGCGAGACCGTCACTGCTGGACAGTGGTGCCATACCGGATCGGCTCATCCGTCGTACGTCGGCGTCGCCGAGGTGGCGGGTGAGGTCGCTGCGCTGGTCCCACAGGCCCCAGGCGATCGACAGGCCGGGCAGGCCACGGGCGCGGCGCTGCTGGGCCAGCGCGTCGAGGAACACGTTCGCCGCGGCGTAGTTCGCCTGCCCGGCGCCGCCGAACGTGCCGACTGCGGACGAGAAGAGCGCGAACAGGGCCAGGTCTTGGTCGGCGGTGAGGGCGTCCAGGTTGGCAGCGCCGTCGGCCTTGGGGCGCAGCACCCGGTCGAGGCGATCCGGATCGAGGGATTCGAGGACGCCGTCGTCGAGGACCCCGGCGGCGTGCACCACCCCGTCTAGGCGGCGGCCGCCGGGAAGGTTCGCCAGCAGTGCGGCGAGAGCGGACCGGTCGGCGGCGTCGCAGGTCACGACGGTTGCCTCGGCGCCGAGCGCGGCCAGCTCGCGTACCAGATCAGCGGCTCCAGGCGCGGCGAGCCCGCGGCGGCCGGCCAGCACCAGATGCTGTACGCCGTGCGCGCCGGCCAGGTGCCGGGCGAGCAACCCGCCCAGTTCGCCGGTGCCGCCGGTGATCACGACGGTCCCGTCCGGGTCGAGGCGCCGGGGCAGTGTCAGCACCACCTTGCCCACGTGACGGGCCTGGCTCATGAAGCGCAGCGCGTCCGGCGCCCGGCGGATGTCCCACGTGGTCATTGGCAGTGGGCGCACCGCACCTCGCCGGAACGTGGCCAGCAACTGGGCGAACATCTGCTGGATGCGGCCGGGGTCGACGCTGAGCAGGTCGAACACTGCGTAGGTGAGCCCCGGGAATGCGGCCATGACGTTCGCGGCCGGGCGGATGTCCGTCTTACCCATCTCGACGAACCGGCCACCGGCGCCGAGCAGTTCCAGTGAGGCGTCCACGAACTCCCTGGTGAGCGAGTTCAGCACCACGTCGACGCGGCGGAACGCGTCCCGGAAAGCGAGCGTCCGCGACGAGGCGAGGTGCGCGTCGTCCAGGCCGAGCGCCCGCAGCGCATCCCACTTCGCCGGGCTGGCCGTGGCGAACACCTCCGCGCCAGCGTCCCGGGCGAGTTGTACGGCGGCCATGCCGACCCCACCCGCCGCGGCGTGTACGAGCACCGACTCGCCCGCGCGCAGCTTGCCCACTTCGTGCAGGCCGTACCAGGCGGTGAGGAACGCGATCGGGACCGACGCCGCCTCGGCGAACGTCCAGCCGGCGGGAACCTCGGCCAGCAGCCGGTGGTCGGCCACCGCGATCGGCCCGAACGAGCCGCCGACGATGCCCATCACCCGGTCACCGGCGTCGAACCCGGTGACGCCGGGTCCCACGGCCAGCACCACTCCGGCTGCCTCGCAACCCATGATGTGCTGGTCGGGCACCATGCCGAGCGCCATCACGACGTCACGGAAGTTCACTCCGGCGGCGCGTACGGCGATCCGCACCTGGCCCGGCTCCAGCGGGCTCTCCGTCTCCGGGCCGGTGACCACGGCCAACCGGTCGAGGGACCCCTGCCCGGACACGTCGAAGCGCCAGGCCTCTTCCGGCAGCGCCTGCGGCGTGTCGAGCGGCACCAGGCGGGGGACGTGGGCGCGGCCCGCTCGGATGGCGACCTGGTCTTCCGCGTACGCGAGGACGCCGGCGACTGCCGCCTCGACGTCCTCGTCTCCGGTCTCGCTGTCGATGTCGACGAGGACGAAGTGGCCGGGGTGCTCCGATTGCGCGGTCCGGATCAGCCCCCAGACGGCGGCCTGCACCGGATTCGCGTTCTGCTGGGGTTCCGTGGCGACCGCGCCGCGGGTCACGAACACCAGCCGGTTGTCACCGGGTCGGTCGGCGGCCAGCCACCGTTGGGCACGTGCGAGCGCGTTCGCGGTGATCGCCCGTACGATTGGATCGCTCCCCGCCGCAGGCTCGTACAGCTCGAAGGCGGGCGTCACGCCCGGGGGCGGTGTGCCGGGGAGAGCCGTCCAGTTAAGGCCGTAGAGCGCACCGGCGGCGGGGCCGCGTAGCTGATCGGTGGTGACCGGGCGCAGCGTCAGCGAGTCTGCCACGGCGACCAGACCGCCGGTCGCGTCGGCGATAGTCAGCGCCACCGATCCGGTTCCGGTCCGCCGTACGTGCACGCGCAGCGCGTCGGCGCCAGCGGCGTGCACGGTGACGTTCTGCCAGGCGAACGGCAGCAGGCAGTCCGGGGTGGCCGGGCCGGTCAGGCCGATGACGTGCAGTGCCGCGTCCAGCAGAGCGGGATGCAGAGTGAATCCGCCGGGGTCGACACCGTCGGGTAGGCGGACCTCGGCGTACAGGTCCGCGCCGGCCTGCCACGCCGCGCGCAGGCCCTGGAACACCGGGCCGTACTCGTATCCGCGGTCCCGCAGGCGGTCGTAGCCGTCCTCCAGCGAGAGGGGGGTGGCGTCGGCGGGTGGCCAGGCGGTCAGCTCCGCGGTGGAGTGCACGCTTCGCGGGGCCAAGCCGCCGCTCGCGTGGCGGGTCCAGCTTGCGTCGTCCCGATCCGGCCGGCTGTGCACCGCGAACGGACGGATGCCGGTGTGGTCGGGTTCGCTGACGGTGACTTGGAGGTGGACGTCGCCGTGTTCGGGTAGGACCAACGGTGTTTCC
>NZ_JBNCKP010000051.1:0-5018 GCF_049841575.1 Micromonospora sp. DT201 | reverse complement strand
CGCCGACCACCAGATGTGCGCGGTCGGTGGTGGGTAATCGGGCCAGGGTGTCGGTGACGGTGGTGAGGAAGGTCCGCTTCTTGGCGAGCTTGGCCGGTGCCCGGTCGCTAGAGGGTACGTAGAGGCCGAGGATCGTGACGGCGGGGTCGGTGCCGAGGATGACGGCGGGGGCCCGGCCAGGCAGGCTGATGCCCGCAGTGAGGTGCGGGGCTGGGCGGGTGGGGATGCGGCTGGCGATGGCGCAGCCGCGGTCGCCGTCAGTCGCGGGCTGGTGAGCGATGGACATCCCGGCTGCCCGCAGGCCGGTGAGCAGGTGCCGGGTGCCGGGTCCGTTGCTGGTTTCGGTCAGGATGATCACGTGGTCGTCGCGTTGCAGCAGCCAGGTCAGGAGCTTCTGCGCGCGGGCGAGCGCGGCGGCCTGCACGTTGATCGTCAGAATGGACAGCACGGTGAGCCTCGCTGGTCAGGGGCCGTCGGCAGGTAGCAGGGCGAGAATAGTGTCCACGACCTGTTCGGGCGTGAGACCGTGGCAGCCGACGAAGTGTTGGCGCCACTGCTGCCGGTGCAGGTGGGTGGCGGCGTCGCGGTAGAGGGCGAGTTCTTTCTCGGGCGAGCCGGCCAGTTCCAGCCTGGTCAAGTGTGGTCTAGCTGCCAGGCGGGTGCGGATGACCTCTGGGTGGTCCTCGAGGTAGATGACGGTGGCGGGCAGGACGTAGCGGTTGTAGGACCAGATCTCGCCGAGGTCGAGGCCGTCGATGCGTTGCAGCACCAGCGAGGAGGCGACGTACCGGTCGGAGACGACATGCAGTCCGTCGTCGAGCCGGGGGATGATCTCTGTTTCGATGTGCGCGGCGCGGTCGGCGGCCAGAGCGAGGGCCAGTGCCTTGCCGTGCAGGAAGGATTCCTGGCGGCGCAGGAGCTGGCCCAGGGGCGTGCGGGTGGGCTCGCCGGTCAGGTGGACCCCTGCCGGTCCGAGTTCGGCGAGGCGGTCGGCCAGGCGACGGGCGACGGTGCTCTTGCCGACTCCGTTGGGGCCCTCCACGGCGATGAACAGGCTGCTCACCCCTTGGCCAGGGACAGCGGGAGCAGTCGACGGCCGGATGGGTCGGTGACGGGGCACTGCTCGGTATCGACATCGCCGATGCGGCCACCGGTGGCGATGACCGCGGCAGGGCAGCCCTTGCCGCACTGTCCGGCCAGCGCGCAGGAGCAGCAGGTCGGGTTGGCGCCGACCCGGTAGCGGCCATGGAAGTCGTAGGCGTCGAGGCCGGTGACAACTTCACTATCGAGGATGTTGCCGGTGAGGAACTCGGTATCGCGGTGCGCGGAGGCGGGCGTGCGAGCGGCGAAGACCAGGTAGGGGCACACGGCGACCTGCCCGTCGACGAAGACGTAGATCAGTTTTCCCGCGTCGCATCCGCCCAGCGGCAGGTCCTCGTTGGGGAACCGGATGCGCACGAGGTCGACTTGGCCGGCGAAGCGGTCGGTCACGGCCGTTATGGCGTCCATCGCCGCCGTGGTGGCGGCGAGCTTACTGCGGCTCTTCACCCCCCGCCCGAAGGAGGACAGCGGGTTCATCAGCACGTACTCCGCGCCGACGTCGACGGCGAATGCGCACAGGTCAGCGAACTCCTGCGGCACGGTCAGCGCGTTGGGCGTGGACAGCAGGCCCTTGAGCAGGCCAGCCTCGGCGAACTTGCGGGTGGCGGCGACGGTGGTGGCGAACGACGACCGGTCGCCGCGGAACTTGCCGTGACTGTCGGGCCGGAACCCGTCAAAGGACACGTTGACGTGAACGTTGCCCAAGGCGGCCAAGGCGGCTATATCGGCGTCGCGGGTCAGCGTCGCGTTGGTGCAGATGCCCACCGGCAGTCCCTGATCGGCCACCGCCTGGCACATCGCGATCAGGTTGGGGTGGACGAAGGGCTCGCCCCCGGTGAGCGTGAGGCGTTCGACTCGGGCGTCGAGCAGCCTGGGCAACACCCGGGTGGTGAAGTCGCCCAGGGACAGGTCAGACCCGACTGCGGTCGAGGAGACAAAGCAGTGGGCGCAGTGCAGGTTGCACCTTTCGGTGATCTGCACCAACGCCTTGCGCCCATCCCTGCCGACGGAGGTGCGGAAGTAGCAGGACGAGGCGTGGGTGTCCACGATGAGGCGCTTCATAAGAATCTTCCCGCAGTAGTGAGGTGACCTTCGGACGCGCCAGGCGGGGCGGCGTCGAGCAGTTGCGCCGCTGCGTGCAGTTGGCGGTGCACGACCTGGGCGTGAGGGCCATCGGTGTGGGGCTGGTGGTGGCCTGCGGCAGCTGTGGTCAGGAACCACCAGGCTGCCCATACGCGGTGCCATCCCAGCGCCCATTGAGCTGCCGGCAGGCCGCCGCGGTCCAACTGAGCGTCGGTGCTGCCGCCGGCCGCGACGTAGGCGCTGATCAGGCGGGTGAGTTGGGCGGGGTCTGCGGCGTTGCGGGTGCCGAACCAGGTGGCGAGGTCGAGCAGGCCGGGTCCGGTGAATGCTTTCGCCCAGTCGACGAGGCGGCATCCCCTGCGGCTGACGTGCAGTGAGCTGCGGTGGAACTCGCCGTGGCACAGCCCGAAGGGTTCTCTTCCGGCGCCGTCAGCGCGTCTGCCCGCCACCGCTGCCAGCCGCCGCAGCAGTTCCTCAGCCGCGCCCGTGTCGACGAAACGGCCCTGGCGGTGCAGCTCGTCGAGCGCGGCAAGCGCCTGCTCGGGCAGGCGCGCCAGGGTCCGCTGTTCGAACACGGGCAGCGCGGGGGCCGGGGGGATGGCGTGGATTGCGCTGGCGATGGCTGCGGCCTCGGCGATAGTTGCTGGGCGGAGAGGGTCGCCGAGGTCGTCCATCAGCATGCCCAGTGCATGCGGCCGTAGCGTGTAGCCGTGCAGATAGGGCACGGCGGCGCCGTGTTCGTTGAGGTGCCGCAGCACGGCGGCTTCGCCGGTGAACGGCGATGTGGCGAGCTTGCAGATCACACTGCTGCCGTCGCCCAGGCGCAGCCGCTGCACCGTCGACAGCTCCCACTCTTGGATGACCTGCCAGCCGGCCTGTTCGTGACCGGCGGCGGTGAGCAGGTCACGGCGCAGATGGTCCGCGAATGCGGCACCAATGACGATCATGGTTTGCTCGCCGCCTGAATACCGGTGGCGGCTCTCTCGAGCAGCGCCAGCGCGGTGTCGAGGCGTGCCGACATCGCGGCCGGTACCCGGGGATGGGCTGCCTGCTGAAAGGCCCGGAAGTGCGGCAGCAGCGTGAGCAGCGCCGGGCGCCTGCGGAGGAAGTCGGTGACGTCGCCGCTGGTATGCGCCCGTCGCAGCAGCGATGTCAGCGCGACGATCTTGTCGGCGGTCGAGGCGAGCAGCACCGGCAGGTCGTCGACGCTGATAGGCGGGTCCGGCCTGTCGAGGGCCTGGTGCTCGGCCTGCAGGGCGGCGATGATCCGCGGTACCTGCGGGCCGTAGGCGACGGCGAGGACCTGGTAGATGTCGGGCGTGTGGGGCGCGAAGTCGGGGATGTCGTGCAGCAGCGCTGCCGCTATCAGATCAGGGTCCGGGTCTGGTACATGTTCGCCGATGGTCACGGCGACCCGGACCGCGTGGGCCAGGGCGGGGCGGTCGTCGATGGCGTGTCCGGCGCACCATCGATGGGCGTCGCGCAGGGCGCGGTCGACGGCGGCGGCCCGGGGAGGGGATAAGACGGTCATGGCCTGATACCTCCTGGTTGCCGTAGCATCGGCGCCATGTCCGGACCGCTACCGCAGTGGTGTGAGCAGACGTGCGTGGTGTGTCCCGCCCAGCAGCTCGGTCCGGGCCAGTTCGACGTGGTCGACCGGCCCGGACCAGAGTTCTCCTACAACCCGGACATCGGATGGCGGGTCACCACCGATGGCGTCGCAGTGTGTGTGCACCCGTACCGGGTCGGACTGCCACCTGGCCGCTACGCCTCACGTGACGAACCTGTCCCCGACCAGACCTCACGACCCGCGCCGACGCCTGCATCCCTGGTGCTTCCTGCCGACCTGGTGGATCTGGAAGGCTGGCTCGTCGCCGTGCTGCGCGACGCCCCGTCGGAGCAGATCTTCGGTGCCGTCGCCCGCGCCGAGCGCCTCGCCAGCGAGAGGTTCGACCCGAAGCAGGTGGTGGCGGCCATGCGGCGGGTGTTGTCGGTGGAGCTGGCTAACCGCTGACCCCGACCGGTGTGGTCGCCGGGTCCGGCTGGTCGAAGTTGAAGTCGTGGCTGCGTCCGTCGCGTCCCAGGCCTGCGGCCTGGTAGTGGGCGTTGAGCTGGTTCAGGCGGCGGGTCACCTCTGCGGAGTCCAGCCAGTACCGCAGGGGCTGCGGTCCCCAGCCGGCGGCGGCGTAGTACGCGTCGGTCAGGCAGCCGCGGGTGTAGGTAAACGCTTCCAGCTCCGTGGCGTGCGGGAACGTGACCCCGAGGTCGCGCTGCATCCGGGACATCAGGGTGAACTGGGCCAGCACGGCGTGGATCATCTCGTCGACCGGCGCCGGCACCAGCAGCTCCGCGGCCTCCTCGTCGCCGCCGGACAGCTCGAACACCGCGGCCTTGAGCGCGAGGACCCGCATCGCTTCGGTCAGCAGCGGGCCGGCGTCCCGTTCCAGGGACCACCGGCTGATCGCCGGGTACCCGGTGAATGTCGCCCAGCAGCTGGAGTACTTCATCGACGAGCTGCGCAGCCGCTCGGACGACGAGTGGCGTGTGATCAGGTCGAGGATCTCGGCGGCTCGGCGACCGACCTCAGCCGGTTCGGGCATGGTTCGTGGGGCCATGGCACATCCCTCCTACGGGAGCGTTGGACACAGGCAGGCGTAACCAGCCGGCAGCCGGATCGCCCGTCACCGCTGTCCTCGCGCCGTCGACGCACACGGTGATGCCCAATTAAGGGCCGGGGGCACGGCTGTCGGTAAGCCGTTGCTGTGACTTCTGACAAGCTCCGACATTGACCTGCTCAGACCATGAATGGCTCGACGGCCGAACGCCGTGATGCA
>NZ_JBNCKP010000050.1:0-5137 GCF_049841575.1 Micromonospora sp. DT201 | reverse complement strand
CGCCGCAACGCACCCTCACTCCGCGCCGACACCACCAACGGCCCCACCACCGAGGCCGAATCCACGACCGGATTCACAGCCGGCTCCACGGCGGGGGCCTGTTCCAGGATCACGTGCGCATTCGTGCCACTCACCCCGAACGACGACACACCCGCACGACGCGCACGACCACTCTCCGGCCACACGGTGTTACCGGTCAGCAGAGACAGCCCACCGGCTGACCAATCCACGTGCGGCGACGGCTCATCCACATGCAACGTCCGCGGCAACACCCCATGCCGCATCGCCATCACCATCTTGATCACACCCGCAACACCCGCCGCCGCCTGCGTATGACCGATGTTGGATTTGAGAGATCCCAACCGCAGCGGCTCACCCGCCCGGTCCTTGCCATACGTGGCGAGCAACGCCTGCGCCTCAATCGGATCACCGAGCCTGGTGCCCGTGCCGTGTGCCTCCACGACGTCCACGTCGGCCGGCGAGACGCCGGCAGCCGCGAGAGCTTCACGGATCACCCGCTGCTGCGCTGGCCCATTCGGTGCGGTCAGGCCGTTGCTGGCCCCGTCCTGATTGACCGCCGACCCACGGACCACCGCCAACACCCGATGACCATGACGCTGGGCGTCGGACAGTCGCTCCAACACCAACATCCCGACGCCCTCGGACCAGCCGGTGCCATCCGCCGCCGCCGCGAACGGCTTACACCGGCCATCCGCCGCCAACCCCCGCTGCCGAGAGAACTCCACAAACGCACCCGGCGTCGACATCACCGTCACACCACCAGCCAACGCCAACGAACACTCACCCGACCGCAACGACTGACTGGCCAGATGCAACGCCACCAACGACGACGAACACGCCGTATCCACCGTCACCGCAGGACCCTCAAGACCAAACACATAGGCGATGCGGCCGGTGGCGACGCTGCCCGCGCTGCCCGTGTCGACGTAGCCCTCGACCTCGGCGGGGAGGGCGGCGAGCCGGGTCGCGTAGTCGTGGTAGATCAGACCGGCGAAGACTCCGGTGCGGCTGCCTCGTACGGTGGCCGGGTCGATTCCGGCCCGCTCGAACGCCTCCCACGACGTCTGCAACAACAACCGCTGCTGCGGATCCATCGCCAACGCCTCCCGCGGTGAAATCCCAAAGAACTCCGCATCGAACTCCGCCGCGTCGTACAGAAACCCACCTTCACGCACATAACTGGTACCCGGACGCCCCATCTCCGGATCAAAAAGCCCACCCAGATCCCAACCCCGATCAGCAGGAAACCCAGCGACAGCGTCAACGCCATCCACCACCAGCCGCCACAAACCCTCCGGCGAGCTCACACCACCCGGAAACCGGCACGCCATACCCACAATGGCGATCGGCTCGGTGGTCTCCAGCTCGCTGATTCGGCGACGGGCCTGGCGCAGATCAGCGGTGGCGCGCTTGAGGTAGTCGCGGAGCCTATCCTCGTTCGACATCTCGCCCTGTCCCCTCGTGGCCGGCACGGCTCAGCTGCCCAGCTCGTTGTCGAGCAATTCGAAGAGCTCCTCGTCGGTGGCGACGGCGACCTCACTCTCGAGGTCACCGTCCAGATGCGGCCCGGTGCTCCACCGGCCGAGCAGGACCCGAAGCCGTGAGGTGACCTGGCTACGGACCGCGTCGCTGGGATCGACGTCGGCCAGCAGGGATTCCAGCTGTTCCAGCTCCTGCAGCGGACCGCCGCCAGTGGACTGCTGCGGAAGCGAGCTGTCCAGGTGGCCGGCGAGCGCGGCTGCGGTCGGATAGTCGAAGACCAGGGTGGGTGGCAGCCGCAGCCCGGTCACGGTGCCGAGCCGGTTGCGCAGCTCGACAGCGGTGAGCGAGTCGAGGCCGAGTTCGGCGAAGTTCTGCGCAGGCTCGATCAGCGTGGCGTCGGGATAGCCGAGCACGACGGCGATCTGTTCCCGGACCAGGTCCAAGAGACGACGGGCGCGATCCGGCCCCGGCAGGGCCGCGAGACTCTCCTGGGGCCGGGTGGCCTCGCTGCGGGCGCGGCGGATCGGGCCGCGGACCAGTCCGCGCAGCAGCACCGGTACCGCGTCTGGCTCGCTCTGGGCCAGAGCGGTGGTGTCGAGGCGGACCGCTACGACGGTGGCGCGGTTACCGGTCCACGCGCTGTCGAACAGGGCGAGACCTTGCTCGGCGGCGAGCGGCGCGACACCGGAGCGTGCCATGCGGGTGATGTCGGCCGTGGAGAGGTGACCGGTCATGCCGCCGTCTTGCCGCCAGAGCCCCCAGGCGATCGACGTGGCTGGCAGTCCTCGCGCCCGGCGCTGCGTGGCGAGGGCGTCGAGGTAAGCGTTGGCGGCGGCGTAGTTGGCCTGCCCGGCACTGCCGAAGGTCGCCGCGGCCGAGGAGTAGAGCACGAACGCGGCCAGGTCCAGGTGCCGGGTCAGCTGGTGCAGGTGGCGGGCGGCGTCGGCCTTGGAGCGCAGCACGTGTTCGACACGTTCCGGAGTCATGGACTCGAGCACCCCGTCGTCGATGACCCCTGCCGTGTGCACGACGGCGGTCAGCGGGCCCACACGTTCCAGCAGACGTGCTGTCTGGGCGTAGTCGGAGAAGTCACACGCTTCGACAAGCACCCGGGCACCCGACGCGGCCAGATCAGCGACCAGGCCGCGCGCCGCCGCGGAGTCCGTGCGTCGTGCGGCAAGAACCAGATTTCGTACGCCGTGAGCGGCGACCAGATGCCGTGCCACCAACCCGCCGAGGGCCCCCGTGCCGCCGGTGATCAGTACCGCCGCGTCCGTATCGAGCACGGGCGGCATGGTGAGCACCACCTTGCCGACGTGGCGGGCCTGGCTGAGGTGCCGGAACGCTTCTGCGGCGCGACGAACGTCCCACGCGGTGACCGGCAGCGGATGCAGCACGCCGTCGTCGAAGAGGCGCAGCAGCTCACCCAGAATTTCGCCGAGCCGCTGCGGTCCAGCCTCGTGCAGGTCGAACGCGCGGTAGGCGACGCCCGGGAACGTCTCTGCGACGTGGTCAGGATCCCGGATGTCGGCTTTGCCCATCTCCACGAACCGGCCGCCTCGCGGCAACAGCCGCAGTGACGCGTCGACGAACTCCCGCGCCAGGCTGTCGACGACCACGTCGACGCCCCGGCCTCCGGTGTGGTCGAGGAACTGCGCCGCGAAGTCGGTGGTGCGTGAGGAGGCGATGTGCGCGTCGTCCAGCCCTGACTCGCGTAACGTCGCCCATTTGCCAGGGCTGGAGGTGGCGTACACGTCGGCACCCCAGTGCCGCGCGAGCTGCACGGCGGCCATGCCGACACCGCCGGCCGCGGCGTGCACGAGCACTTTCTCTCCGGGCCGGATCCGGGCCAGGTCGGCGAGCGCGTAATAGGCGGTGAGGAACACCACCGGCACCGATGCGGCCTCGGCGAAGGTCCAGCCGGCCGGGATCCGTACCAGCGTGCGGTGGTCGCCGATCGCGGTAGGGCCGAACGAGCCGTCGAGGATGCCCATCACCCGGTCGCCGGGTGCGAGGCCGGTGACACCGGGCCCGATCTCGGTGACCACACCCGCGCCCTCGCCGCCCATCCGCGCCTCCGGGTCGGGGTACATGCCCAGAGTGATGAGCACGTCGCGGAAGTTGAGACCGGCCGCACGGACGGCGACGCGGACCTCACCCTCGCCCAGCGGAGCGGTCGCCTCGGGGCAGGATCGCAGGGTGAGACCGGCGAGGGTGCCGGTCTCGGCGACGTCCAGCAACCAGGCGGTTTCGCCGGCCGGCGGTATCAGCTCGGGTGTGGGTTGCCGAACGAGGCGCGGCACGTGCAGGTCGCCGCCCCGGATCACCAGCTGCGACTCGCCGGTGGCCACGGCCGCGGCGAGTGCCGCCTCGGACACCGGGTCGTCGTCGAGGTCCACAAGTACGAACCGGCCGGGATGCTCCAACTGCGCGGAGCGCACCAGGCCCCACACCGATGCCGAGCCGAGAGCGGGTGCCGGGTCGCCCGCCTGCACCTGCATGGCGCGACGGGTGACCACGATCAGCCGCCGCCCGGTCGTGCCGTCCCGTAGAGCTTCGAGCGTACGGTGCACGGCGGCCCGCTCGTCGTCTCCGGCGGGCACGGTGAACACGGCATCGGCAATGGGCTCCGGGTCGGCGGGTGTGGTGATCGGCGCCCAGCTCACCTCGAACAGCGTGTCCGGATGGGTGCTTCCGGCGGCCGGGATGTCGTCGGAGGACAGCCGACGGGTGATCAGCGAGGCGACCTCGGCCACCGGCGTACCGCCGGAATCGGCCACCGCGAGGCGCACGCCGCCGGCCTCGCTGCGCGACCACCGCACCCGCAGTGCCGTGGCACCGCGGGCACGGACCGTCGCGCCGCGCCAGGAGAACGGCAGATGACCGGCGCCACGGTCGTCGAGCAGGTCGCCGAGCGCGAGGGCGTGCAGGGCGGCGTCGAGCAGGGCCGGATGTACGGCGTAGCGGCCGGCCGTCGACTGCTGGTCCGGTCCGAGTCGCACCTCAGCGTAGAGGTCATCACCGATGCGCCACACGTCGCCGAGGCACCGGAACGCGATGCCGTACTCGACGCCGTTCACCGCGAAACTCTCGTACAACCCGGTGGTGTCGACGCGGACAGCGCCGGGCGGCGGCCACTCGTCGAACGCGAAGTCAGGTTCCGGAAGCCGAGCCGCGAGGACGCCGGTGGCGTGTTGGGTCCAGTTTCCGTTGGTGTGGGAGTGGATGGTGAAGGGGTGGTGTCCGTTTTCGTCGGGGGTGTTGACGGCGAGTTGGATGTCGGTGGTGGTAGTGGGAGTCAGGGCGAGTGGGGTGTGCAGGGTGAGTTCGTCGATGCCGTCGAGGTGGAGGTGGGTGGCGGCGTGGGTGGCGAGTTCGAGGAAGCCGGTGCCGGGGAAGATCACGGTTTGCTGTACCGCGTGGTCGGCGAGCCAGGGGTGGGTGTGTAGGGATAGTCGTCCGGTGAAGAGGTGTCCGTTGCCGTTGGCGAGTGTGGTCGCGGTGTCCAGCAGCGGATGAATGCCGCCGGTAGTTGGCGTGGCCGGTGCAGGGTTGAGCCAGAAACGCTGGGTTTGGAAGGGGTAGGTGGGTAGGTCGTCGTGCGCTGGTGGGTTCGGCGGATACCACCGCACGG
>NZ_JBNCKP010000049.1:0-5372 GCF_049841575.1 Micromonospora sp. DT201 | reverse complement strand
GTCGGAGCAGGTGCGGCGGGTGATGGCTCCGAAGGTCGACGCGGCAGTGCATTTGCATGAGTTGACCGCTGGTCTGGGACTGTCGGCGTTTGTGTTGTTCTCGTCGGTTGCGGCGTTGATTGGTAGTCCGGGGCAGGGCAACTACGCGGCGGCGAACGCGTTCTTGGACGCTTTGGCGGCGAGTCGTCGGGCGGCGGGTCTGCCGGCGACGTCACTGGCGTGGGGTTTGTGGGCGGATGCCACGGGGATGACCGGTGAACTCGGCGACGCGGACCTGGCCCGCCTGGAACGCACCGGCATTGGTGCGTTGTCGAACGAGCTTGGTCTGGAGTTGTTCGACCAGGCCCAGCAGCTTGACGAGGCACTGCTCGTACCCGTGCTGCTCGACACCGTCGCACTACGTGCCCAAGCCCGGTCGGGGATGCTGCCGCCGCTGCTACGCGGACTGGTCCGCGTGCCGGCCCAACGTGTCGAGACCACCGGCGGATCCCTCCCGCAACGACTGGCCGGCCTGCCGCAGGCCGACTGGCAGCAGGCCGTCGTCGACCTGGTACGCGGGCAGGTGGCCGCCGTGCTCGGCCACTCGTCGGCCGAGGCCGTCGACCCGGACCGGGCGTTCAAGGAACTCGGTTTCGACTCCCTCGCCGCCGTCGAGTTGCGTAACCGACTGAGCCGGACCACCGGTCTGCGGCTGCCCACCACGCTCGTCTTCGACCACCCCACCTCGATGGCGGTCGCCCAGTACATGATCCCGGTCGCGATGCCGGGCACCGCACCAATGGGCCAGCGGCCGTCGGAGGAGGACGAGATCCGCGACATGCTCGCCACGATCCCGATCAGCCGTCTGCGCAAGGCAGGGCTGCTCGACATGCTCGCCGAACTCGCCAACGGAGAGCCGGACGACAACCCGGCCACCGACGACGACGCCACGTCGATCGACGACATGGACGCAGAAGCCCTGATCCGGATGACCGAGAACCCGCTTGCCGCAGCAAGCTTGGAGGTGCGGTAACCATGACCGCCGATCAGAAGAGCCTCGTCGAGGCCCTCCGTAAGTCGCTGAAGGAGACCGAGCGTCTCCGGCAGCAAAACCGGCTGCTGCTGGCACAGTCGACCGAACCGCTGGCGATCGTGGGAATGAGCTGCCGATACGCCGGCGGCGCCACGTCACCGGAAGAGCTGTGGCGACTCCTCGACGAGGGCCGGGACGCGATCGCCGGCCTCCCCGAGGACCGTGGCTGGGACCTGGAGCGACTGTACGACCCGGACCCGGAGCGGGTCGGCACGGTGTACGCACGAGCCGGCGGATTCCTGAAGGCCGTCGGCGACTTCGACGCGGGCTTCTTCGGAATCAGCCCGCGTGAGGCGTTGGCGATCGACCCGCAGCAGCGGTTGATGCTGGAAACGGCATGGGAGGCACTCGAAGACGCCGGCATCGACCCCACGTCGCTGCGGGGCACCAGCACAGGCGTGTTCTGTGGGGCGGGGACCTCCAGCTACGGCGGTTCGATGACGCCGGAGGCCGAGGGATTCCGGCTGACCGGCACGACGACAAGCGTGGTCTCCGGTCGGGTGGCGTACTCCCTGGGGCTGGAGGGCCCGGCGGTGTCGGTGGACACGGCGTGTTCGTCGTCGCTGGTGGCGCTGCACCTGGCCGCGCAGGCGCTGCGGTCCGGCGAGTGCTCGATGGCACTTGTCGGTGGCGTGACTGTGTTGTCCAGCCCGTTCCTGTTGTTGGAGTTCAGCCGGCAGCGCGGTCTGGCCGTGGACGGGCGGTGCAAGCCGTACGCGGCGGCAGCCGACGGGACCGGGTTCTCCGACGGCGCCGGAATGCTCGTTCTGGAGCGGTTGTCGGATGCGCGTCGCAATGGTCACCGGGTGTTGGCGGTGGTGCGGGGTAGTGCGATCAACCAGGATGGTGCGAGTAATGGGTTGACGGCGCCGAATGGGCCGGCGCAGGAGCGGGTGATTCGTCAGGCGTTGGCCAGCGCCGGGTTGGGCCCGGCGGATGTGGATGTGGTGGAGGGGCACGGGACGGGGACCCGGTTGGGTGACCCGATCGAGGCCCAGGCCCTGCTGGCCACCTACGGTCGCGAGCGGCAGAACGGCCCCCTGCGGCTCGGCTCGATCAAATCGAACATCGGTCATGCTTCGGCGGCGGCCGGTGTGGCTGGTGTGATCAAGATGGTGTTGGCGATGCGGCACGGGATGCTGCCGGCCACTCTGCACGTCGACGCCCCGACGCCGCACGTGGACTGGGACAGCGGAGAGATCAGGCTGCTCACCGAAGCCGAGCAGTGGCAGCGCAACGAGGAACGTCCCCGCCGTGCCGGTGTGTCATCGTTCGGTATCAGTGGCACCAACGCCCACGTCATCCTCGAAGAGGCGCCGGTCGAGTCCGAGGCGCCGGCCGGGCGTCCGGCCGGGCGTCCGGTCGGTGCCCTGCCGGTTCTGCTCTCGGGTCGGAGTGAGTCGGCGGTGCGGGGGCAGGCGGAGCGGCTGCGGTCGTACCTGCTCGATCGGCCTGAGGTCTCGGTGGTCGATGCTTCCTGGTCGTTGGCGACGGCGCGGGCGCATTTGTCGCAGCGGGCGGCGGTGGTCGCCGGCGATCGGGAGTCGTTGCTAACTGGCCTGGCAGCGTTGGCCGCGGGTGAGCCGGGTGTGGGTGTGTTCACGGGTTCGCCGGTGTCGGGTAAGACGGCGTTTTTGTTCCCGGGCCAGGGCGCGCAGCGCCCAGGAATGGGTGTGGCGTTGGCGGGGGTGTATCCCCGGTTCGCTGAGGCCCTGGACGAGGTGTGCGCCGAGTTGGACACGCGTCTGGGTCGGTCGGTGAAGGATCTGCTGGCCGCGTCGGAGGGTTCGGTTGAGGCCGGGTTGTTGGATGCGACGGAGTTCACCCAGGCCGGGTTGTTTGCCGTTGAGGTGGCTCTGTTCCGGTTGGTGGAGTCGTTTGGTGTGCGGGCGGATTATCTGATCGGGCATTCGGTGGGGGAGATCGCTGCGGCGCATGTGGCTGGGGTGTTGTCGTTGTCGGATGCGTGTGCGTTGGTGGTGGCGCGGGGTCGGTTGATGGGGGCTTTGCCGGCGGGTGGGGCGATGGCCGCGGTGCAGGCCTCCGAGGACGAGGTCGTCGCGTCGTTGGTTGGCTTTGCGGATCGGTTGTCGGTCGCGGCGGTCAATGGTCCGCGTGCGGTGGTGGTCTCCGGTGACGCGCAGGCGTTGCAGGACTGGTTGCCGGTGTGGCAGGGGCGTAAGAGCACCTTGTTGCGGGTCAGTCACGCGTTCCATTCGCATCTGATGGATCCGATGTTGGACGAGTTCCGTCAGGTTGTGCGGGGGTTGACGTTCAGGCCGCCGCAGATTCCGGTGGTGTCGAACCTGACTGGTCAGGTCGTTGGTACGGAGGTGACTGATCCGGAGTATTGGGTGACGCATGTGCGTCAGCCGGTCCGGTTCCTCGACGGCGTCAACACTCTGCACGAGCGGGGGGTGCGCCGGTGGTTTGAGGTGGGTCCGGATGCGGTGTTGACCGCGTTGACCCGCCAATGCCTCGACCACAACGACAACGAGGATGAGGGTGGGGTGTTCGCGTCCGCGTTGCGGGCCCGGCACCCGGAGCCGGACACCTTCGCCGGTTTCCTGGCCCAGGCCCACACCGCCGGTGCCAGCATCGACTGGCCGGCTTTCTACTCCGACACGCATGCCCGACGGGTTGATCTGCCTACCTACGCGTTCCAACGCCAGCGGTACTGGATTTCCCCGGACGCCGGCATGGGCGATCCCGCAGCCTCAGGGCTCGGCCGGATCGACCACCCCCTGCTGGTCGGGGCGGTGTCGGTCGGTGACCGCGACGAGTGGCTGCTCACCGGGCAACTCTCGACGCAGACACAGCCCTGGGTCGCCGAACACGTACTCCTCGGAAACGTCGTGGTGCCCGGCACCGCGCTCGTCGAGCTGGCGCTGACCGCCGGCCGGCACGCGGCAACCCCGGTCGTCGAGGAACTGGTCATCGAGTCTCCGTTGCTCCTCCAGGACGGCGTCGCACTTCAGGTGCAGGTGACGGTCGGCGAACCCGACGACGACGGCCGCCGCGAGGTCGCCATCTATACCCGCCCGGAGCACCCGGCGGCGCAGGACGGTGCCCCCGAAACCACCCGCCACGCGCGAGGCACGCTCACCCAAACGGTGCAGAGCACCTCGCCCTGGCCAGCAGAGTGGCCACCGGAGGGTGCCGAGCCGCTCCCGGTCGACTCGCTCTATGCCCGTCTCACCGAGATCGGCTACGACTACGGCCCCGTCTTCCAGGGCCTGCGTGCGGCGTGGCGCGATGGTGACGAGATCTACGCCGACGTGGCGCTCTCCGACGACCACGTCGACTTCGCCAAGGGATTCGGCATCCATCCGGCGCTCTTCGACGCCGCGCTCCAGAGCGGTGCGATCCTGCTCAGCGATGGCGAGGGCAGCCCGCACAGGATGCCGTTCAGCTGGTCGGGTGCCCAACTCGAACGTCAGGGCACCTCGCGGCTGCGCGTACGGGTCGTCGCGGCGGGAGATTCCGCGCTGCGACTGGACGCGGTCGACGAGACCGGGGCCGCGATCGTGTCGGTCTCGTCCATCGTGACCCGCCCGGTCGAGCAGGCGCAGCTCGAAAACGCCCAGGCCGCGGGGCGGAACTCGTTGTTCCAGGTCGAGTGGACTGAGGTTTCGGTTCCGGACGCGGTGGAGTCGGTGCGTGTCGCGTTCGTTGGTGAGGGTGTCGCCGGGGTCGGTGAGCACCATGCTGATCTGGACGCGTTGGAGCGGGCGATCACCGAGGGTGCCCCGGCGCCGGATGCCGTCGTGGTCACGGTCGAGGTTCCGGCGACGCCGGGCGCATTGGCGGCGGACGCCCGGGACGTGGCCGGTTCGACGTTGGCGCTGTTGCAGTGGTGGTTGGCCAGCGAGCGGTTGGCTGAGGTGCGGTTGGTGGTGGTGACGCGCGACGGTGTGGCGGTTGGTGGGGGATCGCCGGATCTGGTGCTGGCTCCGGTGTGGGGTTTGGTGCGTAGTGCGCAGTCGGAGCATCCGGGTCGGTTCGTGTTGGTGGATGTCGATGGTGGTGAGGTGCCGGACTGGGCTGGGGTGCTCGGTGCGGGCGAGGCGCAGGTGGCGGTTCGTGGCGGTCGGTTGTTGACGCCTCGGTTGGGTCGTGTCGGTGCGGTGTCGGGTGCGCCGATGGTGGTGGATCCGGGTGGCACGGTGTTGGTGACGGGTGGGACGGGTGGTTTGGGGGCGTTGTTCGCCCGGCATCTCGTGACCGCGTACGGGGTGCGGCATCTGGTGTTGGTCAGCCGTCGTGGTCTGGCGGCTGATGGTGTGCGGGAGTTGGTTGA
>NZ_JBNCKP010000048.1:2015-5385 GCF_049841575.1 Micromonospora sp. DT201 | reverse complement strand
TTGTCCGGCGGCGTCCTACTCTCCCACACCCTCACGAGTGCAGTACCATCGGCGCTGGAGGGCTTAGCTTCCGGGTTCGGAATGTAACCGGGCGTTTCCCCTCCGCCATGACCGCCGTAACTCTATGAACATATCAAACAACCCCGGCACCAACTCACGGGTGTTCGCTTGTTCAGAGTTGCACAGTGGACGCGTAGCAGCTTAGTAGTCAAGTCCTCGGCCTATTAGTACCGGTCAACTGAACCCGTTACCGGGCTTACATTTCCGGCCTATCAACCCAGTCGTCTAGCTGGGGGCCTTACCCCACAAAGTGGGTGGGATACCTCATCTTGAAGCAGGCTTCCCGCTTAGATGCTTTCAGCGGTTATCCCTTCCGAACGTAGCTAACCAGCCGTGCCCTTGGCAGGACAACTGGCACACCAGAGGTTCGTCCGTCCCGGTCCTCTCGTACTAGGGACAGCCCTTCTCAAGTATCCTACGCGCACGGCGGATAGGGACCGAACTGTCTCACGACGTTCTAAACCCAGCTCGCGTACCGCTTTAATGGGCGAACAGCCCAACCCTTGGGACCTGCTACAGCCCCAGGATGCGACGAGCCGACATCGAGGTGCCAAACCATCCCGTCGATATGGACTCTTGGGGAAGATCAGCCTGTTATCCCCGGGGTACCTTTTATCCGTTGAGCGACACCGCTTCCACTCGCAAGTGCCGGATCACTAGTCCCGACTTTCGTCCCTGCTCGACCTGTCAGTCTCACAGTCAAGCTCCCTTGTGTACTTGCACTCAACACCTGATTGCCAACCAGGCTGAGGGAACCTTTGGGCGCCTCCGTTACCTTTTAGGAGGCAACCGCCCCAGTTAAACTACCCACCAGACACTGTCCCTGAACCGGATAACGGTCCGAAGTTAGATACCCAAATCAACCAGAGTGGTATTTCAAGATTGCCTCCACCCATACTGGCGTATGGACTTCACCGGCTCCCACCTATCCTACACAAGCTAATTCGAGTACCAATGTCAAGCTATAGTAAAGGTCCCGGGGTCTTTCCGTCCTGCCGCGCGTAACGAGCATCTTTACTCGTACTGCAATTTCGCCGGGCCTGTGGTTGAGACAGTGGGGAAGTCGTTACGCCATTCGTGCAGGTCGGAACTTACCCGACAAGGAATTTCGCTACCTTAGGATGGTTATAGTTACCACCGCCGTTTACTGGCGCTTAAGTTCTCCGCTTCGCCCCGAAGAGCTAACAGGTCCCCTTAACGTTCCAGCACCGGGCAGGCGTCAGTCCATATACATCGAATTACTTCTTCGCATGGACCTGTGTTTTTAGTAAACAGTCGCTTCCCCCTGCTCTCTGCGGCCATACAACGCTCCACCCGCGCGGGGCTTCACGTCTCCGGCCCCCCTTCTCCCTAAGTTACGGGGGCAATTTGCCGAGTTCCTTAACCACAGTTCGCCCGATCGCCTCGGTATTCTCTACCTGACCACCTGTGTCGGTTTGGGGTACGGGCCGCTAAGAACTCGCTAGAGGCTTTTCTCGGCAGCATAGGATCACTGACTTCACCTGAATCGGCTCGGCATCACGTCTCAGCCTTCATGTGTTGCGGATTTGCCTACAACACGGCCTACACGCTTACCCCGGCACAACCACCGGCCGGGCTCAGCTACCTTCCTGCGTCACCCCATCGCTTGACTACTACCCATCAGGTTCCCACGCTCCCCAACATCCGTCCGAAGACATCAGCCAGCTCGGGTGGTTAGCACAACGAGGTTCATCAGGGACGCTCTTTCGCGGGTACGGGAATATCAACCCGTTGTCCATCGACTACGCCTCTCGGCCTCGCCTTAGGTCCCGACTCACCCAGGGCGGATTAGCCTGGCCCTGGAACCCTTGGTCATCCGGCGGAAGGGTTTCTCACCCTTCTTTCGCTACTCATGCCTGCATTCTCACTCGTGCCGCGTCCACAACTGGGTCACCCCGCTGCTTCACTCGCGGCACGACGCTCCCCTACCCATCCACACACCTGCACAAGGAATCAAGTCCAAGCGAGGATAAAATGTGAATGCCACAGCTTCGGCGGTGTGCTTGAGCCCCGCTACATTGTCGGCGCGGAACCACTTGACCAGTGAGCTATTACGCACTCTTTAAAGGGTGGCTGCTTCTAAGCCAACCTCCTGGTTGTCTATGCGACCCCACATCCTTTTCCACTTAGCACACGCTTAGGGGCCTTAGCTGGTGATCTGGGCTGTTTCCCTCTCGACTACGAAGCTTATCCCCCGCAGTCTCACTGCCGCGCTCTCACTTACCGGCATTCGGAGTTTGGCTGATTTCGGTAAGCTTGTGGGCCCCCTAGACCATCCAGTGCTCTACCTCCGGCAAGAAACACGCGACGCTGCACCTAAATGCATTTCGGGGAGAACCAGCTATCACGGAGTTTGATTGGCCTTTCACCCCTAACCACAGGTCATCCCCCAATTTTTCAACATTGGTGGGTTCGGCCCTCCACGCGGTCTTACCCGCGCTTCAGCCTGCCCATGGCTAGATCACTCCGCTTCGGGTCTAGGACACGCGACTGAATCGCCCTATTCAGACTCGCTTTCGCTACGGCTCCCCCACACGGGTTAACCTCGCCACATGCCACTAACTCGCAGGCTCATTCTTCAAAAGGCACGCCGTCACCCCGCAAGGCTCCGACGGATTGTAGGCGAACGGTTTCAGGTACTATTTCACTCCCCTCCCGGGGTACTTTTCACCATTCCCTCACGGTACTTGTCCGCTATCGGTCACCAGGAAGTATTTAGGCTTACCAGGTGGTCCTGGCAGATTCACGGCAGATTTCAGGGGTCCGCCGCTACTCGGGAACACCCACAGAAGGTCAGCAACTTTCACCTACCGGACTCTCACCGTCTACGGTCAGCCATTCCAGACTGTTCGACTAGCCACCAACTTTGTAACTTCTCGAACAAGTGTCAGCTTGTTCAGCAGGGTCCCACAACCCCAACCACGCAACCCCTGACAGGTATCACACGCAGCCGGTTTAGCCTCGATCCGCTTTCGCTCGCCACTACTCACGGAATCACTAAATTTGTTTTCTCTTCCTGCGGGTACTGAGATGTTTCACTTCCCCGCGTTCCCTCCACACACCCTATGTGTTCAGGTGTGGGTGACACCACATGACTGGTGCCAGGTTTCCCCATTCGGACACCCTGGGATCACAGCTTGGTTGACAGCTCCCCCAGGCCTATCGCGGCCTCCCACGTCCTTCATCGGCTCCTGGTGCCAAGGCATTCACCGTTCGCCCTTGACAACTTGACCACAAAGATGCTCGCGTCCACTGTGCAATTCTCAACAAACGACCAACCCACAACCCC
>NZ_JBNCKP010000047.1:0-5429 GCF_049841575.1 Micromonospora sp. DT201 | reverse complement strand
GTTGAAGTCAGCCCACACCCGGCGTTGCTGGCAGCGATCGAGGACACCGGCGGCACCGCGGTCGGCAGCCTACGTCGTGACCAGCCGGGCCCGGACATCTTCCTGACGAACCTGGCCCAGGCCCACACCTATGGCGCGGACCTCGACTGGGCGACGTTGAACACCCGGCCGGGACACGTCGACCTCCCCACCTATCCATTCCAGCATGAGAACTTCTGGCCACACTCCACCGTCGGCGTGCCCGCTGACGTCGCCGCGGCCGGCCTGCGCACCGCGGACCACCCGTTGCTCGGCGCCATGGTCGCGGTGGCCGGCTCGGACAGCCTGATGTTCACCGGACGGCTGTCGCTGAAGACGCATCCGTGGCTGTCCGACCACGCGGTCGAGGGCACCGTCCTGCTGCCCGGCACCGCTTTCGTCGACCTCGCGGTGCACGTCGGAGACCGGGTGGGCTGCAGCCGCGTCGACGAACTCACCCTGCGAACCCCGCTCGTCCTCCCCAGTGACGGCGCCGTCGAGCTGCAACTAGCGGCCGGCGCTCCCGACGAGACGGGCCGGCGGTCGCTGACCCTGCACGCGCGCCCCGAGGACGCGCCGGTCGACCAGCCGTGGACCTGCCACGCCACTGGAACCCTCGCGCCCGGCAACCCGTCGCGGCCCGCTGAGGTCGCGTCGCGGCCCTCCGACGCCGTTTCCCTTGAGGTCGACGGCGCTTACCGACGGTTCGCGGCGGCCGGCTACCAATACGGCCCGGCATTCCAGGGCCTGCGGTCGGCGTGGCAAGCCGGCGACGACGTCCACGCCGACGTCCGCCTGCCCGAAGGGCTCGACGCCGCGCTGTTCACGCTGCACCCGGCGCTGTTCGACGCGGCCCTGCACGCGCTGCACCTGGTCCACGACACCGGCGCACCAGCATTGCCATTCACCTGGACCGGCGTCACCGTGCACGCCACCGGAGCCACCGCCGTGTCGGCGCGGCTGCATCGCCACCCCGACGACACGATCGACATCACGCTGACCGACCCCGCCGGGCAGCTCGTGGCCACGGTCGAGGCACTGGCCGTACGTCCCGCCGCGGTGCCGTCCGCCGCCGACCGATCGTTGCTGCGCCTGGAGTGGACTTCGTTGCCGCAGGACGCCACGGCCGCCCCCGCACGATGGGCGGTGACCGGGGATCCCGGGTTGGCCGAGGGGCTGCGCGCGGCCGGGCTCACGGTCACCGCGTACGAGAAGGAGCAGGCACCGGACCTCGTCCTGTGGGCGCCGTCGGCGATCACGCCGCGCGAGGCCGCGGCCGAAACGCTCGCCATGCTGCACGATTGGCTGGCCGGCGAACAGACCGGAACGAGCCGGCTGGCGGTCGTCACCCAGCAGGCTGCGGGCGGTGAGACCGCGGACGAGCCGATCAGCGACACCCAGCTCGGGCTGGCGCCGGTGTGGGGCTTGGTGCGGTCTGCACAGTCCGAGCATCCCGACCGGTTCGCGCTGGCCGACGTGGATGGCTCCGCCGATTCCTGGCGGGCGCTGCCAACGGCGCTCGCCACCGGCACCGACCAGATCGCCATCCGTGACGGGGTAGTCCGGGTGCCCCGGCTGCGGTGGGCCGGGACGAGTCTGACAGCGCCAGCCGGGGCCGCCGAATGGCGGCTGGAGACCGACGCGCCGGGCACTCTGGAACGACTCGCGCTGACCGCCTGCCCCGCGGTCACCGAGCCGCTCGGCGACGGCCAGATCCGCATCGGTGTACGAGCCGCCGGGCTGAACTTCCGCGACGTGCTGATCTCGCTCGGCATGTACCCCGATTCGACGGCGCTGATGGGCAGCGAAGCCGCCGGCGTCGTCCTCGACGTGGGACCGGGCGTCACCCGCTTCACGCCGGGCGACCGGGTGGTCGGACTGCTCGCGGGCGGCTTCGGGCCGGTCGCGGTGACGGACCACCGGATGGTCGTCCGAATGCCGCGGGAATGGTCGTTCGCCGAAGCGGCGGCGGTGCCGGTGGTGTTCCTGACCGCGTACTACGGACTACGCGACCTCGGCGATCTACGCGCCGGAGAATCGGTGCTGGTGCACGCGGCGGCCGGCGGTGTCGGCATGGCCGCCGTGCAACTGGCCCGCCACTGGGGCGCAGACGTCTACGGAACGGCGAGTCCCGGCAAGTGGGACACCCTGCGTGAGCTCGGCCTCAGCGACGACCACATCGCGTCGTCGCGGGACCTGTCGTTCGAGCCGCAGTTCGGCCACGTCGACCTGGTGCTCAACTCGCTCGCCCGGGAGTACGTGGACGCCTCGCTGCGGCTGCTCGGCCGTGGCGGACGGCTCATCGAGATGGGAAAGACCGACATCCGCGACGCGGACCGGGTGGCGGCCGACCACCCGGGCGTCCGTTACCGGGCGTTCGACCTGGTGGAAGCCGGGCCGGACCGGATCGGCGAGATGCTCACCGAAGTGCTGGACCTGTTCGAGCGCGGCGTGCTGCGGCCCATTCCGGTCACCGCGTGGGACGTCCGGCGCGCGCCGGAGGCGTTCCGCCATCTCGGGCAGGCGCGGCACGTCGGCAAGATGGTGCTCACCGTTCCGGCGCCAATCGATCCGGCCGGCACCGTACTCATCACCGGCGGGACCGGAACGCTGGGCGCGTTGACCGCCCGACATCTGATCACCCGGCACGGCGTACGGCATCTGCTGCTCACCGGCCGGAAGGGGCCGGACGCGCCCGGGGCCAACGCGCTGCGCGGTGAGCTGACGGCGCTCGGCGCCACGGTGACGATCGCCGCCTGCGACATCACCGACCGCGCGGCACTGGCCGCCCTGCTCGACACCGTCGCCGCTGAGCACCCGCTCACCGCGGTCGTGCACGCAGCAGGCGCGCTGGACGACGCCACCCTCACCGCGCAGACACCCGGCCACCTGGACCGCGTCCTGCCCGCCAAAGCCGACGCGGCGCACCACCTGCACGAGCTCACCCGCGATCTCGACCTGCGGTCCTTTGTGCTCTTTTCCTCGGCGGCGGCGGCGTTCGGCGCCCCCGGGCAAGCCAACTACGCCGCGGCCAACACCTACCTCGACGCGCTCGCCCGACACCGCCACAGCCTCGGCCTGCCAGCAACCTCCATCGCGTGGGGGCTGTGGGCCGACGCCAGCGCCATGACCGGCCATCTCACCGACGCCGACCTGCGGCGGCTGCGCCGAGCCGGGCTCCCACCACTCTCCGCCGAGCAGGGCCTCGCGCTGCTCGACGCGGCGCTGGCCGCTGCCGACCCGCACGTCATAGCACTGCGCGTCGACCCCTCAGGCGACAACCACCCGCCATTGGTACGAGATCTGCTCCAGGCGCCCCGGCGGCGTACGGCCGGCACCACCGGCGACGTGGCCGGCCCCCTGCTCGCCCAACGACTGGCCGGGCTCGCCGAGGACGCCCGCGATCAGTTCGTGCTGCGCGAGGTTCAGGCACAGATCGCGGCCGTACTCGGCCACGCCTCGGCCGGCACCGTCACGGCCGAGCGCAGCTTCAAGGATTTCGGCTTCGACTCGCTGCTCGCCGTGGAGCTGCGCAACCGCCTCAACCGCGTCACGGGCCTGCGGTTGCCCGCCACGCTGGTGTTCGACCACCCCACCCCGGCGGCGCTCGCCCGCTGGCTGCGCGCCGAAGTGACGCCGGACAAGCCGGACGACGGGGACCTGCTCGCCGAACTGGACCGCCTGAAAACCCGTCTCGTCGCCCACTCCGGCGACGAGACCTCCGGTGTGGCCGTCACTGCCCGGTTGAAGGACCTGCTCGCGGCCTGGACCGAGGCCCGGCCGGCCAACGGCGGTCCGGGCGACGGCGATGAGGTCCCCGGGCAACTGCGAACCGCGTCCGACGACGAGCTGTTCGACTTCATCGACGGACAGCTCGGCGCCACCGGCCCTCTCGACCGCTCGGACAGGTGACGTCGCATGACCAACGAGGACAGGCTCCGCGACTATCTGCGGCGGGTCACCACCGAACTGCACGAGACCACCGTACGGTTGCGTGAGCTCGACGACCGCGCACACGAGCCGATCGCCATCGTCGCCATGGCCTGCCGGTACCCAGGCGGCGTGGACACACCCGAGGGCCTGTGGCGACTGCTGACAGCCGGCGAGGAAGCCGTCACCGAACTGCCCCGCGACCGTGGCTGGGACGTCGACAGCCGGTACAGCGCCGAAGCTGACGAACCCGGCACGTTCTCCGCCCGAGCCGGAGGGTTCCTGGCCGGCGCGGCCGACTTCGACGCCGACTTCTTCGGCGTCTCGCCGCGCGAGGCCCTCGCCATGGACCCGCAGCAGCGGCTGCTGCTGGAGACGACGTGGGAGGTGTTCGAGCGGGCCGGGATCGTGCCGGAGACGTTGCGCGACAGTCGTACCGGAGTCTTCGTCGGCACGTTCTTCTCCGGCTACGACCCGGGCGCCGGACCGTCCGCCCGCGAGGTCGAGGGCCACCTGGTCACCGGCACCGCCACCAGCGTCGCCTCGGGTCGGCTCGCCTTCACCTTCGGCCTGCAAGGACCGGCCCTCACCGTGGACACCGCCTGCTCCTCGTCGCTGGTCGCGCTGCATCTGGCCGTGCAGTCACTGCGGCAGGGCGAGTGCACGGCGGCGCTGGCGGGTGGCGTGACCGTACTGTCGTCGCTGCAGTCGTTCATCGAGTTCAGCCGTCAGGGCGGCCTGTCCCCGGACGGCCGCTGCCGGGCCTTCGGGGGCGGTGCCGACGGCTTCGGCTTCGGCGAGGGCGCCGGCATGCTGTTGCTGGAGCGCCTGTCCGACGCCCAGCGCGACGGCCACCCGGTGCTCGCCGTCATCCGGGGTTCGGCGGTGAATCAGGACGGCGCCAGCAACGGCCTCACCGCGCCCAACGGGCCCGCCCAGCAGCAGGTGATCCGGCAGGCGCTCGCGGCGGCCCGGCTCCCGGCCGCGCACGTCGACGTGGTCGAGGCGCACGGCACCGGCACCAAGTTGGGTGATCCGATCGAGGCGCAGGCGTTGTTGGCGACGTATGGCAGGGACCGACAGGGTGAGCCGCTGCGGCTGGGATCGTTGAAGTCGAACATTGGTCATACGCAGGCGGCGGCGGGTGTCGCGGGTGTGATCAAGATGGTGCAGGCGATGCGGCATGGTGTGTTGCCGAAGACCCTGCACGTGGATGAGCCAACACCGCACGTGGATTGGTCGTCGGGGTCGGTGTCCCTGCTGACGTCGGCCGAACCCTGGCCGGAGACTGGTCGTCCGCGTCGTGCGGGTGTGTCGTCGTTCGGGATGAGCGGCACGAACGCGCACGTGATCGTGGAGCAGGCGCCGGAGGTGCCGGTCGAGGAGCCGGTCGGGGTTTCGGGACCGTTGGTGGAGTCGGGTTTGGTGCCGTGGGTGGTGTCGGGGAAGTCGCCGGCTGCGGTGCAGGCTGGGCTGGCCGC
>NZ_JBNCKP010000046.1:0-6749 GCF_049841575.1 Micromonospora sp. DT201 | reverse complement strand
GCCGACCCACGCACCACCGCCAACACCCGATGACCATGACGCCGAGCGTCCGACAGCCGCTCCAACACCAACACCCCAACACCCTCGGACCAACCAGTGCCATCCGCCGCCGCCGCAAACGACTTACACCGGCCATCCGCCGCCAACCCCCGCTGCCGCGAGAACTCCACGAATCCGCCGGGCGTCGACATCACCGTCACACCAGAGGCGAGGGCCATACCGCACTCCCCCGACCGCAACGACTGGCTGGCCAGGTGCAGGGCCACCAACGACGACGAACACGCCGTGTCGACGCTGACCGCGGGGCCTTCGAGACCGAACGCGTACGCGATCCGGCCGGACATGACGCTCGCCGAGGAACCGGTCCCGGCATGGCCGTCCGTCGCACCGGCCGCGCCGAAAGCGAGGGCGGCATAGTCCTGGCCATTCGTCCCGACGAACACGCCGGTGGCGGTGCCTCGCAACTCGGCGGGGTCGATGCCGGCCCGCTCGAACGCCTCCCACGACGTCTGCAACAGCAACCGCTGCTGCGGATCCATCGCCAGCGCCTCCCGCGGCGAGATCCCGAAGAACTCGGCATCGAACTCCGCCGCGTCGTACAGGAATCCACCGTGACGGGTGTAGCTGGTGCCGGCGTGCGCGGGATCGGGATGGAACAGATTCTCGACGTCCCAGCCCCGGTCGGCAGGGAACTCACCGATGGCGTCGACGCCGTCCACCACCAGCCGCCACAAGTCCTCCGGCGACGCCACACCACCCGGGAACCGGCAACTCATTCCCACGATGGCGATCGGGTCGTCGGCTACCCGTACCGAAGGCAGGAGAAGTGCCGGGGCGCCGGCGCCGAACAGTTCCCGGCGGAGAAACGCCGCCAGCGCGTCGGGGGCCGGATAGTCGAACGCGAGCGTCGGCGGCAGGGGCAGCCCGGTTGTCGCCGTCAGCTGGTTGCGCAGTTCCACGGCGGTCAGCGAGTCGAAGCCGAGGTCCCGGAACGCGCGGCTGGGCGCGACGGCGGCGCCGGAGTCGTGGCCCAACACGACGGCGACGTGGTCGAGCACGACCTGCAGGAGCGCGGCCTCCTGCTCGTCCCCGGGCAGGCCCGCCAGCCGTACGGCGAGAGCGCCGGACGGCTCCGCAGGTGTCGTGCCGGGGTCGGCGAGCAGGTCGGGACGGCGGGCCGGCCGAGCTTCGAGCCAGTAGCGACGGGTCTGGAACGGGTACGTCGGCAGGTCGCGGACCGGTGCGCCGGACGGGTACCACGTGACGGGGCGGCCGTGGGCGTGCAGGCGGGCCAGGGCCTTGGTGAAGGTCTGGACCTCGTCATGCCCGGGATGCAGCACGTTCGCGGTGAGCTCGGCGACGGCTGCGGCATGGATGCTCAGCGCGGCGTCCGGCCCGAGCTCGAGGTACGCGGTGACGTCGTGCCGCCGCGCGGTTGCGAGGGCGGCGTGGAATTGCACGGGCTCGCGGATCTGCCGTACCCAGTAGCCGGGAGCGGTCAGGTCCTCGTCGGGAAGCATGGTGATGACCGGAATCCGCGGCGGGTGGTAGGTGACCTGTTCGGCCACTCGCCGGAAGTCGTCAAGGATGGTCGTCATGTGCGTGCTGTGGAACGCGTGGCTCGTACGCAGTGCCGTGGTCTTGTAGCCCTGCTCGCGCAACTGTCCGGCGAGGGTGTGTACCGGCCCGGGGTCGCCGGAGAGCACCACGCTCGTGAGCCCGTTCACCGCGGCGATCTCGACGCCGGTGGTGAGGAGCGGGGTCACCTCGTCGGCGCCGGCGCGGACCGCCACCATCGCGCCGCCCGCCGGGGCCGACTGCATCAGCCGGGCCCGGGCCGCCACCAGGGTGACGGCGTCGGGCAGGGCGAAGACGCCGGCCAGGTGGGCCGCCGTCAGTTCGCCGAGCGAGTGGCCGAGCAGGTACGCGGGCTGCACACCGTGCGCCTCGACGAGGCGGTACAGCGCCACCTGCAGGGCGAAGAGCGCGGGCTGGGCATAGCCGGTCTCATCGATGAGGCCGCTGTGCTCCTCGCCTAGGACGACGTCGCGCAGGGGCCGATCGAGATGCTCCCGGAAGAGGGCGGCGACCTCGTCGAAGGCGTCCGCGAACGCCGGATACCGCTGGTACAGCCCGGCGCCCATGCCGGGACGCTGGCCGCCCTGACCGGTGAGCAGGAACGCAGTCTTGCCACCGAGGGCACGGCCACGGACGACGTCCGGGTGCGGGCGTCCCGCGGCCAGCGCCTCCAGCGCGTCGCCGGATGCGTCCAGCAGGACAGCGCGGTGGTCGAAGCGGGGCCGGGACGCGAGTGCCCAGCCGTCCAGGTCACGTGTCGACGCGTCCCGGGACGTGAGGCGTGCCGCCTGGGTTTCGAGGGCGGCGTCGCTCTTGGCGGTCAGGATCCACGGGGTCGCCGGCAGCGCTGGCAGGGAGATCGGCGCCGGATTTGGGACGTGCTCGAGGATGACGTGCGCGTTCGTGCCGCTGATACCGAACGACGAGACGCCGGCGCGGCGCGGCCGGTCCGTCGACGGCCACGGCACCGCCGAGGTGAGCAGGACGACCGAGCCTGCGGACCAGTCCACGTGCGGGGTGGGCTCGTCGACGTGCAGGGTGGGCGGCAGCAGCCCGTGCCACATGGACTGGACCATCTTGATGACGCCAGCGACGCCCGCCGCGGCCTGCGTGTGGCCGATGTTCGACTTGAGCGATCCGAGCCACAGCGGTTCACCTGTCCGACCCTGCCCGTACGTGGCCAGTAGCGCCTGCGCCTCGATCGGGTCGCCCAGTGTCGTACCCGTGCCGTGTGCCTCCACCGCGTCCACGTCGGCGGGGGCGAGACCGGCGTTCGCGAGGGCCTGCCGGATCACCCGCTGCTGCGACGGGCCGTTCGGGGCGGTGAGTCCGTTGCTGGCGCCGTCCTGGTTGACGGCCGAACCGCGTACCACGGCGAGGATCCGGTGGCCGTTGCGCCTCGCCTCGGACTCGCGTTCGAGCAGCAGCATGCCGATGCCCTCACCCCAGCCGGTGCCGTCGGCCGCCGCCGCGAACGGCTTGCACCGCCCGTCCGGGGCGAGGCCCCGCTGGCGGCTGAATTCGATGTATCCCCCTGGCGTCGCGGTCACCGTGACCCCGCCGGCGAGCGCCAGCGTGCACTCGCCCTGCCGCAGCGACTGGGCGGCCAGGTGCAGCGCCACCAGCGACGACGAGCAGGCGGTGTCGACGGTGACGGCGGGACCTTCCAGCCCGAAGACGTACGCCACCCGCCCCGACATGACACTCGCCGAGTTGCCGGTCAGCAGGTAGCCGTCGAGATCGCCGAGACTGTCGGGTAGCAACGCGGTGTAGTCCTGCGACGAGGCGCCGGTGAACACGCCGATCGGTGCGCCACGGACGGTGGCGGGGTCGATGCCGGCGTTCTCGAACACCTCCCAGGACGCCTGGAGCAGGAGGCGCTGCTGCGGGTCCATGGCGAGCGCCTCGCGCGGCGAGATGCCGAAGAAGTCGGCGTCGAAGTCGCCCGCGTCGTACAGGAAGCCGCCCTCGCGCACATAGGTCTTGCCGGGACGGCCGGGCTCCGGGTCGTAGATCTCGTCCACGTTCCAGCCCCGGTCGGCCGGGAACTCGCCGAGGGCGTCGGTGCCGTCGAGCAGGAGCCGCCACAGCCGGTCGGGTGAATCCGCGCCTCCGGGGAACCGGCAGCTCATGCCCACGATGACGACGGGGTCGTCGGCCGTGACGGCCGGGGCCACCACGGTCGGTGGCGCGGTCTCGGCCACCTCCAGGATCCGGTCGAGAAGGCGCTGGGTGAGCAGTTCGGGCGTCGGGTAGTCGAAGACCGTGGTGGCGGGCAGCCGCAGGGCGGTCAGCCCGTTGAGACGGTTGCGCAGCTCCACCGCGGTGAGTGAGTCGAACCCGAGTTCCCGGAACGCGCGGGTCGGCTCCACCGCGTCGGCGGAGGCGAACCCGAGCACCGCGGCCACTTCGGCGCGTACCAGTTCGAGCAGGTCGGCGTGCCGCTCCCCGGGCGGTTGCGCGAGCAGGCGCTGCCGTAGCTCGGATCCGCCCGTACGGGCACCGGCGCTCGCGGAGCGCCGCAGCGGTACCCGGACCAGGCCGCGCAGCAGTGCTGGCAGTCGGCCGGCCATCGCTTGGGTCCGGAGCTGAGCGAGCCGCAGGTGGACCGGCGCCAGCACGGCATCGCCCGCGCCGAGCGCCGCGTCGAACAGGGACAGGCCTTCCTCGGTGGACAGCGCGGACACTCCGCCGCGGGCCATCCGGCGCACGTCGGTGTCGTCGAGCGAGCCGGTGAGGGCGCTGCGCTCGGACCAGAATCCCCATGCCAGCGACGTCGCGGGCAGCCCTTCGGCCCGGCGCCGCTGGGCGAGGGCGTCGACGAACGCGTTGGCGGCGGCGTAGTTCGCCTGCCCGGGGTTGCCGAGCAGGCCGGCGAACGAGGAGAAGAGCACGAACGCGGCCAGCGGGGTGCCACGGGTCAGCTCGTGCAGGTGCAGCGCGGTGTCGGCTTTGGGGGCCAGCACCCGGTCGAGGTGTTCCGGGGTGAGGTTGGGCAGGGTGGCGTCGTCGACGGCCGCCGCGGTGTGCACGACGGCGGTCAACGGGTGCGCGGCCGGCACCGAGTCCAGCAGGCGCCGCAGGGCGGCCGGGTCGGCGGTGTCGCACGCGGTCACGGTGGTGGTCGCGCCGGCTTCCGCCAGCTCGGCCACGAGGTCGGTAGCGCCAGGGGCGTCCGGGCCGCGGCGGCTGGCGAGCAGCAGATAACGTACGCCGTGCCGGGTGACGAGATGACGGGCGAGGTGCGCGCCGAGGACACCGGTGCCGCCGGTGATCAGGACCGTGCCCTCGGGATCGAGATCGGGCGGCGCGGTTCGGTCGGCGCAGGGCTCCAGGCGCGGCGCGTAGAGGCGGCCGTCCCGGACGGCCAGTTGGGGCTCACCCGTGGCCAGCGCGGATTCGACCAGGTCACGAGTCAGGTCCGCGGCGTCGGTGTCGATGATGGTGAGCCGTTGCGGGTTCTCGGACTGGGCGGAGCGGATCAGCCCCCAGAGCGCCGCGCCCGCCAGGTTGGGGCTCGCGGTGTGGACGGCGCCACGGGTGATCACCACGAGGTGACTCTCGGCCAGTCGATCATCGGCCAGCCACTCTTGCAGGGTGGAGAGAAGGTGGCGCGTGGCGGCGCGGGCGGCGGCAGCCGGGCCGGCGTCGAAGGCTTCCGCCGCGTACGGCAGGAAAGCGACCCCGGGCGTCGGGTCCGGCAGGTCTGCCGGACCCGCGCTCTCGACGGTGATGTCGCCGGGGAACGGCGTGGGAAGCATGGTCCAGGCGGCGCCGGGGGAACTGCGTACGGCCGGGTCGGCGACCGGAGCCCACTCGACGCGGAACAGTGAAGCGTGGCGGGCGGTACGTTCCAGCTGGTCGGCGGCGACAGGACGGAGCACGAGCTCGTCGATGGTGGCCACCGGGTTCCCGGCGCCGTCGGCGACGGCGATGCGGACCGAGGCGTCGCCGGGTGTGAGACGGACCCGCAACGTGGTGGCGCCGGTCGCGAACAGTTCGGCCCCGGTCCAGGTGAACGGCAGGCTGACGTCGCCGGCATCGTCCCCGGTACGCAGCCCGAGCGCGTGCAACGCCGCATCGAGCAACGCGGGGTGGAGTCCGAAGCCGTCGACGTCGGTCTGGTCGGGCGGGACCACCTCGGCGTAGATGTCCCCGCCGGAGCGCCAGGCTTCGCGGAGTCCCTGAAAGACCGGTCCGTAGCCGTACCCGGCGGCGGCAAGGTCGGCATAGAGGCAGTCGGCCGGGAGGGTCTCGGCGCCCGGGGGCGGCCAGGTGGCCAGGTCGAACGCCGGTGCGGCGGTGCCGCTGCCGAGCACGCCGGTGGCGTGGCGGGTCCAGGCGTCGTCGGTACGCGCGAACAGCTCCAGCGCACGTCTGCCGGTGTGGTCGGGTTCGCTGACGGTGACTTGGAGGTGGACGTCGCCGTGTTCGGGTAGGACCAACGGTGTTTCCAACGTGAGTTCGTCGACCCGGGTGCAGCCGGTCCGGTCACCGGCATGCACCGCCAAATCGAGCAGAGCAGTCCCGGGCACCAGCACCGTGCCCCGCACCGCGTGATCGGCCAACCACGGATGCGTCCTCAGCGACAACCGACCGGTGAACAAGTAACCATCGCTGCCCGGCAACGCCACCGCGGCACCCAACAGAGCATGCCCGGCCGGCTGCAACCCAACCGCCCCCACATCCCCACCCCCCGCAGCCGGCTCCAACCAGAACCGCTCCCCCTGAAACGGATACGTGGGAACCTCGACATACCCCGGCCGGGTGTTCAACGTCGCCCAGTCGAGATCCGCGCCATAGGTGTGGGCCTGAGCCAGGTTCGTCAGGAAGATGTCCGGGCCCGACTGGTCACGACGCAGACTGCCCACCGCCGTCCCGCCGGTATCCTCGATCGCCGCCACCAACACCGGATGCGGACTCACCTCAACGAACAATCCCAACCCATCGTCGACCGCCCGGGTGACCGCGTCGTAAAACCGCACCGGCTGCCGCAGATTCCGAAACCAGTACCCGGCGTCGAACACGGTCTCGTCCGGGCTGACCGTGGAGTAGAACGGCACCCGCCCCGGACCCGGTGCGACCGCGAGCTGCTCCAACTCGGTGCGCAGCACATCCACGTGCGCGCAATGCGAGGCGTAGTCCACCGGCAACCGGCGCGCCCGATCCCC
>NZ_JBNCKP010000045.1:0-11339 GCF_049841575.1 Micromonospora sp. DT201 | reverse complement strand
CCATCCCCACACCACCAGCAGCCGCATGCACCAACAACCGCTCACCCCGCCGCAACCCACCCAAATCAAACAACCCGAAATACGCGGTCAGATAAACGACCGGAATCGCAGCGCCCTCAACGAACGAAAAGCCCGTCGGCATCGGCACCACCGTCCGTCGGTCCGCCACCGCCCTCGACCCGAAGGCGTCCAACACCAGGCCCAGCACCCGGTCACCCGGGGCCAGGTCATGCACATCGGCACCGACCTCGATCACGACACCGGCGGCCTCACTGCCCAGCGGCGCGTCCCCGGGATACATACCCAGGGCGATCAGCACATCGCGGAAGTTCAGACCCGCCGCGCGGACCCCGATACGTACCTCATGGGCGCCCAACGGACGGTCGGCGTCCGACGCGGTGATCGCCAAACCCTCCAGCGAACCCTTGCGATCCACCGACATCCGCCACGCACCACCCGCCGGCGCCACCGGCGCCCGACCCAACCGAGGCGCCAACAACCGCCCATCACGAACCGCCACCTGCGGCTCACCCGCACCGAGCACCCCAGCCCAGTCCGGCACACCACCACCATCAACATCCACCAACACGAAACGCTCGGGATGCTCCGACTGGGCACTACGCACCAAACCCCACACCGGAGCCAGCACCAAATCCGGCGACTCACCACCAACCGCCACACCCTCGCGCGTCACCACCACCAACCGCACGCCAGCAAACCGCTCATCGGCCAACCACCACTGCAACAGCGCCAGCATCTCGGCTGTGGCGGCCCGGCCGGCCAGCGCCACGGCATCGGCGGCTGCCGGAGAGCCGACCGCGACCACGACCGCGTCCGGCGCGGGGGCACCGTCGGTCATCGCCCGCCGTACCGCCTCCAGGTCCGCGAAACGGTCGCCCGCCCCACCCACGTCGCCGACGAGCGCGACCCGGACCGAAGCGCCACTCCCGACCGGAACCGGCGTCCACTCAAGCTGGAACAGCGAACGCTGCCCGCCGCCCTGCGTCCTCTCCAGCTGCGCCTGGTCGACCGGTCGTACCGCCAGCTTCTCCACGCCCACGACCAGCTCGCCGCGCTCGTCGACCACGTCGATCCGGACGGTCGAGTCCTCGGCCGGGCTGATCCGGACCCGCACGCGCGAGCCGCCGCCGGGGCCGAACCGCACACCGGACCAGGAGAACGGCAAGTCCGCCGGGGAGCCGGGCTCCTTGTCGATCAGGCAGCCGTGCAACGCCGCGTCGAACAGGGCGGGGTGCAGCCCGAACCGGCGGGCGTTGTCTGCCTCCTCGTCGGGCAACACGACCTCGGTGTAGAGGTGCTCACCGGCGCGCCACGCCCCGTGCACCCCCTGGAAGATCGGCCCGTACTCGTAGCCGGCCTCGGCCAGCGTCGGGTAGAGCGCGTCGACCGTGACCTGCTCGGCGCCGGTCGGTGGCCACGCTGGTGGGAACGGCACCAGCGGCGCCGCCGGCACCGCCAACCAGCCGCGCGCGTGGCAGGTCACCACGTGGTCGCCGTCCTCGTCCGTACTCTGCGGTTGGGAGTAGACGGCGACCTCGCGGCGGCCGTCGTCGTCCGGCTCGCCGACGGTGACCTGCACCTGCGTCACCGCCCGATCGGCGAGGACCAGCGGTGCCTCCAGCACCAGCTCCTCCAGAGCCGCGCTGCCGACGTGCTGGCCAGCGGTCAGGGCCAGCTCCACCAGCGCCGCGCCGGGTACGAGCACCATCCCGAACACGGCGTGGTCGCTCACCCACGGCGCGACGTCCTGCGAGATCCGGCCGGTGAACACCCACTCGTCGCGGTCACCGACCTGCACCGCCCCGACCAGCAGCGGATGCTCGATGCGGCCCATACCCGCACCGGCGGCGTTACCGACGTCGGCGGCAGGCACCAGCCAGTACCGTTCCCGCTGGAAGGCGTACGTCGGCAGCTCCACCCGGCGTGCACCGGAGCCTGCGGTGAACACCGACCAGTCCACCGGTACGCCAGCCACGTGTGCCGCGGCCAACGACGCCGCGAACCGTTCGAGGCCACCCTCGCCGCGACGCAGCGAGCCGGTCACCGTGACCCGGGGGGCGTCGTCGAGCGCCTCGACGGTGTCCTGCATGCCCATCGTCAGCACCGGGTGTGGGGACACCTCGACGAAACAGGTGGTGCCGTTGGCGACCAAGACCCGGACCGCCGGCTCGAAGCCGACCTGGCCGCGCAGGTTGTCGTACCAGTAGGCGGCGTCGAGCGTGCTCGTGTCGACGAACTCGCCCCGGACCGTGGAGTAGAAGGGGATCTGCCCCGGGCGCGGCGCGATCGGAGCGAGCAGCTTCAGCAGCTCCTCCTCGATCGCCTCGACCTGGACGGAGTGCGAGGCGTAGTCGACGGGTACCCGCCGGGCGCGGACGCCGTCGCGTTCGCAGGCTGCCATCAGCTCGTCGAGTGCCTCGGGTTCGCCGGAGACGACGACCGCCGCCGGGCCGTTGACGGCGGCGACGGAGACGCGCCCGCCGTGCGGTTCGAGGTAGCGCTCGACCTGGTCCACCGGCAGCGCCACGGAGACCATTCCGCCCCGGCCGGCAAGGCGCTCGCGTACCGCGCCGCTGCGCAGCGCGACGACCAGGGCCGCGTCGTCGAGGGACAACCCGCCGGCGACGTACGCCGCGGCGATCTCACCCTGGGAGTGTCCGAGGACCGCCGTCGGTGCGACACCGTACGACTGCCAGAGTCGGGCCAGGGAGACCATCACCGAGAAGAGCACCGGCTGCACCACGTCCACCCGCTGCAGCGATGGCGCGCCGGGGACTCCGCGCAGGACGTCCTCGAGCCGCCAGTCGACGTATCGGGACAGCGCCGCACCGCAGGCGGCGATCTCCGCGGCGAAGACCGGCGCGGTTTCGAGCAGTTCCGTCGCCATGCCCTCCCACTGCGAACCCTGGCCGGGGAAGACGAACACCGTCCGGTCTCCACCGACCTGGCCCTCGATCACGTTGGCCAAGGGTTCGGCGGCGGTGAGCGCACGGAGGCCGGTCAGTAGCGAGCCACGGTCGGTGGCGACGACCACCGCGCGGCGTTCGAGGTGCGCCCGGGTGGTCGCCTGGGAGAACGCGATGTCCGCGAACCTGACGTCGGGCTGGGCGATCATGTGGGCGCGCAGCCGGTCGGCCTGAGCCCGCAGGGCCGCCTCTCCGCGTGCGGAGATCGGTATCGGCACCACGTGCGGCGTCTGCGCCGGGTCGGCCGGGTCGGTGTCTACCGACGCCTCGACCGGCGGCTCCTCGATGATGACGTGGGCGTTGGTGCCGCTGACGCCGAACGAGGAGACGCCGGCGCGGCGCGGCCGGTCGCCGGTAGGCCACGGCTCCGCCTCGGTCAGCAGTCGCACGCTGCCCGCCGTCCAGTCGACGTACGGTGACGGCGCGTCGACGTGCAGGGTGCGGGGCATCGTCCCGTGCCGCATCGCCATGATCATCTTGATCACGCCGGCCACCCCGGCGGCGGCCTGGGTGTGGCCGATGTTGGACTTGATCGAACCGAGCCGCAACGGGCCGTTCTCGCGCTCGCGACCGTAGGTGGCGAGCAGCGCCTGGGCCTCGATCGGGTCACCCAACCGGGTGCCGGTCCCGTGCCCCTCGACAATGTCGACATCGGCCGGGTTCAGCCCGGCGTTGGCCAGCGCCTGACGGATCACCCGCTCCTGGGACGGCCCGTTCGGCGCGGTCAGCCCGTTACTCGCACCGTCCTGGTTGACCGCGCTGCCGCGGAGCAGTCCGAGCACCTGGTGGCCGTTGCGACGCGCGTCGGACAACCGTTCCAGGACCACCAGGCCGGCGCCCTCGGCCCAGCCGACCCCGTCGGCGGCGGCGGCGTACGCCTTGCAACGCCCGTCCGGTGAGACACCGCGCTGTCGGCTGAACTCCACGAAGACGCTCGGCCGGGCCAGCACGGTGACGCCACCGGCGAGCGCCACCGCGCACTCACCGGCGCGCAGCGCCTGCGCCGCCAGATGCAACGCGACCAGCGACGACGAGCAGGCGGTGTCGACAGTGATGGCCGGTCCCTCGAACCCGAAGGTGTAGCTGAGCCGGCCGGACGCGACGCTGGCCGCCGACGAGATCGACAGGTACCCCTCGATTTCGGGGCGCCGGGCGCTGGTGCCCGCGACGAACCCGTAGTCCTGGTACATCACGCCGCAGAAGACGCCGGTGTCACTTCCCCGCAGGGGCGTGGCGTCGATGCCCGCGTCCTCGAACGCCTCCCATGCCACCTCGAGCAGCAGCCGCTGCTGCGGGTCCATCGCCAGCGCCTCGCGCGGGCTCACGCCGAAGAAGTCCGCGTCGAAGTCGCCCACCCGTTCGACGAAGCCACCCTCGCGGGTGTAGGCGGTGCCGGGGTGGTCCGGGTCGGGGTCGTAGAGGTTCTCGACGTCCCAGCCACGGTCGTCCGGGAACTCGGAGGTCCCGGGGCGCCCGTCGGCGACGAGCTGCCACAGTTCGTCCGGGGACATCACACCGCCGGGGTAGCGGCAGCCCATGCCGACGATGGCGATCGGCTCGCTCGCGCGGTCCTCGATCTCCTTGAGCCGGGCCCGGGTCTCGCTGAGGTCGACGGCGGCCCGCTTGAGGTACCGGACGAGCTTCTCCTGCTGTGGGTCGTTGCCTTCAACGCTCATTGCCTTGTCCCCCTGGTGATTCGGGCGTGCGGTCGTACTCGTCATGCCTCGCCGAATTCGGCGTCGAAGAGTTCGAAGACCTCGTCGACTGTGGTGGCCGCCTCGATCAGTTCGCTGGTGTGCCGTGGACCGTCGGTGAGCGCGGCCAGCAGTGTGCGCAGCCGGCTGGCGACCCGCTGCTTCTCGCTGTTCGCGGCGGTGGCGAGCAGGGCTTCGAGCTGCCGGATCGTCTGGTCGACGGGCGGTTCTGCGGCGGGACCGCCACCGACCTCGGTGAGCAGCAGTCGCGCGACCGCCACGGACGTCGGATGGTCGAACACCAGGGTCGGTGGCAGCCGTACGCCGCTGACCTGGGTGAGCCGGTTACGCAGCTCGACCGCGCCGAGCGAGTCGAACCCGAGCTCCTTGAAGGAGCGGTCCGGGTCGATGGTGCCGGGTGAGGCGTGCCCGAGGACCGCCGCGACCTGCACCCGGACGATCTGGAGTACGACTGCCTCCCGTTCGGCGTCATGGACGCCCGCCAACCGCTGCGCGAGGGACACCTCCGCCTCGACACGCCGGGCCGGTACCCGGACCAGCCCACGCAGCAGCGCGGGCAACGTCCCTACCCGGGCCTGCGTCCGCAGCGCTCCGAGGTCCAGCCGGACCGGCGCCAGCAGTGCCGCGTCGAGCCGCTGGGCGTGCTCGAACAGCTCCAGCCCCTGCGCGGTCGGAAGAGGCTGGACCCCGATCCGTTCCAGCCGTGCGACGTCGGTCTCGTCGAGTTCGCCGGCCATGCCGCCCGCGTCGGCCCAGAGACCCCAGGCCAGCGAGGTGGCGGGCAGTCCCTCGGCCCGGCGCTGCTGGGCGAGGGCGTCGAGGACGGCGTTGGCGGCGGCGTAGTTGGCCTGCCCGGGGCTGCCCACGAGGGCGGCGACCGAGGAGAAGAGCACGAACGACGACAGCTTCAGACCCGCCGTCAGCTCGTGCAGGTGCAGGGCGGCGTGGACCTTGGGCCGCAGGACCCGTTCGAGCCGCTGCGGTGTCAGCGACTCGATCACGCCGTCGTCGAGGACGCCGGCGGCGTGCACGACCGCCGCGAGTGGGTGGTCGAGCCCATCGATCAGGCGGGCGAGCTGGCCGCGGTCGGTGACATCGCAGGCCGCCACCTGTGCCTGGCAGCCGAGCGCCGCCAGGTCGGCGAGAAGGTCCGGTACGCCGGTCGCGGCGGCTCCGCTGCGGCTGACCAACAGCAGTCGCTTCGCTCCGCGTACCCCCGCCAGGTGCCTGGCGAAGACCGCCCCCAGACCTCCGGTGCCTCCGGTGACGAGCACGGTGCCGTCGAGATCGAACGACGGCGGCTCCGCGTCGGCGGGCGCGGCCGGCGCCCGGACCAGCCGGGGGGCGAGCAGCCTGCGGGCCCGGACGGCCAACTGCGGCTCGTCGAGGCTGGTCAACGTGCTCCAGTCGATCCCGTCGACAGTTCTGTTCCCATCGACAGTTCCGTTCCCGTCACCGGACCCGGTCCCGTTGCCGGCGCCGCCTTCGTCGCTGGCGCCGTCGAGGTCGACCAGGACGAAACGACCGGGATGCTCCGACTGGGCGCTGCGGACGAGTCCCCAGATCGCGGCCTGCGCCAGGTCCGGGGCCTCGTCATCACCGACGCCGATCCCGAACCGCGACACGACGACCAGCCGGGCGTCCGCAAGCCGTTCGTTGGCCAGCCACCACTGGAGCAGTTCCAGGGTCTGCTCGGCGACCGCACGGGCCGCCTCCGCCGGATCCGGCGCCCGGGTCGGCGTCGGGATCGTGGCGACGACCAGGTCCAGGGCGGCCCCGGTGAGGGCCCGGTCGAGTGAACCCCGGTCGGCGTGGTGGCCCTCCCCCGAGCCAATGCCGAGGTGGGCGATCCGCATCGGGCCGGCTCCTGCCGTGGCCGCGACCTCGGTCCACTCCACGGCGAACAGGGCACTGGGCCCGGCTCGGAGGGCGGCGGTGAGGGCGCTCTGGTCGACCGGGCGGAAGGCGAGGCTGTCCACGGCGGCGACCGGGGTGCCGTGCTCGTCGGCGATCTCCACCCGGAGCGCGGCGGCACCGGCGGGGCCGACCCGGACCCGGAGCCGGCCGGTGCCGGGCTGCTCGATCCGCACCCCGGACCACGAGAACGGTAGGTCGGTCGGGGAGTCGACCTCCTTGTCGATCAGCCCGCCGTGCAACGCCGCGTCGAACAGGGCTGGGTGCAGCCCGAACCGGCCGGCGGCATCGGCCTGTCCCTCGGGCAGCGCGATCTCCGCGTGGATGTGCTCGCCGACCCGCCAGGCGGCGCGTACGCCCTGGAAGACCGGCCCGTAGTCGTAGCCGGCCGCGTGCAGGCGCGCGTAGAGCGCGTCGACCGCCACCGGCTCGGCACCGGTCGGCGGCCAGGTGGTCGCGAACGGGGTCAGCGGTTCCGCCGCCACGGCGAGGACACCCCGGGCGTGGCAGCTCGCCGTACCCTCGTCGCCGTCGCCCTCGGGACCGGTCTCCGGGCGGGAGTAGATCGCCACCTCGCGCCGGCCGTCGGAGTCCGGCTCCGCGACGGTGACCTGGACCTGCACACCGCCGCGTTCGGGCAGGATCAGCGGCGCCTCCAGCAGAAGTTCCTCGAGCACCGGGCTGCCCGCGCGCCGCCCGGCGGTCAACGCCAGCTCGACCAGGGCCGTACCCGGAACAATGACCATGCCCAGCACGGCGTGGTCGCGCAGCCACGGCGCGGTCTCGTGGGACAGGCGCCCGGTGAAGAGCCAGTCGTCGCGGTCACCGACCCGGACCGCCGCCGCCAGCAACGGGTGGTCCAGTCGGCCGAGACCGGCGGCGGCGGGGTCACCCGGGCGGGCGCTGGAGGGAACCCAGTACCGCTGCCGCTGGAACGCGTACGTCGGCAGTTCCACCCGGCGCGCGCCGACGTAGAACGACGACCAGTCCACCGGCACCCCGGCCAGGTGCGCCTGGGCGAGGAAGGCGGCGAACGTCTCCGGCTCGGCGTGCCGGGCGCGAAGGGCCGAGGCGAAGACGGTGCCGTCCTCGTCGAGGATCTGCCGCGCCATCACGGTCAGCACCCCGTCGGGGCCCAGCTCGAACAGTCGCCGCACACCCAGCGTCCGCAGGGTCCGTACCCCGTCGAGGAACCGGACGGCCCGGCGTACGTGGTCCACCCAGTAGCCGGGGTCGGTCAACTCCGAGGTGACGAGGTCACCGGTCAGGTTCGACACCACCGGGATGCCCGGCTCGGCGAAGGTGAGGCCCTCGGCGACCCGGCGGAACTCGGTCAGCATCGGGTCCATCAGGTGCGAGTGGAACGCGTGACTGACCCGCAGCTGCGTACTCTTACGCTCCTGCCAGCGGGGCAGCCACTCCTGCAACGCCTGCGCGTCACCGGAGACGACCACCGACTGCGGCCCGTTGACGGCCGCGATCGACAGCCGGTCGGTGAACCCGGCCAACGAGTCGGTGATCTCCTGCTCGGTCGCCTGCACCGCCGCCATGCCACCACCGGCCGGCAGCGCACCCATCAGCCGGCCTCGGGCGGCGACCAGCGTGCACGCGTCCGGCAGCGACAGCACGCCGGCCACATGCGCGGCGGCCAGCTCGCCGACCGAGTGCCCGATCAGGTAGTCGGCGCGGACACCGAGCGACTCGACCAGCCGGTAGAGCGCGACCTCGACGGCGAAAAGCGCCGCCTGGGTGTACGCGGTGGCGTTGAGCAGGTCTGCCTCGGCGCTGCCCTCCGGAGCTGCCAGCAACTCCTTCAGGGAGCGACCCAGGTGCGGGTCCATCTCGGCGCAGACCTCGTCGAGGGCTTCGGCGAACCGTGGCTGGGTCGCCGCCAGTGCCACGCCCATCCCGGGGCGCTGCGCGCCCTGACCGGTGAAGAGGAAGGCGGTCTTGCCACCCACCGTGGCGCCGGTGAACACCCCGGCGGCCGGTTCCCCCGACGCCAGCGCCGCCAGGCCGGCCAGCAGCCCGTCCCGGTCGGTCGCCACCACCGCCGCGCGCTGCGCAAGCTGTGCCCGGCTCGATACCGACGAGAAGCCCACGTCGAGCAGTTCGCACTCCCGTCGGGCCAGCAGCTGCGACCGCAGCCGGTCCGCCTGTGCCCGCAGGGCCGCGTCACCACGCCCGGACACGAACACGGGTACGGCGCCCACGTGCCGCTCGGTCGAAGCGGTCTGGGCCGGCGGCGTCTCGTCCCGGGGCGCCTCCTCGACAATCACGTGCGCGTTCGTACCGCTGATCCCGAACGACGACACGGCGGCCCGGCGGGGTCGTTTCGACACCGGCCACGGCTCGGCCCGGGTGAGCAGCCTGATCTCACCGGCGTCCCAGTCCACGTGCGGCGACGGGGCGTCCACGTGCAGCGTGGCCGGCAGCGTCTCGTGCCGCATGGCCTGCACCATCTTGATCACTCCGGCGACGCCGGCCGCCGCCGAGGTGTGGCCGATGTTCGACTTGATCGACCCCAGCCGCAATGGACCGTCGGTGCGGTCCCGTCCGTACGTCGCCAGCAGGCTCTGCGCCTCGATCGGGTCACCGAGGCGGGTTCCCGTGCCGTGCCCCTCGACCACGTCGACTTCGGCCGTGCTCAGCCCTGCACTGGCCAGCGCCTGCCGGATCACCCGCTCCTGGGAGGGCCCGTTCGGCGCGGTCAGACCGTTGCTCGCACCGTCGGAGTTGACAGCGCTGCCGCGCAGCACCGCCAGCACCTGGTGGCCCTTGCGGCGCGCGTCCGACAGCCGCTCCAGCACCAGCAGACCGAGCCCGTCGGAGAACCCCGTGCCGTTCGCACCAGCGGCGTAGGACCGGCACCGGCCGTCCGACGCCAGCCCTCGCTGCCGGCTGAACTCCACCAGCAGGAACGGCCCGGCCATCACCGTGACGCCGCCGGCGAGGGCGAGTGAACACTCCCTGTTCCGCAGCGCCTGGGCGGCCAGGTGCAGCGCCACCAGCGACGACGAGCACGCCGTGTCGACCGTGACGGCGGGCCCCTCCAGGCCGAAGGTGTAGGCGATCCGGCCGGACAGGACACTCGTCGTGGTGCCAGTGAGCCGGAACCCTTCCAGCTCCGGCGGCATTGATCCGCCATAGTCGGAGGTCAACGCACCGCAGAAGACGCCGGTGTCGGAGCCGCGCAGCACGTCCGCGTCGATGCCCGCGTCCTCCAACGCCTCCCAGGCCGCCTCCAGCATCAGCCGCTGCTGCGGGTCGATGGCCAGGGCCTCCCGTGGGCTAATCCCGAAGAACTCGGCGTCGAATTCACCCACGCCGTCGATGAACCCGCCGCCGCTGGTATAGACGCTGCCGACCTTCTCCGGGTCGGGGTCGTAGAGGCGGTCGAGGTCCCAGCCGCGATCGTCGGGCAGGGCGGAGACCGCGTCGCGGCCCTCGGCCACGAGCTGCCACAGCTCGTCCGGCGAGCTGACCCCGCCGGGATACCGGCAGCTCATCCCGACGATGGCTACCGGTTCGAGGTCGCGCTGCTCCAGATCGCGGATGCGCTGGTTCGCCGTACGCAGCTCACCGGTCACCTTCCGCAGATAGGTTCGAAGCTTCTGCTCGTCGGTCATCGAGCTGCGTGAGTTGTCCGTGCCCTGGGTCATACCGCTCCGAGTTCCTTGTCGATCAGGTCGAACATCTCTTCGTCGGACACCACGTCGAGGTCTTCGTTGGACCCCGCCTCGGGCTCGTGACGGCTACCGGTTGTCGCACCGAGGACGAATCGCAGCCGGTTGTTGAGCGAGCGCAGGCGCGGCCCGTACTCGGCGAGCTGCTGCTCGTCGTTCGCCACCGCGGTGAGCAGGGCCTCGACCCGCTGCAACAGCTCCTCCTCCTCGGCCGGTGGGCCGTCCTTCGCCTCCACCCCGCCGACCTCGGTGAGTAGGAGCTGGGTGATCGCGGCCGGGGTCGGCCGGTCGAAGATGAGCGTGGTGGGCAGCCGTAGCCCGGTGGCCCGGGTCAGCCGGTTGCGCAGCTCGACCGAGGCGAGCGAGTCGAACCCGAGTGCCTTGAACGTGCGGTCGGCGTCGATTGCTTCCGGCGAGGCGTGCCCGAGGACCGCCGCGACCTGGGCGCGCACCAGGTCGAGAGCGACACCTTGCCGGTCGTCCGGGGCGACGGCGGCCAGCCGTTGGGCGAGCGAACCGCCGGTGGCGGTGGCGCGTTGCGCCGGTGCCCGGACCAGTGCGCGTAGCAGGGGCGGCAGCATGCCCGACCGGGCTTGGGCGCGTAGTGCGACGGTGTCGAGCAAGACGGGTACGAGCAGTGCCTCGTCGAGCTGTTGGGCCTGGTCGAACAGCTCCAGGCCGAGCTCTTTCGACAGGGCCTTGATGCCCATCCGGCCCCAGCGCGCGACGCTGCCCTCGTCGAGGGTGCCGGCCATGCTGCGTTCCTCGGCCCACAATCCCCAGGCCAGTGACGTCGCTGGCAGACCCGCCGCCCGACGACTCGCCGCCAAAGCGTCCAAGAAGGCGTTCGCCGCCGCGTAGTTGCCCTGCCCCGGACTACCAATCAACGCCGCAACCGAGGAGAACAACACAAACGCCGACAACTCCAGACCAGCGGTCAACTCATGCAAATGCACCGCAGCGTCGACCTTCGGAGCCATCACCCGCCGCACCTGCTCCGACGTCAACGACTCCACCACACCGTCATCCAACACACC
>NZ_JBNCKP010000044.1:8737-12844 GCF_049841575.1 Micromonospora sp. DT201 | reverse complement strand
GCTGATTTGGTTCTGCCGGCGGGGGTGTTCGTGGCGGCGGTGAATGGCCCGTCGTCGACGGTGGTGTCCGGTGACGTGGGCGCGGTGGAGGCGTTCGTGGTCTCGCACGGGGATCGGGCGCGCCGGTTGCCGGTGGACTACGCCTCGCATTGCGCGCACGTGGATGTGCTGCGCACCGAGTTGGAACAACTACAGGTCACACCCGGCCCGGGACGGGTGCCGTTCTACTCCACGGTCAGCCCGGACGAGACCACGTTCGACGCCGGGTACTGGTTTCGGAATCTCCGCCAGCCGGTGCGGTTCCACGACGCGGTCACCCGCGCGGTCGACGACGGGCTGGGACTGTTCGTTGAAGTCAGCCCACACCCGGCGTTGCTGGCAGCGATCGAGGACACCGGCGGCACCGCGGTCGGCAGCCTACGTCGCGACCAGCCGGGCCCGGACACCTTCCTGACCAACCTGGCCCAGGCGCACACCTACGGCGCCGACCTCGACTGGACCACCCTAGACATCCGGGCAGGGCACGTCGACCTGCCGACCTACCCATTCCAACACCAGCGGTACTGGCTCGCCTCGGTCAACCCCGATGATGCCGGAAGCAGGCCCACCGACCTTGGTCTGGAATCCCTGGACCACTCGCTGCTCGGGGCCGCCGTGCCGCTGCCCGACTCGGACGGCCACCTCTTCACCGGCCGGGTCTCCCGGCAGAGTCACCCCTGGCTGGCCGACCACGGCGTCCTGGACACCGTGCTGCTGCCGGGAGCGGTCTTCGTCGACCTGGCGGCCCGCGTCGCCGAGGCGGCCGGGCACGATCGGGTCGACGACCTGGTCCTGCACGCGCCGCTGCTGCTGCCCGACCGCGACGACGTACAACTGCGAGCCACCACGGGAGCCCTGGACACCGACGGCCGCCGCCCGCTGGCCATCCACTCCCGGACGGGCGCTGGGCCGTGGATCCGGCATGCCGAGGGCACGCTCGCGAACGCACCGGCGGCCCGGCCCGCCGACCCCGTGCAGTGGCCGCCGCACGACGCGTCGCCGGTCGACCTGAGCGGTGCCTACGAAGGCCTCGCGGAGGCGGGTTACCAGTACGGTCCGGCCTTCCGGGGCCTCCGAGCCGCCTGGCGCTCGGGCGCCGACGTCTACGCCGAGGTCAGTCTGCCGGAAGGGCTCGACGCCGGCCGGTTCACCCTGCACCCCGCGCTGCTCGACGCGACCCTGCACGCCCTCGCGCTGCTGTCGGATGCCGGCACCCTGGCGATGCCGTTCGCCTGGACCGGGGTCACCGTGCACGCCATCGGCGCCACCTCCCTCACCGCGCGCCTGCATCGCAACGCCGACGGCACGATCCGGCTCGCTCTCGCCGACCGGGCCGGCCAGCCGGTCGCCACCGTCGAGGCACTCGCCACCCGCGAGGTCACGGCCGCTCAGCTCGCGGCCGCGCGGCTCGACGCGGTCCGGACCGTGGCCGACCGCCCGTTGGCCCTGCACTGGACCGCGACCGGCCCACTGGACCCGGCGGACCCGCGTGGTGGCCGCTGGGCGGTGCTGGGTGACGACGCGCGCGCCAGGGCGCTGCGCCACTCGCTGCGGACGACGGGTGTCGAGGCCGACTCGTACGCCAGCCTCGCCGCGCTCACCAAGTCGGACGGACCGGCGCCGGCGACCGTGCTGGCGTACGCCGCATCGGCGACGCCCCGAGCCGCCACGCAGGAGATCCTCGACCTACTACAGGACTGGCTGGCCGACGATCGCTACGTCGGCACACATCTGGTGCTCGTCACGTCCGGCGCGGTCGCCGCCATCGCTGGGGAGACCGTCATCGACCTGGCCACGGCATCCCTGTGGGGCCTGGTCCGCTCGGCACAGACCGAGCATCCGGGCCGGTTCACGCTGCTCGACATCGACCAGGCCCCGATCGCCTGGCCCGCATTCCCGGCCGTCGAGCCGCAGCTCGCCAGCCGTGCCGGCACCCTTTTCGCCCCCCGCCTGACGGCCACCGGCTCCGCCACCACCAGCGCGGACACGGCGCCGGAATTCGACCCTGCGGGCACGGTGCTCATCACCGGCGGCACCGGCACGCTGGGCCGGCTCACCGCCCGGCATCTGGTGAACCGGCACGGGGTACGGCACCTGCTGCTCATCAGCCGCCGCGGGCCGGACGCCGCCGGCGCCGCCGAACTGCGCGCCGAACTCACCGGGCTCGGCGCCACAGTGACCATCGAAGCCTGTGACATCGCCGACCGGGCGCAGGTGGCGCGACTGCTGGCGGCGGTGCCCGCCGACCACCCGCTCACCTCGGTCATCCACACCGCCGGAGCGTTGCACGACGCCACACTTACCGCGCTGTCGCCCGCACATCTGCACGACGTCCTGCCCGCGAAGATCGACGCGGCGACGCACCTGCACGAATTGACCGCGGCGCTCGGCCTGCGACACTTCGTGCTCTTCTCCTCGACCGCAGCCGTGCTCGGCGCCCCAGGGCAGGCGAACTACGCGGCCGGGAACGCGTACCTCGACGCCCTCGCCCGATACCGGCACGGGCAGGGTCTGCCCGCCACGTCGATCGCCTGGGGACTGTGGGCGGACGCTAGCGCCATGACCGGTGGCCTCACCGCCGCGGACCAGGTGCGCCTCGAACGTGCCGGGATGCCGCCGCTCACCATCGAGCAAGGCCTCGCCCTGCTCGATGCGGCGCTGACCACCGGCGACCCGTACGTGGTCGCTCTGCGACTGGACACCGGGCGCATCGGCGCGGCGACCACCGAGGTTCCGGCGCTGCTGCGGGAACTCGTCCGCCGCGCACCCCGAAGAGCCGCAACGGGTGACGTGGCCGGCCCGTCCCTTGGCCGCTGGCTCGCGGGCGTGCCGGAGGCGGAACGCGAAGCGGCCATGGTGCGCGAGGTCTCCGCCCTCATCGCCGCCGTCCTCGGGCACGCGTCGGCGGACGCCATCGATGCCGAGCGGTCGTTCAAGGAGTTCGGCTTCGACTCGCTCACCGCCGTGCAACTGCGCAACCGAGTCAACGCCCGGACCGGGTTGCGGTTGCCGGCCACTCTCGCCTTCGACCACCCCACCCCGCTGGCGCTCGCCCGCCACGCGCTCGCCGAGCTCTCCGTGGCCGCGGCACCGGTAGCGAGTACCGGCCCGGAGGAGTCCCAGTCGCCGCTCGGCGTGCTGTACCGGCAGGCACACCAGCTGCGCCGGCCCGCGGCGGCGGGCGGGCTGCTGCGTGCGGCGGGCGAGCTGCGATCGACGTACGCGGGAAGAATCGACCTTCCCGCACTGCCGGCGGCCGACCGCCTCGCCGACGGACCTGCCCAGCCGGAGCTGCTGTGTTTTCCGCCGTTCGTGCCGGTGCCGGGTGCCATGCAGTATGCCCAGTTCTCCGCCGCGTTGGAGGGTATGCGCAGCGCCTGGCTGATCAACCCGCCGGGCTTCGCGGACGGCGAGAGCCTGCCGGCCGACCTCGACGCGGCGGTCGACGTGCACGCGGACGCCCTCGCCGAGCACGTACGAGGCCGTCCCGTGGTGCTGGTCGGCTACTCCTCGGGCGGTCTGCTGGCGCACGCGGTGACGCGGTGCCTGGAGGACCGGGTCAATGTGGAGGTGGTGGGGCTGGTGCTGCTTGACACCTATCTACCCGGCGACTTGTCCGAGTCGATGGCCCGATCGCTGCACGAGGAGGTGTTCGAGCGGGGGACCGGGCTCGCGGCGATGGACTTCGCCAGCCTGACCGCGATGGGTCGTTACCTTGATCTCTTCGCGGGCTGGCAGCCAGCACCGGTCGACGCGCCAACCCTGATCATCCGGCCGGAGCGGCGGGTGCCGGCGCTGCCCGGCGACGAGGGCGATGAGACGCCGTGGCAGGCCCGCTGGAACCTGCCACACGACCTGGTGACCGTTCCCGGTGACCACTGCACGATGGTGACCGAATTCGGCGCCGACACCGGTCGCGCGGTACACGACTGGCTCCGCCGGGCCGGCGACCGGAGCTGACGGGTGGCGTAACGAGAGCGGCGGGGGGGGGGCGCGGGGCCGGCGGGGGGGGCGCGCGCCGGGCGCCCGGGCGCAGTGTCGGGGCGCGGGGGCCGCCCGCGAGCTGGC
>NZ_JBNCKP010000044.1:0-8727 GCF_049841575.1 Micromonospora sp. DT201 | reverse complement strand
GCCCCCGCCCTGTGTGTGCCCCGACAGCGGCGCCGACCGACGACTGCCGTCACCAGGTGACCGGCAGCTCCTGCAACCCGTAGACGGCCGCGTCACGGCGGAACGGCAACTCCGCCAGGTCGCCGGCGAGCCGCAGGGTCGGGGCGCGCTCGATCAGCTTGCGGGTGACGATCTGCAGCTCGGCGCGGGCCAACTGCTGGCCGATGCACTGGTGCGGTCCGAAACCGAACGCGAGGTGTTCGTCCACATCGGGCCGATCGATGTCGAAGGCGTCCGGGTCGTCGAAGACCGAACCGTCGCGGTTGGCCGCGTCGTAGGCGAGGATGACGCCCTCGCCTGCGCGTACCAACTGGCTGCCGATCTCGATGTCGGCGACCGCCACCCGGCGTGCTCCGCTCGCCGCCACCGTGTGATAGCGCAGCAGCTCCTCGACAGCCGTCGGCACCTTGCTGGGATCGGCGCGCAGCTTCTCCAACTGCCCCGGGTGCTGGAGCAGCGTCAGGGCGCTCAACGAAATCATGTTTGCGGTCGTCTCGTGGCCCGCGGTCAGGAGGAGCACGAGCATCGCCACGAGCGCCTCGGGAGTGATCGCGCCGGTCATCAGTTGTTCAGTGACCAGACGGCTGGTCAGGTCGTCGCCGGGCTCCGCGGCCTTCTTCCCCACCAGCTCGCCCAGGTAGCCGGCGAGCTCCTGGAAGCAGGCCATCGCCTGCTCCGCTGTGGCGTCGCGGGAGAAGAGCACGTTGCTGCGAGTCTGGAAGAAGGCGTGATCCTCGTACGGGACGCCGAGTAGCTCGCAGATGACGATCGACGGCACCGGCAGGGCGAGCGCCTGCACCAGGTCCACCGGCCGCTCCTCGGTGGCGAGCATGCTGTCCAGCAGGTCGTCGATGATGCGTTCGATGCGGGGGCGCAGTTGCTCGACGCGGCGGTGCAGGAAGTCCCGGGTAATCATCCGCCGGTACGTGGCGTGTTCCGGGAAGTCCATCTCGATGATCGTGCGGGGTACGTCCTGTCGGGTTTCGACGAACGGTGTGACGTGCGGGAACCCGGCGATGCGCGGGTCGCAGCTGAGGCGCCGGTCGCCGATCGCGGCGCGCAGGTCGGCGTTGCGGGTGACGAGCCACGCCTCGTTGCCGCTCCACAGCCGGACCTTGCTGACCGGTTTGTCGACGGTGAGATCCCTGAGCTGCTGTGCTGGGTCGAAGGGGCAGGATCCCTGCCGCTCCATCGGATAGAACGGGGCGGCTTCCACCGTCATCGGCGGTCTCCTTCGTGGGAAGAGAGGTTCCTGTTCACGGTAGGAACCCGGTTGGCGGACGCCGTAGCGGAGATTCAAGACTTCGAATCGGGTTCCGTCTCGCCGTCGTGGACGGCATGCTGGCCGGATGGATGGGACGTGGATCCGGACCGTGCGCCGGCGTACGCAGGCCTCGGCGCGACTCGTGTGCTTTCCCCACGCGGGTGGCTCTGCCAGCTACTTCCATGCCCTCGGCGGGTTGTTCGGCGATGCCGTCGAAGCGCTCGCCGTGCAGTACCCCGGCCGGCAGGATCGCCGGTCCGAGCCAGCCTTCACCGACCTAGGCCGGCTCGCCGACCGGCTGGCCGACGTGCTGGCCCCTGAGCTGACGGGTCGGTACGCGTTCTTCGGCCACAGCTACGGTGCGATCCTCGCGTTCGAGGTGATCCGCAGGCTGGAGCGCCGCGGCACGCCCCTGCCGGAGTTGCTGTTCGTCTCCGGGCGGCGCGCCCCTTCGGTGGCACGCGAGGAAGACGTGCACCGCCGTGACGACGCCGGCGTGATCGCCGAGATGCGCCAGCTCGGTGGCACCGAGACGAGCCTGCTCGACGACCCGGAACTGATCGAGATGATCATGCCGGCCCTGCGCGCTGACTACACCGCCGTCGAAACGTACCGGTGTGAGCCCGCGGATGCCGTTGTCGGCTGCCCGATCGACGTGCTCATCGGTGACAGTGACCCGCGTGTGTCGGTCGACGACGCCAAAGCGTGGACCGGGCACACCACCGCCTCCTGTGAACTGCGCATCTTCCCGGGCGGCCACTTCTACCTGGCCGATCAGGCCGCGGCGGTGACCGGGCACATCGCCGCCCGGCTGCGCCGGTGAACTGAGCGCGCCCGCTGTGGCCAGCTCACCTGGTCGGCACTGACCCCGGCTTACTCCACTTTGCTGTCGAGGGGTGTCGGCGGCACGATGGTGGGCGTGTCCGCGCCTGTGTCGTCTCGCCCGTCTCCGCATGTCTTTGAGGCGGTATTGGAGCGGTTGACCTATGTCAACGAGGAGACCGGGTACACCGTTGCCCGGGTCGCGACTGGCCGTGGTTCGGATCTGTTGACCGTGGTCGGGGCCTTGCTCGGTGCGCAGCCTGGGGAGAGTCTGCGGTTGCAGGGTTGGTGGTCGTCGCATCCGCAGTATGGCCGGCAGTTCGAGGTGGTCTCCTACACCACCGTGCTGCCGGCGACGGTCCAGGGGATCCGCCGTTACCTGGGTTCGGGGTTGATCAAGGGCATTGGTCCGGTGTTCGCTGAGCGGATCGTGGAGCACTTCGGCCTGGACACGTTGCAGATCATCGAGGACGAGCCGGGCCGGCTGGTGGAGGTTCCGGGGCTTGGTCCGAAACGCACGGCGAAGATTACTGCGGCGTGGGCGGAGCAGAAGGCCATCAAGGAAGTGATGGTGTTCCTGCAGGGTGTTGGGGTGTCCACGTCGATCGCGGTGCGGATTTACAAGAAGTACGGTGACGCCTCGATCAGCGTGGTGCGTAACGAGCCGTACCGGTTGGCCGCCGATGTGTGGGGGATCGGGTTCAAGACCGCCGACACGATCGCCCAGGCTGTCGGGATCCCGCACGACAGCCCGCAACGGGTTAAGGCAGGGCTGCAGTACACGCTGTCGCAGGCCACGGACAATGGCCACTGCTACCTTCCCGCCCCGCAACTGGTCGCGGACGCGGTGAAGATCCTCGACGTACCGGCCGAGCTGACCACCCGCTGCCTCGACGAGCTTGTTGGGGAGGAAGGCGTCGTCCGTGAACGCTTGCCCGGCCCGGAAGGGCCGGTTCCGGCGATCTACCTGGTGCCGATGCACCGCGCGGAACAGTCCCTGGCCGGTTCGGTGTTGCGGCTGCTCGGTGGCCGCACGGACCGGCTGGCGCAGTTCGCTGGCGTCGACTGGGATAAAGCGCTGAGCTGGCTGAAGGCACGCACCGGTACCGCCCTGGCTCGGGAGCAGGAACAGGCGATCCGGTTGGCGCTGACGTCGAAGGTCGCCGTGCTCACCGGAGGCCCTGGTTGCGGTAAGAGCTTCACTGTCCGCTCCATCGTCGAACTCGCCGTCGCGAAGAAAGCGAAGACTCTGCTCGTCGCACCGACCGGGCGGGCCGCGAAACGCCTCGCCGAACTGACCGGCCAGCCCGCCGCGACGGTGCACCGGCTGCTGAAACTGCAACCCGGCGGGGAACCCACCTACGACCGGGACACCCCCTTGGATGTTGATCTGCTGGTGGTGGATGAGGCGTCCATGCTCGACCTGGTCCTGGCCAACAAACTCATCAAGGCCGTTCCGCCCGGGGCGCATCTGCTGCTGGTCGGTGACGTCGACCAGCTCCCCTCCGTCGGCGCCGGAGAAGTGCTGCGGGATCTCCTCGCCGCCGACCCGGTTCCCCGGGTCCGGCTCACGCAGGTGTTCCGCCAGGCCGCCGATTCCGGTGTGGTCAGCAACGCCCACCGGATCAACGCCGGTCGACCACCGATCCTGCTGGGCATGAGCGACTTCTTCCTCTTTCCCTGCGACGACACCGAGGCAACCGCCGCGTTGACCGTCGACGTCACGTGCACCCGCATCGCGAAACGCTTCGGGCTCGACCCGCGCCGTGACGTGCAGGTCCTCGCTCCGATGCACCGCGGCCCCGCCGGAGCCGGGGTGCTGAACTCGCTGTTGCAGCAGCAGCTCACCCCGGGCCGGGAGGGCATGCCGGAACGCCGGGTCGGCGGAAGGGTTTTCCGCGTCGGTGACAAGGTCACCCAGATCCGCAATAACTATGACAAAGGCCAAGCGGGGGTGTTCAACGGCACCGTCGGGGTCGTCACCGCTCTATCCACCGACGAGCAGACCCTGACCGTGCGCACCGACGAAGACGAACTCATCGACTACGACTTCGACGAACTCGACGAACTGGCCCACGCCTACGCGATGACGATCCACCGCTCGCAGGGCTCCGAGTACCCGGCCGTGGTCATCCCGATCACGACCAGCGCCTGGATGATGCTGCAACGCAACCTGCTCTATACCGCCATCACGAGAGCGAAGAAACTCGTCGTGCTCGTCGGCTCCCGGCGGGCATTGGCCGCCGCCGTGCGCACCGTCGGCGCCGGCCGTCGTCACACCGCCCTCACCCACCGGCTCGACCCACAACAACAGGGCTGACCCACCCGCCAGTGTCTGCCGGATCCCCGCGCACGCCGAGGCAGCCGGCACCGGCTGGCGATCGACGTGACCACCGTCCATCGCCGGCCCGATAGCCGCCGGTCCGACTAGCGGACGTGAGGAGGCGTCACCGGGTGGCCGCATCGATGGTGGCCACCGGGTTCGGATACCGGGCTGCGACCTGCCCGGACACACGGTCACGACGGGTGCCGGGTGAGATCGCCGGCAGCTGTCGGGCCAGAGAGTCGATCCATGCCTATGCCCTGTTCACCCCAGGCGGGCATCTGAAAGTGCGCTAAACCATCGCTGCGGGCCTATCGAGCGACGAGCCTGGGAAATGTCCGGATCTTGGGTGAACTGCTTCCCTAAGTCAGGAAAAGCCATCGGCAGTTAACAATCAGATGTGCATGCGGGCCACCGCCCGGCATGTATGCTCAGTCGAGCCGAGTGTCTGGCGGGGGAATTCGTCATCGGATCACTGGTCCCTGGGGGGGTGGGGGGGGGAATGGCCGTCTAGCACGTTGGATTCGGGCCGATGGTGGCTTTCTGAGCGCCACGTCGAGGCCTGATCCTGTGTCGGGTTGAGACTGGCTGGGTCGTGTGACTTTCAATTTTTCTATTCGGTCCACCGAGGCCGCGACCTGCGGCCCGATGCTTCGCGTGCCTGTCTACCTGCTGGCGACACCGAAGGCCCGTGAGCACGCTGCTCCGAGGCCGTGTCACGGTGCTCGGCGCGGGCTCTCAGTACCTCTCGATTACCAGAATCTGGAGCCCGCACGCCTACGAGATTGTCAACTCGCAAAAGGAGAACGGCGGGATGAGTAATACGGGGGTCCTGGTCGAGCGGGCGAGCACGAGCAAGAGGGGACGGCCGCCGTACGGTTACCGGCAGGTCGAGAAGATGTCGACCTGCGGTACGAGGGCGACGGTCCTGGAACCCGACGCTGTCGCGGCATCGGTGGTGCGGCGGATCTTCGAGGAGTACGTCGGTGGGCGCGGGCTGCAGCTCATCGCCGAGTCGCTCACTGCGGACGGCATCCTCAGCCCGTCCGCCTACGACCGGGCGCGTAACCCGCACTTCGGCGGCGTGGCCTGGCCGAAGGGAACCGTCCGGGCGATCCTGGTGAACAGTCGCTACATCGGTCACGAGGACCGCCAGCAGGCGTACCCGCCGCTGATCCACGAGGACCTCTTCATCCGTGCGCAGGAGGCCATTGCCAGCAAGCGGGTGGTACGCGTCGACGACTCCGCCGGCGGCCGGCCGTACCGGTTCCGTGGCATCCTCCGCTGCGGATCCTGCAACCGGATGATGCAGGGCTCCTGGAAGAGCGGCGAGTCGTACTACCGATGCCGGTTCCCGGAGCGTTACGCCGACGCTAACGGCATCGCCCATCCCCGCAACGTCTACCTACGGGAACGGCGCCTACTCGGCCCGTTGCACAGGTGGCTTGCCACCAGTTGCCCACCCCGGCACCTCCCGGACGGATTCGGATGGGCTCCGCTGGACGCCGACGATCCGGCCGACCAGGCCGGGCTTTACCAGGCGCTGCAACTGCGGTTGACCTACCTGCCGACCGGGTCCATGGTCCAGGCCAGGATCGTGGTCGCGCCGACCGGTGCGGTGCTCCGCGGTGCCCTCGCGCTGTGACCCGTCCTCCAAGGCGCGTCCTGCGGTGTCCGGCCGGAGTTTCCCACTTCGAAGGGACGTGTCAATGAATCCCCTGCTGATGCCGATCATCGCGATCCAGGGCAAGCGCCTGCGGCCGGCGATCGAGATGCTCTCGCCGGCCACCGGCCCGGAGAGCGGCACCGTGGGCGACGCCTCCCGTTCACCGGTACGCATCGCGGTCCTCGGTGAGTCGACGGCCGCCGGCTACGGGGTGGACACCCACGACGAGGGCTTTCCCGGTTGTCTGGCCCATGAGATCGTCGCCCGGACCAGCCGACCGGTCAGCTGGGAGGTGGTCGGGCAGCATGCCGCCACCGCCCGCCGGATCCGCCATCGGCTACTGCCTCGGCTCGGCTCGGATCTGGACGTCGTGGTGGTCCTCGCGGGTGCCAGCGACGTGCTCGTACGCCGTACCCCGCAGGAGTGGGGTGAGGATCTTTCGGCCATCGTCGACGAGTTGGCTGCCCGAGCGAACCAGGTGCTGGTCGCGGGGATCCCGCCGTTCCGGTCCTTCCCGTCGATCCCGACCCTGCTCGGTCGCTACCTCGCCGCCGGTGCGGACGCTCTCGACACGAGGTCCCGCCAGGTGTGCGCCGAGCGTCCACGGGCTACGTGGGTCGCCGCGATGGACATTTCGTCACCGGACTTCTTCGCCCGGGACCGATTCCATCCCTCAGCCTCGGGCTACCGGCGCTGGGCGCAGGGTGTCGCCGACCACGTCACCATCTGATCCGGTTCCCAGCACCGGGTCGACCCTCGGAAACCAGCGGCCGGCGTGGCGATTTGCCGATTCGTTAGCCACGCCGGCCGTTTCCGGAATGCCGCTTGCGGTGTAACTGCCGCAGTATGCGTAGTAGACCGGTTTCCTTACCTCCGCAATTACGGTCCACTGCACAGCAATCCGCTCTGTGACAACAGTTCGGTTTCCGGGAAGTCACCGTTACATCACGCGCGTTTCTTAATTTTATGTAAAGTCTTCGTGCCGTTGACCAGGCCTTTGGTTACCGTGCGTGCACGCGCATGCGTCGATGGGTAATCCTTTTGTGGGGGTTGGCCTGGCTGGCTGGTTGCCGGCAAATCTGAACCCCCACCGATCGTAAGACGAAGCGCCATCACGATGCGTACTGTCCGGGACGGAGCTTTAATCACGCGTTTCATGAGCGGGGGATGCCATGACGAGTGCGGATTCGATCGCCATCGTGGGCATCGCCGCCAGCATGCCCGGTGCCTCCGGGCCGGAAGAGTTCTGGCAGTTGTTACGCGGCGGAGTGGACGCGGTCCGGGAGCGCGAGAGGAGCCGGCCCTTCGGTCCTGACCGTGGCGGTTTCGTGACGGGCCTGGACGAGTTCGACGCCGACTTCTTCCAGTTGTCCCCGCGGGAAGCTGCGGACATGGATCCGCAGCAACGACTCGCACTCGAACTGGCGTGGCAGGGGCTCGAGGACGGCGGTGTCGTCATCCCGAAGACGTCGACGGCGAGGATCGGTGTTTTTCTCGGTGTCATGGCCGCCGACCATGCCGATCTGGTGGCCATGGCGGGGGTCGACGGCATCACCCGTCGCACGCTGACCGGTGTCGGTCGGGCGATGGTCGCCAACCGGGTCTCCCACGCCCTGTGCCTGGACGGCCCAAGCATGACGGTCGACACGGGACAGTCGTCCTCCCTCGTCGCGGTCCACCTCGCCTGTGAGAGCCTGCGCAGATCGGAGTCGGAGATCGCGCTGGCGGGCGGTGTCCACCTGAACGTGTCCCCCCTCAGCAGCGCGGTCGTCGAGGCGGCTGGCGCGCTCTCACCGGACGGCAAGTGCTACGTCTTCGACGAGCGAGCCAACGGCTACGTGCGTGGCGAGGGCGGCGGCATCGTCGTACTCAAGCCGCTCGCGCGTGCGGTCGAGGACGGCGATCGCATTTACGCGGTCATCCAGGGCAGCGCCACCGGCACCGGTTCCGGTGCCGGTGGGCTGACGGTTCCGAGTGCCACGGCTCAGGCCCGTACGATCACCGAGGCGCTGACCAACGCCGGCGTAGAACCCGCCGAGGTGCAGTACGTCGAGCTGCACGGCACCGGCACCCGGGTCGGTGACCCCATCGAGGCCGAGGCGCTCGGTGCGGCCTACGGCCCGGCACACGCTCGCCGGAGCCCTCTTCTCGTCGGCTCGGTCAAGACCAACATTGGCCATCTCGAAGGCGCCGCCGGTGTCGCCGGTCTCATCAAGACGGCGCTCTGCATCCACCGACGCGAGGTCGTGCCGAACCTCAACTTCACGCGGCCGAACCCGCAGATCGCCCTGGACGAGTTGGGCCTGCGGGTGGCCGCGCGGAACGAACCGTGGCCGGCTGCGGGCCAGCCCGTCGCGGCGGGCGTGACCTCGCTCGGAATCGGCGGAACGGCCTGCCACGTGGTGCTCACGGCCGCTCCCGCCGTGACCCGGCCCGCATCCACCCCGGCCGGGCGTCCGGTTGGTGCCCTGCCGGTGCTGCTCTCGGGTAGGAGCGAGTTGGCGGTGCGGGGGCAGGCGGAGCGGTTGCGGTCGTTCCTGCTCGATCGGCCTGAGGTCTCGGTGGTCGATGCTTCCTGGTCGTTGGCGACGGCGCGGGCGCATTTGTCGCAGC
>NZ_JBNCKP010000043.1:0-18220 GCF_049841575.1 Micromonospora sp. DT201 | reverse complement strand
CCCGCGGCTACACCACCAACTGACCCACCCCCACGCAAAACCGAAAGGGCCGGACCCCACCAAGGGGCCCGGCCCTTTCGGCATCGCGAATCCCAACGCTGAGCGAAGGGCCGGACCCCAACCCGGGACCCGGCCCTTCAACATCGCCAACCCCAACCCATGAGCGAAGGGCCGGACCCCCACCACGGGGGATGGCCCCTCGGCATTGCTGACCCCACCAACGCACAAGCCATGGGCCGGACCCCACCACGGGCCCGGCCCTTCGGCGTCGTCATTTCCACCAACTGCGGCACTCATTGACAAGCTTCGAGGCGAGGGTCAGGCTTGTCAGCAGTGAGAGCGCTCTCTCGCTCCAGGCTCAACCGGCCACCACCATTCTGGCCAGGGCAAACTCCGGTGTCTTCGGCGGCGGCGCCGGAGTTGCCCCTGACCCGCCCCCGACAGGAGTTACAAGATGGACAGGGCCGCACCCCTCTCCGGCATCCACCGCCGACTGCGCCTCGCCACGGCGATCGGCGCATTGCTGGTGCTACTCGGCACGTACGTCGTCTCCACCACCGCACGGGCCGACGCCGCCATCGGCGTCAACGCCATTCGGGTCGCCGAGTTCCCCGCCGACTGCACCTACAGCCACCGGCTGCCGGACGACCCGATCGTCTTCCCCGGGCTGCCCGGGGCCTCGCACATGCACAGCTTCTTCGGCAGCACGGTGACGAACGCCCACACCACACTGCCCGACCTGGTCAGCTCCCCCACCACCTGCAACCCACAGGTGGATGTCTCGTCCTACTGGGTGCCGACCCTGTACCGCAACAACCAGCCGGTGGAGCCGGCGATCGCCACGTTCTACTACCTGGGCGAAGGTGTGCGCGCCGACGTCGTGGCGAACACCCAGCCGTTCCCGCAAGGGCTGCGACTCGTCGCCGGCAACGCGCGGGCCGCCGGGCCGAACGACAGCATCGCCCGCTGGTCGTGCCTGCACGCCGGGCACGTGCCGCCGTCGAAGGACTTCGTCACCTGCCCAGCGGGCACGATGTTGGAGTCGTACCTGGACTTCCCCCAGTGCTGGAACGGTCGGGACCTGGATTCTCCGGATCACAAGAGCCACCTGGCGTACCCGGTGAACCAGGCCTGCCCGAGCACCCATCCCGTGCATGTGCCGAAGTTGCGGCAGGTGCTGCGCTACCCGGTCAACGGTGACCCGTCGGGGTTCCGGCTGGCCTCCGGGCCGGGCTACACCATGCACGGCGACTTCTTCAACGCCTGGCCGGTGGCCGAGATGGCCCGCCGGGTGCAGGACTGCATCCGTCCCGTCATCAAGTGCGGTCACGACGGCCGACCGATCTGAGCCGACAGGTGCACACCGAGGAGGCGGGCCCGGTCCACGCCGGGCCCGCCCCTGAGGCGAAAGGGGCCCGGATGCGCATCGCCAAACCGACCGCCCTGCTCGTGGCGACAATGCTCGCCACCGGTTGCGCCACTGGACCACCGAACGACGCCGGCAAGACGCCGCCCGTAACCACGCCGACCGCATCGGCCGCAACGACCGCGCCGACCGCAACGGCGGTGCCGGCACCCACGGGTACGGCGGGAGCGTTCAGCCCCACCGACATCGCCTGGCTCCAGTTGACGGTGGCGATGGCCGAACGCCTGCTACCCGTACTCGATCTCGTGTTCGCACGGACCACCGACCAGGCCTGGCGGCGCCTGGCCGCCCAGGTCGGGGCTAGCCTGCGCGCAGACCTGGACCAGGCCCGCCGTCTCCTGGGCGATTCCGGTGCGCCGACGACCAACCCGCACGAGGGCCACGACATGCCGGGCATGGTCACCGCCGAGGAGGTGGCCGCGCTGCGGTCGGCCAGTGGGCAGCCGTTCCTCCGGTTGCTCGCCGAGCACCTGCGCGCGCACCTGACGCAGTCGGTCCGGGTGGCCACCGCAGAGCGGGCGAACGGGTCCCACCCGACCACCACCGCGTTGGCCGCAACAATGGTCCGCAAAAACACCGCCAGTCTCTCCCAGCTGCCCCCGCCCCTCCCCCTCCCACCCGTTGATCAAGAGGTTGGCGTCATCCCGCCCGGCGGGTCGTGACGCAAACCTCTTGATCAACGCTCGCGCTCGTCGCCCCAGCGCGGCGCCGATCGCCAGCAGCAGCACGGCGAAGAGCGCGATCCCACCGCCCAGCAGCGCCGGGGAGAGCGAGAAGATCCTCGGCCGCCTGATCGAGCGGGCCGGCGTCCGCGAACGGCTCGTGCTCACGAGCAAGGCCACCAACACCGTCGACCCCACCGACCCGAATGCCAGCGGCAACGGCCGCAAGCACATCATGCGGGCCGTGGAAGCGTCGCTGGGCCGGCTCGGCACCGACTACATCGACCTGTACCTGCTGCACACCTGGGACCGGATCACCCCGGTCGAGGAGGTCGTGCACACCCTCGACGACCTGGTGCGTTCAGGCAAGATCTGGAGAGCGTGGCCGCCGACCTGGGCCGCAGCATGGCCCAGGTGGCGATCAACTGGGTCGTCACCCAGCCCGCCGTCGGCTCGGTGATCGTCGGGGCGAGCAGCCCCGAGCAACTCGCCAGCAACTTCGGCGCGCTCGACTTCGAGATCCCGGCCGACGCCCGTCGCCGACTGGAGGAGGCCAGCGCCCCGAACCTCGGGCTGCCGTACGCCATGTTCACCCCGCAGTACCAGTCCTGGGTGGTGAGCCCTGGTCTCGGCATCGGCGACAAGCCGGTGGGCTACGCCCCGCCGGTGTTCAACGGCGCGGCTGAGCCCACCAGGTGAAGTAGCGCGACCAGTGCGACGTGCAGACGGTCAGGGCCGACGCTGTTCGGGGAGTTGGTTGCCGTAGTAGGCGCCGGCACCGTGCTTACGGGTGAAGTGGCGGTCCAGCAACCACTGCGGCGCGGCTGCCGCGGGGTTCAGCGACAGCGTCTTCAGGGCCATCTCCGCGACCGCCTCGCAGACGATCGCGTTCTCCACCGACTTGAGCGGGTTCGCCGCCCAGGTGAAGGGGCCGTGGTTGGCGGCGAGGGCGGCCGGGTTGGCCAGCGCCTCGGCCTCTTCCCCGATCAGCTCGATGATCGCGCGCGCCGTATTGAACTCGTAGTCGTTGGCACATTCGTCGGCCGTCAGGTCCCGCGTGACCCGGATCGGGCCGGCGAAGGTGTCGGCATGCGTGGTGCCGAGCACCGGCACGTCCCGCCCTGCCTGGGCGAAGGCGACGGCGTGCGTCGAGTGGGTGTGGGTCACTCCGCCGATGGACGGCCAGCGCAGGTAGAACGCCCGGTGGGTTTCACTGTCGACGGAGGGCTTCAGCTCTCCGTCGACGACCTGCCCGGTCTCCAGATCCACTGGGACCAGAAGGTCGGCCGTGAGGTCCTGGTATGCCACGCCGGAGGGCTTGATCACATAGATGCCCGCGTCTCGGTCGACACCGCTCACGTTGCCCCACGTCAGCGCGGCAAGGCCGGCTTGGGGGATGAGGCGGTTCGCGGCGAGGACTGCTGCACGCAGGTCTGCTGATCCGGCCGTACTCATCGAAGATGGCGCCTTTCGGGTCGGGGGGTGACAACCACCGCAGAGCGTTCCGTCGATGCGGCAGCGCGACGTGTTAACGCTAACATTTCAGGTCGGGCACCGGGACCTTCGCCCTACCGGTCAGATGTGACGTGCCCGCACGACGCGCGGCGCGCGGGCAGTTTAGACGCTGACGCAGAAGCGCGTGGTCCCGCGACCTCGGCGACGTCGACGCTCACTGGTCGGCGCTGGCCGTTGGGGCAAGTCCGGACGCCGGTGCCGCATCGCCCTCGTAGAGCGCGATGTAGAGCTGGCGCAGCTCGGACCCCTCGGCACCGAGCGCGCTGAGGTTGAGGATGTTGTGGCCGACACCCAACGCCTCCGGCAGGGTGTGGACCCGGAGCGGGATCGCGTTCGCGTCGGCGATCCGGCTTGGCACGTTCACCGCCGCGGTCAGGTCCACCACACCGTCGAGCGGGCTGATGGCGACCGCCACGCTCCACAGACCGGACCGTCGGGGCGGATTCGGCAGGCTACGCGCGATCGTCAGGTACTGGGTGACGGCGGCGAGGGAGTAGCCGCGCGACGTGACGCGATCCGGGAGGACGCGGCGCGCGTACAACACGATGAGCGGTTTGACCGCGAAGGCCGGTGCCTGGCGAGGATCCGGGCCGAAGAACGGCGACAGCAACAACAGACGCCGTACGACGTTGACCCGGGCCTGGGCCAGCCAGGTGGCCAGCACCGCGCCGCCGGAGATCCCCACGACGCCCACCTCGTCTCCGAGGCCCGCCGCGACGGCCAACGCCTGCGTGGCGTACGTCGTCAACTCACCGACCTCGACCCGGTGGTGGGCCCGCCGGTCGACGGTCCCGTGCTGGGGCGCCCGCGGAATCCAGACGTTGTACCCGCGGTCGAAGAACTCCTCGGCCAGTCCGTCGTACTGCTCGGGCGCGAGGGTGTATCCGTGCAGCAGCAGCACGACCTTGCCGGTAGGGAAGCCGTGACTCAGCAAGCGGCTCCGCGACTCGGGGCGGACTGCTGGCAGGGGACGGGGTCGGCGCCTGCGCAGGGGTGCGCCCCGGTGACAGGGCGCACCCCCGATCAGCTATTGCTGAGCGTTCGACGGCGCGAAGACGACCCTGGCGCGCAACTGCCGAAACCCGGTCCGCTCCAACTCCGCCAGCACCGCCACCTGGTGGGCGTCGACGTCGGCGATGACCTCCCGGGCACCACCGGCGGCCAGCACCCGGACCGCCTCGGCCAGCAGCTCGGGCCGGGCCGCCTCGTCGAGCAGGCCGAGATAGGCGAGCAGTGGGTAGCAGGCGTCTCCGGCCGTGCCGACCAGGCCCACCGGCTTACCGGCCTCCAGCGCGATGCGCCATCCCTCGGGCGTGTCCCCCAGCCAGGCCAGCGGATCGGTGGCGAGGTCGACGCCGCCGACCGCCCGCGCGATCTCGACGCCGGTCAGCACGTCCGGCTCAGCGATCCTGGCGACCAGGGCGTTGATCTCCGCCGCGTCGGCGGGTGGGCGGAAGTCGTAGCGCCCGGAGGATGCCGGCAGAGGTGTGCCGGTCCAGGAGCATCTGAGCCGCTCCCCCAGCTCGACCAGCCCGGCGAGCCGGGCCGCGGCCATCGGTGCCGTCACCACGGCCAGCACCTCCTCTCGGCGCCGCCAGTGCGCCGGCAGTGCGGCGTAGTACAGGCCGGGCCCGCCCAGCGCCTCGTGGGCGGCCCGCAGCAGCTCGGCACCCACCTCCGGCTCGGCGTCCAGATCGAACCGGTCCAGCCAGGGGGCACCGACGGCGCCCGGCGGAAGGAGCCAGGCAGCCCGGCCGACGACCCGGCCGGCGCGGAGGGCGACCCAGGTGTTGTCGGGCCGGTAGCCGCCGCCGGCGACTCCGTCGGCGTACGTGACCTGTCGCAGTTGGGGCAGCGGGTCGGGCATCGAATCGAACAGATTTTCCTCGCCCGCGACGAGCGGACGAATGACCAGATCAGTCATGGGTTGGTCCTCCGGGAAACGAGCGCCCCGGTCAGGTCCGCGCGGACGCCGGAGCGCGGAGGGGGCGCAGAACATCGGACATTGTTCTGACCTCCTCCCGGCTCGACGGCGTGCCCGAGGACCATACGCGCGACGGTCGCCAGCCCGCAATGGATTTTCACAACGTCGGGTTGGTCTCCGACCCACGCCGGTGAGCTCTCTGGTCGAGGACGGCGATGCCGGCCAGGATCAGCCCCGTGCAGGCCGCCACGGCGACCGGCGGGAGCAGCACCATCGGTGGCGCCGCCACGATCAGCGCCAGCGCGCCGAGGTACAGCTTCCGGCAGCGCGGCTTGGTGCGATCTTCCATCTCCAGAAAGCTCCGCCCGACCAGGAACAGCACCGGGCCGCCAAAGAGGATGGCCACCAGAGCCCAGTCGATCGGCGGGTTCGGATCCTCGATGATCTGCCCGAAGCCGACCGCGGTGCAGATGATGCCCCCGACGATCAACAGCAGGCCGTAGCTCGCCCACCGGGAGAGACGTGTGCCCTCGCCGCCGGAGGTCGAGGCCTGACCGGATCGGGCGTGGTAGAAGTAGATCCGCCAGAACGAGACCACTGCGGCGAACGCCGCGACGAGGGTGATGCTCCCCTCGGCGGTGAAGCCCGGGGTGCTGACGGCGGCACCGGCTTCGAGCACCACCTCGGCGAGAGCGATCATGAAGAACTGGTTGTACCGCTCGGCGAGGTGTGCCTGGGAGACGACGACCGCCGTCCTGCTGAACCGTTTCCCGCCAGGCCACGGCGCCGGCCACCCCGTGGCGGCGCCGAGGAGCTCGACAGCGAGGGCGAGGGACCAGAAGATGCCCCGGCCGAGGCCACCGCTGATGCCGCCACCGATCCAGAGCACGCTGGACGCCGTGTGCCAGGCCAGCACCCGGATCGCGAACATCCGACCCGGGTGGCCGCGCAGGGCGAACGTCAGAAAGAGCGGTCGGCCGATCTGAATGAGAACGTACGTGCAGGCGAAGACGACGCCGCGCTCGCCGAACGCCTCCGGCAGCGAGACAGCCAGCACCAGCGTGCCGAACATCGTCACCAGCAGAACGGCCTGCAGGTCAGGACGCCGAGGGTCGTAGGTGCTCGCCAGGAGGGCGTTGAGCGACCAGATCATCCACATCGCCGTGAAGAACAGCACCGTCTGGCCCGCCTCGGACAGCAGCGTGTGCCGGACGATGGTCAGGTCGTCCGCGATCCGCCCGGCGAGCCGGGCGAGCGCGAAGACGTAGACGATGTCGAACAGCAGTTCCAGGACGGTTGCCGAGGATGTGCTGCGGCTGTCCCCGAGCCCGCGAAACCCGGTGCGAGTCAGCACGAACGGCGGGACAGCTCAGCCGGCCAGGCCGGCCGGCACGGCCACGCCGAGGTGACGACGGTCTTCGGCGACCCGCCTGGCTGTCATCGCCCCCGAGCCTCCTCACCGACCGGTCCCGCCTGACACCTGCCCGCGTACTGTATCCACCTATATCGCGCTCTTGGCGTGTATGGGTGGATACAGCACCTGCGGGCTCGGGCTGCGTCCGTCCGTCGCCCTGTCGCTCTCACCGCGTCGCGCGGGCGGGCCGGGTCGGTTCGACCTGAGAACGGGATGATGTTCGTGCCGCGGGCGTGTCGCCCGTTGGTGCGCGCCGCCATCCAGGCCAGGCGGGTGTGCAGGTCGGCGGCGAGCACCGTGCCGTCGGCGAGGCGGGCGGCCGGCCGGCCGTCGTCGACCAGCAGCTCTTTGATCACCTGGTCGCGGTGCACGACGATGCGGCCGTCGGTGACGCGCTCGAAGAAGCCCTCCGTGGCGAGGCTGACCGTGCTGCGGGCGATTCGAGGCCGGGCCGACGAAACTGTTATCCCGGTGCGGCCGGCCAGTCTCCTGAGGGGAGGTGCCGGTGGGGATCAACCACCACACCTCATCTGAGTAGCGGTGCGACCACGTGAAGGAGCGAAATCGATGCGCGGAACCGGTGACGGCCGAGCCGACACCCCGAAGGTGACCCGGGGCGCACACGCGGAGCCCCGGCGCGGGCTACGCGATCACCTCCCGTTCGGCGCGAGGCGTCTGCTGTGGCCCCTTGCCGTGGCCGCGGTGGTCGCCGTACTGGTGACCGGGGTGATCGTCGTGGTGCGACCGACCGGGCCGGTGCCCGCCCCCGCCTCGACGCAGGCGCTCGACGCGCTGCCACCCACGAACCCGAAGCCCAGCCCACCCACCGCGACCACGCCCGCCGCCACGACAAGCCCGACGGGGCCGACCCCGACACCGACGACCAAGCCGACGGCGAAGCCGACCACCGGGCGTCCGGTCGCCCCGGCGGCCGCCGCGGTGAGCTCGAAACGCAAGGGCGTCGGGGTGTGGACCTTCGACGGCGTCAGCCAGGCGCTCGCCAGTTCCGGGGCGAGTTGGTACTACACCTGGGACGTGGCACACCAGGGCGTGACCAGCCCGAAGGGCGCCGAGTTCGTCCCGATGATCTGGGGAGCGAAGAGCGTCACCGCCAGCAATCTGCAGCGGGCCAAGCAGAACGGCCGACAGCTTCTCGGGTTCAACGAGCCGGACCTGGCCGGTCAGGCGGAGATGACCGTCGATCAGGCGTTGGAGCTGTGGCCACAACTGGAAGCCACCGGCCTTCCGCTGGGCAGCCCGGCGGTGGCCTGGGGCGGTGACCGGCCGGGCGAGTGGCTCGACCGGTTCATGGCCGGTGCGAAGCAGCGCGGTTACCGCGTCGACTTCATCGCCCTGCACTGGTACGGGGGCGACTTCACCACCGCCGACGCGGTCAACCAGCTCAAGTCGTACCTGCAGGCGGTGCACGACCGCTACAAGCTGCCGGTCTGGCTCACCGAGTTCGCGCTGATCGACTTTTCCAACGGCGTCCGCTTCCCGACCCAGGCACAACAGGCCGCGTTCCTCACCGCGGCGACCCGGATGCTGGGTGGCCTGTCCTGGCTGCACCGCTACGCCTGGTTCGGCCTGCCCGCCACGGACAAGGACCAGACCGGGCTCTTCCGTACCGGCAGCGAAGCGACCGCCGTCGGCCGCGCCTACCAGGCCGCGCGCTGACCTCGGCTACACGTGGTTTCGCCAGGAGTGCTGCGGCTCGAAGCCCAGCACCCGTCGCGCCTTGTCGATGCTGAGCAGCGTCTCGTGCTCGCCAAGCTCCTTGCGGATCTCCACACTCGGGTAGACCTCCGCCATCAGGCTGGCGCTGGACCTGCTCATGACGGTGTCGGCGTTGGCGATGATGAAGACGTCGGCACCGGGCTGGTCGTGGACGAGCGCCCGCTCGACCGCCTGGGCCCCGTCACGGGCGTCGATGTAGCCCCACAGGTTCCACCTCCGCAACTGCGGGTCGGCGTCGAACGAGCGGAACGGTGCGTAGTCCTCGACGTCCATCACGTTGGAGAAGCGCAGACCCACCATGACCAGCTCCGGGTCCCAACGGCAGAAGTGCCGCGCCATGTCCTCCTCAAGAGCCTTGTTCAGGGAGTACGTCGACTCCGGCCGCGGCGCGTACTCCTCGTCGACCGGCGCGTACGGCGGCGGGGTGTCGAACGGCAGCCCCAGCACCGTCTCGCTCGACGCCCACACGACCCGCTTGATCCCGGCCGCCCTGGCCGCGGCGAACACGTTGTACGTGGCGGCAGAGTTGTTCGCAAACGTGGTCGCGTTCGACATCAGCCCGGGGGCCGGGACGGCCGCCAGGTGCACGATCGCGTCGACCCCGCCGGCATGCTCGTCGGCGCCGCCGGTGAACGCCTCCACCACCTGCCCGTAGTCGGTCAGGTCGGCCAGGAGGAACTCGCCGTCCACGTCGCGGGGGTCGCGTCCGCCGGCACGGTCCACCGCCAGTACGTCGACACCCACGGCGCGCAGGTGGGCGACGACGGCGCGACCGAGCTTGCCGGTGGCACCGGTGACGACAACACGCCTGGGCAGTGCGGAGTTACTCATGACCACATCTTCGCCGGGGGCGGACGGGGACCCGCACGCGGGTACGGCGTTACCCCTAGCATGATCGACATGGACATCACGATCCACACGAGCTTCCTGCCGCACACCAACCCGGACGCCTCCCTGGCCTTCTACCGCGACGCCCTCGGCTTCGAGGTCCGTAGCGACGTCGGTCAGGGCACGATGCGTTGGATCACGGTCGGCCCCGCCGACCAACCCGGCACGTCCATCCTCCTGGCGCCGCCGGCCGCGGACCCCGGGACCACCGAGGACGAGCGCCGCGCCATCACCGAGATGATGGCCAAGGGCACCTACGGCTGGATCCTGCTGGCCACGCGGGACCTCGACACCACCTTTGAGAAGGTGCAGGCCGGCGACGCCGAGGTCGTCCAGGAGCCGACCGAGCAGCCGTACGGCATCCGCGACTGCGCCTTCCGCGATCCCGCCGGCAACCTGGTCCGCATCCAAGAGCTTCGCTGAGGCCGTCCGATCCTCGATTTGCGCCGTTCGCGACATCTGACGAGACCGGTCAGGAATCGAGAAGCGCCGGTCGCCCGGCCGCAAATAGCGTGATCGCCATGACATCCATCGCATCCGTCACCCTCGACGTGGCCGACCCCGCAGCCACCCAGCGCTTCCACATCGCCGCCTTCGGTCTGGACAAGCAGATTCGCCTGCGGGCCTCGGACGCACCGACGAGCGGCTTCCGTGGGTTCACGCTGGCGCTCACGGTGTCCCAGCCAGCCACCGTCAACGGCCTCGTCGGCGCTGCCCTGGACGCCGGTGCCACGTCGCTGAAGCCTGCCGCGAAGTCGCTCTGGGGCTACGGCGGTGTCGTGCAAGCCCCGGACGGGACGATCTGGAAGATCGCGACCTCGGCGAAGAAGGACAGCGGCCCGGCTACCCGACAGATCGACGAGATCGTGCTCCTGCTCGGAGTCGCGGACGTGGCTGCGAGCAAGCGGTTCTACGTCGAGCACGGCCTTGCCGTGGCGAAGAGCTTTGGCCGCATGTACGTCGAGTTCGTGGCTGGGTCCAGCCCCGTGAAGCTGGCGCTGTACCGACGTCGTGCCCTCGCCAAGGACGTCGGCGTCGCCCCCGGCGGCACCGGGTCGCACCGACTCACGATCGGCGGCGACAGCGGGCATTTCACCGACCCGGACGGGTTCGCCTGGGAAGCCGCATCGCTGGCCACCGCGAAGTGACTGAAGGAAGCATGACGGACGCTCCGCCGCGTGGGCTTGAGCAGAGGCTTCGGGACACTCGCGCCAGACTGGAGAGCGACATCGACCTCTGGGTCGCGACGGCGGGCTCTTCGGGGGGCGTGCATCTCATCCCCCTCTCGTTCCTCTGGGATGGGACAGCCTTCATCGTCTCGACGCCGCGCGACTCGGTCACCGGCCGCAATCTCCTGGCCGATGGCCGGGTACGACTCAGCCTCGGGCCGACGCGCGACGTCGTCATCGTCGACGGCACCGCTGAGCCGGTGGACATCCCCGACCTCGGCCCGCAGATGGGCGACGCGTTCGCGACCAAGACGGGCTTCGACCCGAGCAGTCTCGACGAGCCCTACCAGTACTTTCTGATCCGTCCACGGCGCATCCAGGCCTGGCGGGAGGCGAACGAGTTACGGGGACGCGTTCTCATGCGAGACGGCCGCTGGCTCGGCTGACCGCGCGATGTACCTGCGCGTACCACCATGATCGGGGCCTGCGGGTGCGTAACGTGCAGGGGTAAACGCTGACGCAGACAGGAGAGTTCATGTCCAAGCCACCACTTCCCGAGGCCGCGGTCGCCATGCTCCAGAAGCCGAACCCGGCCGTCATGACCACACTTCGCAACGGTGGCCAGCCGGTGTCCGCCGCGACCTGGTACCTGTGGGAAGACGGCCGGATCCTGGTGAACATGGACGAGAGTCGCCGCCGGCTGGAGCACGTCCGAAACGACCCCCGGGTGTCTCTCACCGTGCTCGACGAGGCTGGGTGGTACACCCACGTCAGCATCATGGGGCGCGTCACCGAACTGCGCGCCGATGAGAACCTTGCGGACATCGACCGGTTGTCCCAGCACTACACGGGCAACGCGTACCCCCGGCGAGAGCGCGCCCGAGTCAGTGCCGTGATCGAGATCGACCGGTGGCACGGCTGGGGCGCGCAGAAGGACAACAGCCAGGTCGGCTGACCGGCTGGCCCGGTCAGCCAAGCGGCCGACCGGGCCACAGCGGGTCACCATCGGCCCCGGCGCCCGTCGCTGGTCGGCTCTTGACCGCAGACTGTGGTCGGCTTAACTTCATCAATCAGATAAGTATCTTTACTGATTGTGTGCTCCAACCTTCGTGGGAGTGTGCCGATGCGATCATTCCGTCACCGCCGTCTCACCGCCGTCGTCGCCCTGGCGACCCTGTTCATCACCGCCGCCCCGCCCACCGCCGCGAGCGCCAGCGACAACCAGCAGCGTCGCGCCGGTTACCACCGGGTCGGCTACTTCACCCAGTGGGGCATCTACGGCCGGGCGTTCCCGGTCAAGAAACTCGACACCTCGGGTGCGGCGAGCCGCCTCACCCACGTCAACTACGCGTTCGGCAACGTCAGTGAGGACGGCCGCTGCTACGTGGATGGCGGGCCGGCCGAAGGCGACGCCTGGGCCGACTACCAGCGACCCGTCCCGGCCGAGGAGAGCGTCGACGGCGTCGCGGATGCCCCGGGCCAGGCGCTCAACGGCAACTTCGGCCAGCTCGCCAAGCTGAAGGCCAAGCACCCCAAACTGCAGGTGCTGATCTCTCTGGGCGGCTGGAGCTGGTCGACGTACTTCTCGAACGCAGCCCGCACCGACGCCTCCCGCAAGGCGTTCGTCGCGTCCTGCATCGACATCTACCTCAAGGGCAACCTGCCGGGCGGAGACGGCGCCGCAGGGGGCCCAGGTGCCGCGGCGGGTGTCTTCGACGGCATCGACCTCGACTGGGAGTGGCCCAACTGGGCCGGCGAGCCGGGCAACGTCATCCGACCGGAAGACCGGGAAAACTTCACCAAGCTGCTCGCCGAATTCCGCCGGCAGCTCGACGCGTACGGGCGCAAGACCCGCGCCCACCACCCGCTGACCGCTTTCCTGCCGGCCAACCCGGCCACCATGGACGCCGGCTACGAGGGTCGCAAGATCTTCAAGTACCTGGACTTCGCCACCGTGCAGGGGTACGACTTCCACGGCGGCTGGGACGCGGTGACCAACCAGCAGTCGGCGCTACGCGTACCGGCCGGCGCTCCGGACAACCCGGACTTCTCCGCCGAGGTGGCCATCGACGGCTGGATCACCCGTGGTGCGCCGCGCGACAAGCTCGTCCTGGGCATCCCGTACTACGGCCGAGGCTGGACCGGCATAACCGGTGGCGGCAACGGCTTGTTCAAGCCCGCCACCGGGCCCGCACCGGCCACCTTCGAGGCCGGGTACGAGGACTACAAGCAGCTCAAGACCCTCGCCGGTAACGGCTACACTGTGCACCGCGACCTCCGTGCCGGGCACGCCTGGTTGTTCGACGGTACGACGCTCTGGACGTACGACGATCCAGCGGTCGTGTTGCAGAAGACGCTCTACATCCGGCGGGCCGGACTGGCCGGCGCGATGATCTGGTCGCTCGACGGCGACGACGACAACGCCACGTTGACCAAGACGATCGGCCTCGGCCTGACGACCTGGTAGGCGTACTCCGCTCGACCCGACTCGCCGCCGGCCGGATCCTCGGTCGACGGCGAGTCGGCTACCTCTCCTCGGGGGTGGTCGCGCGCACCGCGGCCTCGATGAGTGCGGTCACCTGGTCCATGTCACGAGCCCGACGGACGTCCAATTCGGCGGACCAGCCGTCCGGACGGGTGAGCTTCACCGTCACGTCCTCGCGGCGGTGGGTCAGCCAACCCGCGATCGCCTGGACCAGCACCATGACGGCACCGTCGCTGCCGACAGCCACCAACAGCACGTCTGTGGCCCCGGCCGACATCTCCTCGGGTGGCGCCGTCGAACCGGCGGCAGGCGCGGCAGTGACCTTCCCGCGGAGCCGGTCCTCGTTACGCAGCCAGGACGCCAGCGAACGCCGAGCATCGGCGGAGGCAAGATCTGGATAGACCGAGAGCGTGATCGTCTCCTGAGACGCGGGCAACGTCTCCTCCTTCCGGCGAGGACATCGGCACACCATCATCCTGCCAGCCAGCGCCACCTTCGGGCAGCCCGCAGAGTTACCGAAGTCGATCAGACCTTGACCGCCGCTTCGACGGTTCATAGGCTCCGGCCACTGCGAGGCTCTCCCCCAAGAAGGGAACCCGACACATGGCTTCATCGTCGCGTCCGTTCTGGACGGTCCTTACGAAGCGGCTGGCGAGTGCCGCCACGATCGCGCTTCTACTCGGCATGACTCCCCTGCTCAGCGGCACGTCCGCCGCGAGCGCCGCCCGGCCGTCCCCCTGCCGCAACGACCCGACCGCCCGGTTGAGCACCGTGCCCAGCCCGGAGGCCATCCTCGGCTTCCCGCTCGGGGTGGGTCAGGAGCGGGTCGTCACCAACGACGAGGTCCGCACCTACCTCGGGGCCGTGGACAGCGCCTCCAACCGGGTCGTCACAGGCGTGCTGGCCACCAGCGTGCTCGGGCAGCCACTGCCGTACGCGGTGGTGTCCAACGAGCGCAACGTGCGGCCCGCCGCGCTGCGCAAGATCGCCGACGACGTCCGCGACCTGCGCGATCCGCGCCGGACCAGCGCGCGGACGGCCGCCCGGACAGCGAAGGACAGCCCGGCCATCGTCTGGGTCACCGCGAACGTGCACGGCGGCGAGAAGAGCGGCGCCGACGCCGCCCTCAAGACGCTGTACGAGTTGGCGGCAGGCCTGTCCTGCGCGGTCGAGCAGCGCAACGACAACCTGGTCACCATCATCGTCCCCACCCAGAACCCGGACGGGCGCGACGCGACCCGGCGGCAGAACGAGTTCGGCTTCGACCTGAACCGGGACTGGTTCGCCCGCACCCAGCAGGAGACCGACGGCAAGCTCGAACTGCTGCGCCGCTACCCACCGCAGGTCTTCATCGACGCTCACGAGATGGGTGGCCGCGAGTACTTCTTCCCGCCCAACGCCGACCCGATCCACCACGAGATCGCCGGCGAGGCGGTGGACTGGATCAACCGGATCGGCGAGGCCAACAAGGCCGGCTTCGGCTTCAACGGCGCCTGCGACGAGACCGTCACCACCGAGTGTTATTTCAACTACGACACGTACGACATGTTCTTCATGGGCTACGGCGACACGGTGCCGACCACCGGCTTCGGTGCGGCCGGCATGACGTACGAGAAGGGCAGCGCGTCGGCGGTGGCTGACCGCGTCCAGCAACAGTTCAACACCCAGTGGTCGACGCTCGGCTGGGCTGCCACGAACAAGCACGAGGTGCTGAGCGGCTACTTCGACATCTGGACCGACGCGCTCGCCCAAGGCAGGGCGGGCACGCTGGAGCCGAACGAGGTGGTACAGCCCACCAACGAGGTCCAGTTCCCGGTGCCCGACATCAAGATCCGCTCGTACTTCCTGCTGCCCGACCGGCAGCTCGCCGACGTTCGCCAGCTCGTCGAGCGCCTACGCCGCATGGACGTCGAGGTGTACGAGGTGCAGCAGCCCACTCGGGTGCCCACCGCACGGGTCTTCGGTGGCCGGACAGCCACCAACCTGACCGTCCCGAAGGGCGCGTACTGGATCCCGATGGACCAACCGCAGAAGCACTGGATCCAGGCGATCATGGGTGAGGACCCGTACGTCCCGTTCCCCTACTTCTACGACGTGTCGTCCTGGAGCAACCCGCTGCTGATGGGTGTCTCCACGATCTACACCGCAGACAACGTCCGGCCGAAGGCGGAACTGGTCCGCAAGATCTCCGGTGGCCGGGTCGCATCAACCTGGCCGTGGGGCTCCTACACGTACCCGCTGGACTCGGCGGCTGCCGCGGAGTTCACCTTCACTCTGCTCGGCCGCGGCGTTCCGCTCGTGCGTGACCTGAAAACCAGCCGGGTCGCCATTCCGGCAAACAAGCTGAGCCGTACGGTCGACGAGCTGGCCGAATCACTCGGGGTCTCCCTCAGCCCCGGCGGACGGCCCACCGGCACCCCCCTCGCCCTGCCCGAGGTGGGGCTGTTCCAGGGCACCGGCATCTCCACCACGTCGGGCTCCCACGGCGAGGCCCGGTACGTGCTCGGCAAGCGCTGGGGGCTCGACCTCACACCCGTCACCACGGCCGACATCAACGACAACACCGACGCGTTCACCGGGCGTACGGTGCTGCTGGTGCCGGACGGGAGCAGCGCGACCGGCGGTCTGACCGCCGCCGGGCAGGCCAATCTGCGCGACTGGATCGCCCAGGGCCACACGTACATCGGGCTGCGCAACGAGGGCACCCGGGTGGCCCGCGCTGCCGGGCTCACCTCCACCACCGAGAAGACCAAGCCGGCGGACTACCTCGTGATCGGCTCGCACCTGCGGGTCGACGTCGACCACGACAGTCCGGTCGCCCTGGGCCGCCCGGCGGAGGATTTCGAGTTCAACAACGGCGACCCGATCCTCAACCCGAGCACCACCGGGACGAACGTGCTCAGCTACCCGGCGGGTGACACGTTCTGGGCCAACGGCTACACCGTCGGCGAGGACACACTGAAGGGGACGGCCGCGGTGGTCGACGAGCCGACCGGCGCCGGTCGGGCGGTGCTGTTCGCATTCAATCCGCTCTTCCGGGCGTACAACGAAAATGGTCTGCACCTGGTGGCCAACGCGTTGCTCTACCCGGCGGGCGCGCCCACCGCGCCGGACGCCCGGCGTGCGCCCGGCATCGACCCGGCGCGCGCCAGCGCCGCCGCCGCGCCGGTCGCGGCGGACCTGGGCGGCGGGTGGCGGCCGATCACCATCGAGGTGGCGGCGGGCGACCTGTCGCGCACCCGGGCGGTCGTCGAACGCTTCACCACCGACGCCCGGACGTCCGCGCAGGGCGGCTCGGCGTACGTGGTGATCCCGAACCCGCAGGGCCTCCAGGTGGACGAACACCCGTTCGCAAGAGATCTGGTACGCGCGCTGAACGCCGCCAAGGTGCCACTGCGGTCGGTGGTGGGCTGACGAATCTCGCACAGCGAAGCGCCCGTCCCCTCGACTTGGGGGCGGGCGCTTCGGTGCGTTTCTGTGGCTACGACTGCCGGGCGACCTCGGTGACGAACGCCCGCCAGGCCACCGGCCCGAAGACCAGGGCCGGCCCGTCGGGGTCCTTGGAGTCCCGCACGCCGACGAAGCCGGGCAGGTTGTCCGCTACCTCGACGCAGTCGCCACCGCTAGAGCCACTGCGGGTGGACTTGCGCCACGTCGCGCCGATCAGGTCCATGACGTCACCACTTCCTTCATCAGGTCAGTTGACTGCCGCCGAGGTAGGGCCTCGTTTCGAACTGTCTCCCACTTCGACAGAAGCGTAGCCACATCAGCGTCGTTGACGACGACAAGTCCGCCAAGCTGATTCTCCAACTGACCGACCCATCTACCGTCTGCGGCCCGAGCCAGGATGAACGGACCGGTGAGCCCGGCGTGCATACTCACGTCGTCGGGCACGATGTGGACACTGATGTTCGGGCGATCCGCCAAGGTCGTCAGGTGCGTTACCTGTCCGGCCATGATCCCCCGGAAGTCCTCGCCCGCCCTCCGCAGCACTCCCTCGCCGATGACTGCAACGAATTGCGGTGCAGTCGGCTGAGTGAGAATCGATTGCCGGTCGAGCCGAGCTGCGAGCCGCTTGTCGACCTCCTCATCGCTGAGCGTGTCGTCGCATCGAATGACGGCGCGGGCGTAGTGCTCGGTCTGGAGTAGGCCGGGGATCAGGGACGGCTGCCAGGACCGGAGCTGAGTCGCGACGCGTTCGGCGTCCAACCACGGCAGAAACCAGGACGGCGCCCCCAGCTTTGCGACCATGCGCTCGAACAGCCCGCCGTTTTTGAACGCCCGATCCGCGCCCTTGATGAAGTCCATTGTCAGCGCTCGCGTCTCGCCCTCCACGGCACTGACGTGCGATGCGCTAAAGCCGGCGCCCCGGCCGAAGGCCTCCTGTGTCATCCCGGCAGCCCCTCGGGCGCGGCGGATTTCTTCGACGATGAACGCGGCGAGTGGGTGCGGTAGGTCGGCCATTCACAACCCCCAAACCAAAAGATCGACTGCTCACGTCGCCACCCGGCGCGGAACGCTTCGCCAGCTCAACCCCAACCGCGAAGCACCTTCCGAGAGTAGTGGCTTCCACATCAGAGTGTTACCAACGGCGCGACCAATGGGGGACCCGAGAACCGGCGGACGCGTTCGTACCGGGCCGCCCCGATCGGCGAGCACTCGCGGGGCGACCCCTCCCAGGAGCACAGCGGCAGCGTCGAGTCCACGAGATCTTGGACAGTTTCCGTTAGCCGCTAACAGAAACTGTCCAAGAATGCCGAGGGTGTGGCTGCGAAGCGTGCGCCGCACACCAGCCCGCGTCGATCAAGGAGGTGTGGTGGTGGACAAACCGCCTGAACCCTCCCCGACCAGGCACCACAAGTCCATGATCGACGCGGGCCACCGGCACGATCAACTCCAGATCGCCGACATTGCGGTATCCGTTGCCTTGGGCTCAAGTGGTTGTTGCAACGGGGTGGATTCTCGTCAGGATGAGGGGTCATGCCGGGGCAGAGGTTGTC
>NZ_JBNCKP010000042.1:0-20151 GCF_049841575.1 Micromonospora sp. DT201 | reverse complement strand
AAACTCCCCACCCAAGTGTGGATCAACCAGCCAGCCCAACAGGCACAGACCGTCTCAGTTTGACTTGACAACTACCGGTCGGCGTCGCGTGGCGCGGCCGGCAGGTTGCCGCCGACCGGTTCCATCTGACGGCGCGGTTCGGGGGCGGGGCGGGCATGGATCTGTCCTTTCAGGATTTAAGCCTGTTCGAATTCGGAGGTTAATGGCACTGTCGCTGCCATACACGGTCGCGGGATTTACTGACTGTGGACGCTTATCCACCCGTTCCGTTCGTACGGTGTCAAGCCAATCGTTGATTCTTGAGCAGGTCGCAGGGTGTATTTGCTTGCCCTGTTCGAAATCGATGTAGACTCGGAGATTTTGAAGCGTTTCCACGTTGGAGCCTTTCGGTGAGGGGTGCGTGCCGGTGATCGCCCTGGTAGCGGTGTTGCCGAGAGGGGTTTCGTATGTCTGCCAGCGCTGCCGAGTCGGAGGATCCGGCGATCGGCGTGCTTGCCGGACTGCTCGTCCACACGTCGGGCGGGCCGTACGACTCGAAGTCCGGCGGCGCATGGGTGGCTCGGAGTGCATTCGGTCTTGGCTCGGTTAGCCACCACAGTGGCCAACCTGGATGGTTAGGACTGCTTATGTTCTGCGGAAGTTGCCGAAAACTGGAAGGAGCGTGCCGGCTGAGCCTTCCGCTCAACCGGCACGCTCGCCTGCTGCTCTACGAATCGTGGTTATGGGTGTAGCGTTCACCTACTTTCGGCTCGTCAGGGTGTCAGGAGCCCTCTGGTCGTTTGTTGGCTCTCGCGGATTGCTGCCTGCGTTGTCGTGGCGCAGTTGGGTAAGAAAGCGCAGGCGGGCGATGGGTCATGTTGTTCGAGGATCTGCTGCTTACCGACCAAGACGGGGTGATCGATGCGATTGCCGTCGTCGTCCTCGGCGGTGTAGATATGATGGCGACGGCCGAGGAGCTCCAGGCGCCCGGGCGGTCGGGCGGTCGGTGAGGTGGCGCAGCGCTGTTCCGAGAGCGCTTCGTTCACACCGAAGAGGTCGCTGGTTCGATACCAGCATCGCCCACTCTCAGTTTATGCAGGTCAGAAGCCCGTTGCCGAAGTCATCGGTAACGGGCTTTGCTGTATGTGCGGCTTACATTGGGAGCAGATTGGGAGCAGCGGCTCTGGTTGGGTAGTCCTGCGGGCGGCGACAGGGCAGTCCGATGCCCCGATCGTTCGACCGCTCCGTCCAGATGCCAGCTCTGGCGGCATCACGAAGGCTGCGACAACAGCAGCCTCGCGGCTGCCCTACGGCCAGGTGATCTGCGGCGCCCTGGTCGCGCGGTGGCACCTGAATCGGCTGGTCGAAGGTCCGAGACGGGCTTGGCGCAAGGTATGGCGAACCAGTGGTGGCCCGCTCTGGCTGATCGGCGGGACACCCGCTGATTCGCATTGTGCATCGTGGTCTTCACCTCCTCGATGTGCCGGGGGTTCGAGGATGAGGGCCGGAGAGTGGGAGCGCCACAGCGTGAACCGTCCATGGTGTCTGGAACAGAGGTAAGCCACCAGGTGCGGCCATTAGACGGAAGTTGCGGTCCAGGCGTCGGGTGTAGATCGTGTCGGCCGTGTTCGCCATCGTGGGTCCGCGGCCGGCGCGGGTAGTGCATGCACTTTGATTGGTCGGCATGATGAACCACGCTGGCCACCTCGATTAGTCACCGGGCCCGGCTCGGCCCGTGGGAGGGCGACCTGGGCGGCGGGGCCGTCGAGGGGTAGGTCGGTGCGGACGAACGACCACGCCAGGATCGTCGCTGATCCGATGAGCGCGCCCTTGACGGGCCGGTTGGTCAGTGACTGCGGGGGCTACGCGGCTGCGGCGAGTGCGGAGATGACGGAGGTGGGCATCTGCTGGCGGGCGGTTCCGCTCGCGGTCGAGGTGAGGAAGTTCAGTAGGTGGCAGGGGCGCTCGGGGGTGCCGAGCGGGACTGGTTCGACCCGTCGCCATCCGCGAGCTGAGGCGGCCTTGATTGCGGTGAGGTAGGTGCCTTCGCTCATGCGGCCGAGCGTGCGGGCGCGCATCAGCAGCGCGGCCAGCGAGACCTGCCAGTAGCGCTTGAGTTCGAACAGTCTTGACCAGTCGACAGTGTCGGGTAGTTGGTCGGCGATTTCGTCGGCAGGCATGAGGAACGCCGCGGCGAACGTGTGTGCCTGTTTTTCGACTTCTTTGACGCCCCAGATTTGTTCGCCGTGCAGCACGAGGTGGGCCAGTTCGTGGGCGGCGTCGAAGCGTGATCTGGCGCGGTCGTTCTTGTCCGTGCCGAGCACGACGACCGGATGGTCGTTGAATGGTAGGGAGAAGGCGTCGACGTCGGTGCTTCCCAACGGAAGGCGGATGACGACGACACCGTGGTGTTCGAGGAGGTCCACGACGTTGCCGACAGGTCCGGGGGGTAGTTTCCACTCCGCACGGGCCTGCCCGGCGATGCGCTCGATCTCCTCGCGGGTGGCATCGAGGCTGTTGACCCGGATCTGCGGGACGGTGCCGGTGGGGAACTGCCCGGCGGCGGTGGCGTGGACGGCGAGGTCGTGGGCGACGTGGGCGACGGCCCGCGCCCGGCGGCGATCGGCGACCGCGGTGCGGCGCAGCGATCGGAAGAATCCCTCGTGTGTCTCCACGAGGGGCTGGTTGAAGAATTCGACGGGGACATCGAGCGTCACGCTCAGGACGTTGAGCGTCTCGGGACTGGGCCGGGCGGCGCCGCTCTCGAACTGGCTGACAGCGGCTGCGGAGACCGTTACCCGCCCAGCGAGATGCGCCTGACTGAGCCCGGCCAGCTCCCTAGCCATCCGCAGGCGTGCCCCCTGGAACCCCGGCGCGCTCAACTCTGTCTCCTCCGCCCTTGATCTTGCATCCGATTCTGGTCGATTCGCGGCGTAAGGCCGGACTGCCGCGCCGAACATTACCCTTCCGACGCGGAACACTATGCGGAACATGACGTCGAAAAATTAAGTAAGATCCGAAGGGCTGGAGCCGGGGGCCGACCGCGCTGTGCGGTCAGGTCTTGCCGGCCACGACGACTCCGCCACGGAACGGCGGGTCAGAACGGATGTGTGTACATGGCACCGCGAACCACAGGGGAGGCGTTCGGCAATTTCGACGCCGCGCTGAACCTTGACCGGCGGGAACTGGAGCAGGCTCAGCGCCGCCACCAGGAGGTCACCGAGGTCTTGACGGAGGTGGGCATTGCCTCGTCGACCTTCCTGCAGGGCAGCTTCGCCCGCAAGACGATGCTCAAGCCGCTCAAGGACGTCGACATGATCGTCCTGCTGGCCGAGGATCACCGGCAGCGGTGGTTCGGCGCCGGTAAGGGCGGCCCGGCCGCCTCGATGGCGGCGATCCGCCAGGCGGTCGCCGCTCGTTGGCCCGACGCCCGTTTCGACGAGGACAAGCAGCCTGCCCACGCGCTGCAGGTCACGTTCGTGGACTGCACCTTCACGTTCGACCTGGTGCCGGCCTTCGAGGACGGCGACACCGACGAGGGCGTGTTCATCGCCGACCGTGACCTCGACCGGTGGGAGTGGTCGAACACCCGCACCCTGCGGCGGGTGGTCCGTGAACGTAACCTGGCCACCGTCGGTGCCTTCGTGCACCAGGTCCGGATGGGCAAGTCGTTCAAGACCAACCAGCCCACGCTGGAAAAACTGTCTGGCCTGGTCATCGAGTCCCTGTGGTACGCGGCGATCACGACGAAGATGTCCCACGCCGCCGCCACGGTCACCGCGCTCGACCATGCGGCCGAGGCGGTCATGGGCAACGTGTACGACCCGACCGGCGTGGACGACCTCGCCAAGGACTGGACACCGGGCGAGCGGTTGCGGTTCAGCCAGACGTTCGGTCTCGCGGCCAAGCGGGGCCGGGAGGCGCAGCGGCTCGCCGCCGACGGTGACCATCAGGCCGCGATCGATATCTGGCACGCGGTGTTCGGCGAGCCGTTCCCCGCCCCGGCCGCCCAGCCCGCCGCGCAGGCGCTGGCCGCGCTGAGCGCGGGCAGCATCACCTCCACCGGCCGGGCCGTGACCTCGCAGCGCGGTGCGCAGACCAACCGGCCGGCGAGGTCATGGCGTACCCGGTGACGGCGGTCCTGCAGGATCCCGCCGCAGCGGCCGACCACCTCCTGCGCCACGCCGACGTGTTCGGCGTGGCGCAGGCCGCCGGCCACACCGCCGCGCTCGGTGGGGCTCGCCTCGAGCTGACCCTGCTACCGCTTCCCGCGTTGGCAGCCGACGGCTACCCGGTCGAGCGGATCCGGCTGGTCGTCCTCCCGCCCGGCGACCGTGTGCATGCCTACCCGCGCTCTGGCAGCGACCGTCCCTTCAAGCACCGCAACCTACAGCTCGGGGATCTCTGCCTGCAGTACGACCGCGACGATCCCGCGCTGCGGTGGCTTCCCGAAGACGGACTGGAGCCTCTGGTCACGCTCGTGCACCGGCATCTGATCTTCGAGGAGGCGTGGCGGCGCAGCGGCGAGTGGCCGTGCGAGGATGCCCCCCACGGCGATGACCGGAAGGCTCCACACGGGATCGCCACGACTGCGCTGCGGAAGGAAATCGGCCGGTGGTCACGGACCAAACGATGCTCGCGCAGGCCGTGGATTCCGCCGCCGCCCAGCCGCCCACGATCACCATCGCCCTGGCCGTCCTCGGCTCCAGCGTGGTCGCTGGCCTGATCAGCGTCATCCTCGGCAATACCCGGGCGAATGCCACGGCACGCCGAGAACGCTACGCCCAAGCCGTGCGCACCCTCGTCGCCTGGGCCGAATACCCCTACCGCATCCGCCGCCGAACCAGCGACGACGCGGCCACCCTCACCGCCCTCGCCGACCGCGGCCACACTCTGCAGGAACAACTCGCCGAATCTCGCGCGTGGATCGCCGCCGAGAGCCGCGCCATGAGCGAGGTGTTCGACGCCTGCCTCGCCGACATCAACCCCCTGGTCGGACCCGCTTGCGCGATCGCCTGGCAGCAGCCACCCATCATCAAGAGCGCCGAGATGCTGCTCGGCGACTTCGGCCCTCGCGGAATCAACGCCATCGTCGCGCGCATGGAGTGCGCAATCATTTACCGTTTCGGACTGCGCCGCCTGATGTGGCGCCGCTGGGTACTGCGCAGACTCCGTCACCGGGCCTGCCTGCCCCCGCGCTGATCGCCGGCGGGGTTCACCCTCGTCGGCGTGACGCTGACCCAACGCGTGCAGCGTCGCCAGCAGGAGGCGACCCGCGTCGCCGCTGCCCGCGACCGCGCCGAGGCCGTGACCACCGCTGATCGTCGCCGCCACTGAACTGCACATGGTCCTGGTCGCGCAGCAGCTGCGGTGGAACGACTGGCAGCCGAGGCTACTCACCATCGGCCAGTCGCTGCGGAGTTCTTCGCCGGCCGCGAGGCCACCGGCTACGCGACCGGCGTCGCCCGAGCCGGCAGCGTCGCCGTGGACTCGAACACGCGCAACCTAGCCGCTGGCGTCACGTTCCTGCGCGAGCCATACGTGCGACTGACCACCGCGATCAGCCGCGGCGACCTACTACCCGACACGGACGTCGTCGCAGCCGCGATGCGCACCTCCGAGGCCGCCGGCGAGAGCTGCGGTTGTGAGCTGGGGCAGTCTCGGCGCGCCGAGTTGACCGAAGTTTGTAATATCACAAAGATGGCAAACATGACATCTGTGGCGGCGGTGCCGGACGTACTCCGGGCCATCAGGGCTAATCTTGAGCTCACCCAGACGGAGCTCGCGGAACGACTCGGCGTGTCGTTTGCGACCGTCAACCGTTGGGAGGGCGGCGACGGCAGCACCAAGCCCCAGAAGGTCAAGCTGGCGAGCATCCTGGCGCTGGCCGAGGAGGCTGGCATCGACTTCGCCGATCCTGGCGATTCCGCCATTGTCACGTCGGGGCGGCGTAGTCGCGCGGCCAAGGCCGACACCAAGACGACCAAGCCCATGGAGCAGATGCTCTGGGACGCCGCCTGTTCGATCCGCGGTGAGAAGGACGCGGCCAAGTTCAAGGACTACCTCCTGCCGCTGCTCTTCCTGAAGCGTCTATCCGACGTCTTCGACGACGAAATCTCCCGCCTGGCCGACGAGTTCGGTGACCGCGAGGTTGCGCTGGAGATCGTGGAGGAGGACAAGGAGTTGCTGCGTTTCTACCTCCCGAAGGAGGCGCGTTGGAGTGTGATCTCCGGGCGTGAGTCGTACGACTGGCCCCCGGACGATCGCGGCCGTTCGACAACTCCGAAGGACATCGGGGAGCACCTGACCAAGGCGGTCCGTGCCGTCGTCCGCTACAACCCGAGCCTCAGTGGGGTCATCGACGTCGTCGACTTCGCTGCCGAACGAAACGGCGAGCGTGACATCAACCCGGCCAAGCTGCGGGGTGTGGTCGAGGCGTTCTCCGACCCGCGCTACCGTCTCGGCCTGGCCGACGTGCAGCCCGACTTCCTCGGGCGCGCCTACGAGTACCTGCTGCGGAAGTTCGCTGAGGGATCGGGCCAGTCGGCAGGCGAATTCTTCACGCCAACCGAGGTGGGCTTCCTCATGGCGCGCATCCTGCGTCCGCGGCCGGGCGAGACATGCCACGACTACGCCTGCGGCTCTGGTGGCCTACTGATCAAGCTGCAGCTCATTGCCCGTGAGCTTGACCCGACGAGCAAGGTGCCGCTCAAGATGTTCGGCCAGGAACTCCAGGCTGAAAGCTACGCCGTGGTGCGGATGAACACGATCATCCATGACATGGACGTCGACCTGCAGCGGGGCGACACCATGATCAACCCGAAATTCCGGGATCCCGTCGGCGGTCTCCAGCAGTTCGACATCGTTGTCGCCAATCCGATGTGGAATCAGACCTTCTCGCCCGACATCCTCGAGGACGACCCCTATGACCGCTTCGCCAAGGCGGGTGGCGTCACCTCCGGCAAGGGCGACTGGCCATGGCTCCAGCACACCCTGGCGGTCATGAACGACGGCGGCCGAGCTGCCGTGGTCCTTGATACCGGCGCGATGACGCGCGGGTCGGGATCCAAGAATGACGACAAGGAGCGCAACATCCGTAAGTGGTTCGTGGACCGGGATTTCATCGAGGGTGTCGTCCTGCTGCCCGACAACCTCTTCTACAACACCAGCGCTGCAGGAATCATCGTCATCCTCAACAAGCGCAAGCCGGCCGCCCGCAAGGGCAAGGTCCTCATGCTCAACGCCAGCCGACGCTTCACGAAGGGGCGGCCGAAGAACTTCCTCGACAGTGCCGATGTGGTCGAACTGGCTCGCATTTACCAGGCGGCCGAACCTGTCGAGGGCGAGTTCGCTGTCGTCGAGGCCGCCGAGTTGGTGAACGCCGACTACAACCTGAGCCCGTCACGCTGGGTTGCACGAGCTGCGGATGTCGAGAAGCGGTCGATCCCGGAGCTCCTGGACAATCTTCGAACTCTCGACCAGCAGCTAGCAGCGCTCAACGCCATTGTCTATAGCCTCGTGAAGCAGGTGGCGAAGTGACCACCGAGTGGGTGGAGCGGCCGTTCATCGAGGTCGCTGACTACAGCGTCGGCAGGACACCCGCGCGCGCGAACGCAGCTTTCTGGGCAGCGACGGAGGAGCCGACACCGTGGGTCACCATCTCAGACATGCCCGCCTACGGCGTGGTGGCATCGACCAAGGAGAGCATCAGTGGGGAGGCGTTCGACCGGGTCTTCGGTGGCTCCGTAAGACCGGCGGGCACCCTGATCATGAGCTTCAAGCTGACGATCGGTCGGGTCGCCACGCTTGGTATCCCGGCGGTGCACAACGAGGCAATCATCTCGATATACCCGAAGCCCGGCATGGACCAGCGTTTCCTTGGGTACTACTTGTCGCAAGTCGACTACACCCAGTTTCAAGACCGGCAGATCAAGGGCAACACGCTCAACAAGTCAAAAATCGACCGCATCCCTGTACCAGTGCCGCCCGAGGGTGAGCAGAAGGCTATCGCCGACGTCCTGGATGGGGTCCGCGACCTGGTCGCGCTCGAACAAGATGCAGTTACTGTCACCCGTCGGCTGATCCGCGCAATCGGTCAAGTGGTCCTCTCAACGGAGGAGGGCAGGCAGCTCGACGACTGGATGTACGAGCGCATCGGCGATCGACACGATGTCTCCTCTGGCGGTACGCCTTCTCGGTCGGTGCCCGTGTACTGGAACGGCGGGACCATCCCGTGGGTCAAGACGACCGAAGTCAACTACTCGGTCATCACCGATACCTCTGAGCGCATCACTCAGCGGGGTCTCGATGAGTCGGCGGCGAAGATTCTTCCGGCTGGCACCGTGGTTCTGGCCATGTACGGCCAGGGAGTCACGCGCGGCAAGGTCGCCATCCTGGGTATCGATGCCGCGACGAACCAGGCCTGCGCCGCGATCCAGGCGAACGATGACGCGGTCGAGGGGCGCTTCCTCTACCAGTACCTGGCGTTCAAGTACGAGGAGCTGCGGCGGTTGGCTCATGGCGGACAGCAGCAGAACCTCAACCTCGACATCGTTCGCGACTTCCCGATTGCGTACCCCGCAAGCAAGAAAACGCAGATCGAGATCGCAGAGGTGTTCGAGGCCCTGGACCGCAAGTTAAGTCTCCACAAATCCCGGCTGCGCGCGCTAGAAATTCTCTTCGAGACCGTCCTCGCACAGCTCATGTCGGGCGAGGTGCGTGTCAACGACCTTGAAGAAGCGGACCTTGGTGTGCAGCGCGAGCTAGAGGAGGCGACCGCATGACCACTCTCAAGATCAGCGAGGCGCGCACCGCGCAGTTCCCTATGGTCTCTCACGCCCATGGGGTCGGCTGGAACATCGTTGAGCCGGTGGATGCAGAGGTGCTCCGGCGCGGGCGCGAGAACATGCTGCTCACGTCGGTGCTGGAGGATAAGCTGCGGGAGTTCAACCCGTGGCTGACGCCTGACCAGGCGCGCTCCATCGTCGAGACCATCGAGGCGCTGCCGGCCACCATCGAGGGCAACTGGGAAGTCCTGCGCTGGATGCGCGGCGAGCACAAGTGGTACGACGAGAACGAGAAGCTCAGCCGTTCGGTCCAGCTCATCGACTTCGAGTGCCCGGATAACAACGAGCTTCAGGCCACCTGGGAATGGAAAATCGAGCCGGTCGCGCGCAAGGGCAACCGTGCCGACGTCATCTTCGTGGTCAACGGCCTCCCGGTAGCCATCGTGGAGCACAAGAGCCCGACCTCGGGTGATGCCTTGTCCCGTGGCATCACTCAGCTGCGCCGCTACGAGCAGGCGACGCCCGAGCTGCTCGCTCAGACCCAGCTCTACAACGTCACCCACATGCTGGGATACTGGTACGGCGTCACCTGGAACGTCTCGCGGCGCTTCATCTTCAAGTGGAAGTACGCCGAGGACGAGAGCTACAAGAGCGCCGTCGAGGCCTTCTTCGAGCCGCATGCGTTCCTGCGAACCCTCAAGGACTGGATCCTCTTCTACGTTGAGGACTCCGAGACCCGGAAGTCGGTTCTCCGCGAGCACCAGCGCAAGGCCGTCGATAAGGTCGTTGCTCGCTGCGCCGACCCGACGAAGAACCGCGGCCTCATCTGGCACACCCAGGGGTCGGGCAAGACCTTCACGCTCCTGACCGCTGCCCGCCAGATCCTTGAGGACAAGGCGCGCTTCGCCAACGCAACGGTCATCCTGGTCGTCGACCGCAACGAGCTGGAGGGCCAGCTCAAGGGCTGGGTGGAGCGGCTGCTCGGTGAGATGCAGGCGAGTGACATCGCCGTGCGTCGTGCGGACAGCAAGGCCGACCTGCAGGACATCTTCGACTCGGACTTTCGGGGCCTGGTGGTCTCGATGATTCACAAGTTCGAGGAGATCAAGGCCAATTCGTCGACGCGGGACAACATCTACGTCTTCATCGACGAGGCGCACCGGTCGGTGGCCGCCGACCTCGGCACCTACCTGATGGCCGCCGTCCTGAACGCGACGATCATCGGCTTCACGGGTACGCCGGTCGGCGACAGCAAGGCGGGCTCAGGTTCGTTCAAGATTTTCGGCCGCGACGATGAGGACGGCTTCCTCGACAAGTACTCGATCATTGAGTCGATCGAGGACGAGACGACCCTTCCGATCCGCTACAAGCTCGCCCCGTCGAGCATGCGCCTGCCAGCCAAGGACCTCGAAGAGCAGTTCTATGCCCTGGCCGGCGAGGAGGACGTCACCGACGTCGACGAGCTCAACAAGGTGCTGGAGCGGGCGGTCAACCTGCGGGCGTTCCTCGGAGCAGAGGACCGGGTCGACCGGGTCGCTGAGTTTGTCGCTGGGCACTTCAAGGAAAACGTCCTGCCGCTCGGCTATAAGGCGTTCGTGGTGGCTGTCGACCGCGAAACCTGCGCCAAGTACAAGGTGGCTCTCGATCGCTACCTGCCGCCCGAGTGGTCGGAGGTCGTCTACTCCAAAAACGCCAACGACGTCGTCGACCGCCCTGTCGTGGCCGAGCTCCAGATCTCTGAGACGCGAGAGGAGGAGGTCCGCAAGTTCTTCAAGAAACCGGGCCTGGAGCCCAAGATCCTCATCGTCACCGACAAGCTCCTGACCGGCTACGACGCCCCGGTGCTCTACGTCATGTACCTGGACAAGCCGATGCGCAACCACGTGCTGCTCCAGTCGCTGGCTCGGGTCAACCGGCCGTACATCGATAACCAGAACGTCAGCAAGAAGGTTGGCCTGGTCGTCGACTTCGTCAGCGTCCTCGAAAACATGAAGAAGGCGCTGACGATCGACGCCAGTGCGGTCAAGGGTGCGCTCGAGGATCTCGACATCCTCATGGTCGACCTGCACCAGAAGGTCGGCGCAGCCGCGGCCGAGTACCTGCAGGCCGACGGTAGCCAAACTCCCGACGCTCAGCTCGAAGCGGCGGTCTTCGGTCGGTTCATCGACCCGGCGGCTCGCAAGGTCTTCTACGACGCCTACAAGGACATCGAGACGCTCTGGGAGATCCTGTCGCCCGACCCTGGCCTGCGTGACCACATCCGGACCTACAAGGACCTGTCCAAGCTTTACGCGGCGGTGCGCGCCAACTACACCGATTCCGGTAGCTTCCTTGGCGACCTGGAGCACAAGACGCGGAAGCTCATACAGGACAGCGCCACCCAGGACGGGCTCGGTCGCTTCTCCAAGGTCGTCGACTTCGACGTCGAGACGCTGGAGCAGCTCAAGAGTGAAGAGGGTCCGGACGAGGGCAAGGTGTACAACCTTCTCCGTGGTCTCCGGAAGGAGATGGAGGAGGACCCGGCCGGCGCCGTGGTGCTGCAGGGCATAAAGGAGCGGGCAGACCGGGTCATGCAGAACCTCGAGGACCGCAAGATCAACGGCATCGCCGCCATGATCCAGCTGGAGGCGCTTGTCCAGGAGAAGGCCAAGGCGAAGAAGAAGGCCAAGGAGAGCGGCCTCACCGATCTTGGCTTTGCCATCTACTGGGTGATCGCTCAGGACGAGGGTGCCAAGAAGGCGTCGTTCGACTCGATGGCTGCCTCGCGGGAGATCGAGACAGTGCTCGGCAAGTTCCCAAACTGGCGGGAGAACCCTGACGAGAAGCGTCGCCTCCGAGCTGGCCTCTACAAGCCGCTCCTGGCACTCGGCAAGGAGGAACGGGCGGCCGTCATCGAGCGGATCATGCAGGTTCTGGAGCTGGCGAGCTGATGATCATCAAGTCGTCGCTCTACCCCGAGCAGCAGCTTCGCCGGCGGGCGATGGGATGGGCTGTCAAGCTCAAGGTCAACCCGGAGCAGGTCCAGATCAAGCGCCTACCGGGCAAGTGGGGGTCGTGCGCGCCCGATGGCGTCGTGACCCTTGCGGAGGATCTCGCTACTGAGGCCGAGGACTTCCAGGACTACGTCATCGTTCACGAGCTGCTGCACCTCAAGTACCGCGACCACGGCAAGCAGTTCAAGGCGATGATGAACGCCCTCGTGCCCAACTGGCGGGATCTGGAGCAGAGCAGCAAGCACTCAACGGAACGGCAGATGGATCGGCGAGGTGAAGGCGCATGACCACGGTGGGCGAGCACATCCGAAGCACGGATGCGGCGATCTGCCAGAACATCGCCTCACTGACTGACCAGCGTGAGCTGCTGTCCCAGAACGTCCTTGCTCAGCTCCGCAATCTGGTTGAGGGAGTCGCTGTGCGCCTCCAGCTGGGTTCCTCCGACGCCGAGTACAACTATCCAGCGATCGGACTCGGGCTCGCCTTCGTGAAGGCAAAGGGTCAATACAGGTTCCTGAGCGGGTTCCACAAGCTGCTTGAAGCGAGCGCCTCGCACTACACGATGGACGGGGACGCCTCCGAGCGCTTGATGCTCAAGTACTACGAGTACCTCCTGCGTATCCGCACTCTACTCAAGGACGGCTGCGGGATCGAGGCGCTCACCAACCTGGAGTCGTTCCCGGTCGATCTCGACCCGTCCCTGCGGGAGTATCACGAGAAGATCGCTGCCCGGATTGATGCGCTGCCTTCGACCGACTCGGGGAGCGGAGCACGGGACCGGTACTATATCCACAGGACGCGTCCATTCTTCGTCGGCGGGCGCATCTACTACGAGGTCACCTTTTACCGGGCCGTCAACAAGGTCAGCAAGTTCGACCGCATCATGGCCTTCACCGGCATCGACATGACCGACAAGTACTCGGCCATGCTGACGCTTCAGGGTGACTCGATCGACGTCCTCGACCAGACGATGCCTATCACGATCATCCGCGACTGGGAGGTCTCGATCCGCCCCTGCGAGTTCAACAACTTCGCACGGCTTCTGGGCATCACCATCAAGGCCAACGTCGGCTCCTCAGAGTACCGATACCTGATGCGAGGCCTGACCGTCGGCGCGGGAAGCCTGCTCGACCTCACCGACATGTCCGATGAGCAGTACGAATTGACCAAGGCCGCAGGCACGGCGGGTGCCGGCAAGCCGCAGATCTTCCCTGTGCTGGACGAGGCACGCCGCATCGTGCGGTCGGAGGTGCCAGGTCACAACGTAATCCGCTACCTCATGCTGCGGATGCATAACCAGTTGCTGAAGCCGCAATACAGCTGGGACAAGTGCGGCCGCCTGTCTGAATTGAACCTGCAGTACGGGTGCACCCCGTTCGACACCATGCCGTTTTGCAGCTCGCCGATCGGGCATAACCCGCGCTACTGGGACCTCGTCGAGAGCCTCGATGCGACTGACCGGAGCCACGAGCTGCTCGCGCGGCGAGTGCGGAACAACGTCGAGCGCCACGGGGTCCTCTACACGCCCGTCGCCGATCTGGAAGCGCTTGGAGATGTCATCAAGCTGCTCGCCGCCTACAACGGCAGGCTCTACTACAAGCACACCGAGCGCCAGTTGGTGCAGGACAAGGGCCATGTGTTCATCCGCGGCTACGAGGACGATACCGTCGCCATCCTCGAGAAGCTCCAGGAGTATGCGGGCTCCGGGATCGATGGCTACAAACCGGCCGTCGAACGGTGGCTGGGCGAGGCGCCTCGTGGCATCGATGACGAGGTCAAGAGCGACGCGCTCAAGTGCCTGTTCAGTCAGTCGAAGGTTGCTCTGATCTACGGTGCGGCCGGCACGGGCAAGTCGACGATGGTCGACCACATCGCCAAGTACTTCAACGACAAGGCGAAGCTGTTCCTGGCTCACACCAACCCGGCGAAGGATAATCTTGAGCGCAAGGTGACCGCGCAGAACTCGACCTTTCGGACGATCAGCAGCCAGATCTACCGGAGTGCATGTGATCCCGAGTACGACCTTCTGGTCATCGACGAGTGCAGCACGGTCAGCAACGCTGACCTGCTCAAAGTGCTAGAGAAGACGTCGTTCAAGCTGTTGGTCCTGGTAGGCGACGTCTACCAGATCGAGTCCATCCAGTTCGGCAACTGGTTCAGTATCATCCGCTCGTTCATCCCGCGCACGTCGGTGTTCGAGCTGATGACGCCGTTCAGGACCAAGAGCCAGTCCCTCCTGGGCTTCTGGGGCAAGGTGCGGAACATCGATGACGACATCGCCGAGGTCATCGCCCGCAACGGCTACTCGACCGTGCTCGACAAGTCGCTGTTCGAGGCGCAGCGGAAGGACGAGATCATCCTGTGCCTGAACTACGACGGCTTGTACGGCATCAACAACGTCAACCGCTTCCTCCAGAGCAGTAACCCGAACCCGGCGACCACCTGGCGTGTCTCCACCTACAAGGTCGACGACCCCGTCCTCTTCAACGAGACCGAGCGGTTCAGGCCGGTGATCTACAACAACCTGAAGGGCCGGCTCGTCGACATCGCCTACCACCCAGGCCGGATCCAGTTTGACGTTGAGCTGGATCGGCCGCTCACCGGGTTCGACGTTGTCGGCGGCGAACTGGAGTGGGTGGAGGGCTCGACTGTGCGCTTCTCCGTCTACGACTACGACACCAGCGACGAGGACGACGACTCGGTCAACACCGCTGTGCCATTCCAGGTCGCCTACGCCGTCTCGATCCACAAGGCCCAGGGCCTCGAGTACGATTCTGTCAAGATCGTCATGACTGACGCCAACGAAGATGACATCACGCACAGCATTTTCTACACGGCAGTCACTCGGGCGCGGGAGAGCCTCAAGATCTTCTGGACCCCAGAAACCCAGCAGGCCGTCCTCAAGAGCCTCCCGCGGGCAAGCAGCCCCAAGGATGTAGCCCTTCTGTCAACCCGCCGCGGCCTTACTCCGGTCGCTGGGGCTCGACGAGCTTCCTGACCACTCGGCGTGATCGCCAACCTCAGGCGAAGATCGGCACCTTGCTGCATATGTCGGCCTTCATGCGTGCCGATAGCCGTCAGTGCACGGCGGCGTACGCCCGGAGCAGCGATCCTGTCGTGGGTAACGATTTTGCCTGATCTCGGTCGCGGGTCCATTGACCTGCGGGAGTCCGGCTTGTACGAGCCGGGGTGTGTCCTGCCGAGTGAACAAGCGCGGCGGCCCCTGGTGGACGACTCACCAGCCGACGAGGTCCACTGGAAGGTCGATAGCCGGCGCACCGGCTGTACCAATAATTGTTATTCCGGGCGCAGGACAACCCTAGCTGCCACTCGATCAGGAGTTGCACCATTCGTCTTACAGTCCCGGCGCCGGGGGTCGATGTGCAGGAGTCCGCTGTGCAGGATGTTGATGGCACGCTCGGGCCTTTTGTCGGCGGTGTGGCGCTGGCCAAATGCAGGCGCTGGGCCATGGCCATCATCGGGCCGGTGATCTGCCGGACGACGGCCCCCCAGGTGATGTGCCGGTCGCGCCGACGGCGACGCGGTGGATCGGGCCGAGCGCGTAAGAGGCGGCGTGGGTCGTCTTGCCGGGTGGGATGAGGTGTGGGGTGCGGTGCAGGATCACTGCGGCGATGGTGCTGCGGATCTCGTCGCCGGAACCGGTGTGCGCCCGCAGGACGGCGCGCACAGGTAGACCCTGCTAGAGCCGGGCAGCTGGACGAGGATCATGGATCGCTCGCAGGTGCGGCAGGCCAGGAGATCGGGTGACACGGGCGCGGCCTGCACGGCGCGGGCCCGCGAGACCCATTCCTCGACCGTCGCCGGCGGCAGGCCAGGGCCGCGGGCCACGTCCCGAAACGCTCGGTGCAGGCTATCAACAGCGGCGTGCTCGATGTTCGCGGCGACGACATCGGCGACAAAGGCGGGTGTCCACGCGGCGAGGGCTAGCGTCCGCGTCGGCATCAGCGGTCCTTCCTGTTGTTCGTGTTCGGGCGTCGGGCAACACTGCTGGGTTTGTGCAGGCGGTCACGACCGAGGGCTGCGCATGGTGGAGGGTGTGGCCGGCGGCGACAGCGGGGGACTGTCGTCGCCGGCCACGTCGGTCGCCGCTGCCGTCCTCTACGGGCGGGCGACCGGCTTGTACGTCCCGACGTGGACCCAGCGCAGATGGCGGGCGGTGACCCCGGGGACGGTGATAGAGGAGCTCGGTCAGGGCTGTGACCTGGGTGTCTGCCTCCTGCCTAGCGTTGCGCGTCGGACTGGGCGTGCGCCGGCGCGGTGACGGTCGCCGGCTTGGCGGTGTTCGGGGGCCACGATCCGCGAGCCGGGTGAGGGTTGCGGCGCATCGGGTTGATTACAGGCCCGTTGGGCAGGGTGAGCGTGGGTCTCGGGAGGTAGCCGTGCCGGCGGTACACGTCCTGGCTGCCATGGATGGTCTCGGTCCAGGAGGGCAGGTCAATGCGGTCGAGGCGGCTCTCGTGGTGGGTGAGCATCGCCGCGCCGACGCCGCGCTGCCGGGCGGCGGGAAGGACGGCGAGGACTGCCAGGTGGTAGTGAGGTTCGGTGGGTCGGACCTGGGCGAGTAGTTGGTCGAGGAGTTCGAACTGGCGCGCGTGCGGGCCGGCGGCGTCGGCCAGTCGGCTGCGGTAGTTCGACGGTGGCGGGATGCTGCGGTAGCGGTGAAACCCCATCGCGGCGGCGCTCAGGTCGTTGGTGATCTGGATGTCGCCGAAGAACATGGCGTGTTCCACCCAGATGACCGCCACGTCGGTGAGGATCCGCCGCCGGCAGGTCGGATCGGGCACCAGCCACTGGGCGAGCGGACCGGAATGCAGGGCGTCGGCAATCAGCGCGGCGACCGGGTCCTTGTCCGCCCACCGGGCGGCACGGATACGCGGAATGACGTCCATGAGATGCCTCCAAGGGCAGCCGATCGGGTGGGATGGCGGGGCTCACCGGTAGGCGGCGGTGGCGAGGTCACCGACGGCGGCGTCCACCGCCGCGGTGATGTCGCGTACCTGCCGGTGGTGCCGCGCGGCGATGGTGCGTAGCTGCACGGTGAGGGCGGCGATGTCGTCGGCGAGGTACAGGTGGTTGGTCAGGCCGAGGGTCGCGACGAGGCCGCCGAGGGCGGCGGTGTGGTTGTCGGGCTGGTCACGGCCGGCGGCGAGGTAGTGCAGCCGGGCGCGGGCGACGACCGGCCACTTGAGGTCGGCGGGCAGGTAGCGGTCGGTGCGGGCGAGCCCGCCGAGGCGGCGGCGCACGTCGTGGCGCAGGATCCCGCCGGCGTGCAGGCCGGCGCGGGTGCGGTCGTACAGGTCGTCGGCGAATCCGCGCAGCCACCCCCGCAGGGGCGGGGTCGGGTGGGCGTAGCGGATGGAGGCCAGGGCGGTGTCGGCGATCCGATCCCCGACCGGGCGGTCCAGGTGCAGCCAGAGACGCTGCTCCTCGCCCGGCCCGGTGTCGCCGCTGGTGTCGAGAGCGATCCGCCCGGCGAGGAAAAGGTCGATGAGTACCGCACCGGCCAGGCCGAGGGCGAGGGCCTGGCGGTGAATGTGCGGCTGGCCGGTGTCGTCGTCGTGACCGAGCAGGAACAACTCGTCCCGCAACGGCAACTGGGGGATGGAGGAGGCCATGTGGATCCCGCCCTCTACCGCGGCACGCCGGCGTGCTGTCGGAGGCGGGCGTGCATCCCGCCGCAGGCGGCCTGCGGCTGCGGAAGCAGTAGCTTGTCGACGGCGGCGAGGACCGTGTAGTTCGGGTCGCAGACGTTGCCGATCGGCGCCCGCCCGGCCTGCGACACCAGCTGGTAGGCGTCGAGCTGCTCCAAGCCGGTGAGGTCACTCACCCAGCCGACCAGGTCGCGGTGCGCGATCCGGTACGCGTCCTCGAGGGGACGGGCGCAGCCAACTGACATGATCGACGTGTCGGTCTCCAGGCGGGGCCACACCGTCGGAACGCCCTTGATGACCTCGATGATCAGGGTGGTGGTCGTGGCGATCTCCACCCCGACGCCGCAGGCCTCACCCTCGCCTTGGCGGGCGTGCCCGTCGCCGAGGGCGAGCATCGCCCCGTGCACATTCACCCCCAGGTACAAGGTGGTACCGGCGCGCAACTCTGGCGTGTCGAGGTTCCCGCCATGGCTGTCGGGCACGATGGTCGAGCGCGCCTCGAACGCGCCCGGCGCGACGCCGATCGTGCCGATCATCGGGTCGAGCGGCAGGTCGACGGTGTGGTCGGTTTCGGTGGCGTGGAAGCGGACCGTGCCGGCCTGCCGGTCGATGTCGTACACCCACACCCGCTCCTGCAGCGGCGGCTGCAGGGTGGCGGTGTGGGACGTACCGGTCAGCGCCCCGAAGTGCGGGAACGTCGAGGAGACGCCCCAGTCGCGGGCGGGGGTGATGGCGGCGAGGTGGACGGCGAGGGTGTCGCCGGGTTCGGCGTCCTCGACGAAGAACGGCCCGGACACCGGGTTCAGGTACGGCATCCGGCACACCTGCGACGGCAGGTCCGCCGGCCCGCGGACGAGGCCGCCGAAGCAGTCCTCGGTGTACACCTGCAGGATGTCGCCGGAGCGGACGTGGGCCACCGGCATTCGGCCGCCGAAGGTGTAGGCGAGTTCGTCGCGGGCGGGACGGTACGTGATCGCGTCCATGGCGGTCACACCCGTTCCACGTGGCGGGCCTGCGGCTGCGCGGGCGCCAGACCCGACAGCGCGGGCCGGCGGCCAGCCAGGTAGAGGCCAGCGAGAACGGCCACGCCGAGGGCGAGCCAGGCCAGACCGAGGCGCTGCGCGGCGATGTTGGCGTTGACCACCACGTAGGCGAGGATCGCGAACCCGATCCCGGGCATGACCAGGTGCGCCCACCAGTTCCCGCTGCGCCGGCGGATGAGGTGGTGCACGACCACGGAGACGTGCAGCACGAGGAAGGCGACCATCGCCCCGAAGTTGATCAGCGACGACAGCAGCGTGATCCCGTCCGCGCGGGTGGCCATGTACAGGCCGAGCACCAGGGACACGGCGCCGGTGAGCAGGGTCGCGTTGATCGGCACGTTCCGGCGGATCGAAACCTTCGCCAAGAAGGCGGGCAGTTGCCGGTCCCGCGCCATCGCGTACAACAGCCGGGACGTGGCGACCTGGGCGACCATCGAGTTCGGCAGGCCCCACGCGATCGCGGTTGCTACCGCGCACAGGGTCGCCAGCCACCCTCCGCCAGCCACCTGCGCGGCGTCGTAGAAGGCGGTGCCGTTCGGATCCCCGTCGCTGAGCAGCGAGGCCGGCTCGGGGACGAGCATCGCGGCCAGCCAGGTCTGGGCGATGAACAGCACCCCGGCCAGGATGAGGACGGCGGCCATGGCCCGGCCGATCTGCCGGGAGCCGCCCTTGGTCTCCTCGGCCAGCATGGAGATGCCGTCGAAGCCGAGGAAGGACAGCACCGCGATCGACACCGCCCCCGCGACGAGCGACCAGGTGAAGGTGTCGGCGTTGTAGAACGCATCCCAACTGAACCGGCCCCTGCCCGTTGCGAGGGCCCAGCCGGCGACGGCGAGGAAGATCGCCAGGACGATCAGCTCGCCGACGAGCATCACCCGGGTCACCATCGCGGTCATCCGGATCCCCACCGAGTTGACGATCGTGTTGACCGCAACGAACCCGAGCAACCACAGCCACACCGGCACGGCCGGCACGGTGGAGTGCATCGCCACCGACGCCACCAGGTACAGCAGACCCGGCACGAGGACGTAGTCGAGCAGGATCACCCAGCCAGCCAGGAACCCGACCGGCGCGCTGATACCCCGGCCGGCGTAGTTGTAGACGCTGCCCGACATCGGGAACGCCTTCACCATCTGCGCGTACGAGAACGCGGTGAACACCAACGCCACCACACCGACCGCGTACGCCAAGGCCACCATCCCGCCGGAGCCGGCGTACACGCTTCCGAAGATCGCCATCGGCGCGATCGGCACCATGTACACCAGCCCGTACGCGACCAAGTCCCGGAACCGCAGCTGCCGGCTCAACTCCTGCCGATAGCCGTAACGCTCTAGATCGTGCTGATCCAACATCGGGGATCCTTTCAGTCGATCAATGAGTCGTCGGCACGTGCGTCATCGAGGCACCAGATGCCGGCATTTGGGCCGCGACGTGTTCAGTCCGGGACGCGGCACGCGCCACCGGCGACGAGAGTGACTTAAGGCGAAGTCGGCCGATGTCGGTAAGCCTTGCCGTCGACGTCTGACAATCCGCCGACATCAGCCTTCTTAGATGTCGGCTATCACGCCCCTGCTGCACGCGGCGCATGTCGCGTACTGGCACGCCCCTCTTGGTCAGGATGGTGTGAGACACCCCGTGTGAGTTGGGGGTGCTGACCTGAGGACGGGGATCGGAGATC
>NZ_JBNCKP010000041.1:0-28848 GCF_049841575.1 Micromonospora sp. DT201 | reverse complement strand
ACGACAACCTCTGCCCCGGCATGACCCCTCATCCTGACGAGAATCCACCCCGTTGCAACAACCACTTGAGCCCAAGCTCGGGGATACCGCCACATCGGCGAAGCGGAGTGGATCATCCACTAGGGGGAGCGCAAGGTCGTCGGGTTGGTTCCGTCTGGGTGGTTTATCCGGTGGCTGGGGTCCCCGTGGTGGTGAGATCGAGGCCGGCCGGGGTCGTTGTACCCGGCACTGCCCTGCAGCCCCCGAGCTGAGGTGTGCGGGCCGTCAGGCCGGCCGGCCCTGAGTCCAGTGAGGCCGGCCCTGAGTCCGGCACGGCATGGCTGGCCCGGGGGCTCGGCCAGGCCCGCGCCGAATGACCTGATTGCGGTGAGCGAGCAATCTATTGCACTGGGTGATCGTCCTGCGTAGTCTCCCTCGATGGGGAGGCCGGGATGCCGCTGCCAACAAGTCCTGTCATTCGACGTGTACGTCTCGGCGCAGAGTTGCGCCAACTACGTCGGCGCGAGGCGCTGACCCTGGAACAGGTCTGCGACCGGCTGGGCTGGGCCTCGACGTCGAAACTGTCCCGCATCGAGCTGGGCCAGAGCCGCCCGGACCTCGCCGATGTGCTCGATCTGCTGGACATCTACAAGGTGCCAACGCCTGCCCGGGACGCGCTCATCGTGATCGCTCGGGACGCGGCGACCAGCCGAGGCTGGTGGAAGACGCTGGGCGAGATGAGCGAACGGCAGCGCACCTACGCCGAGTTGGAGGCGGGTGCCGCGGACATCGCCGAGTACCAGCCGACGGTCGTGCCGGGGCTGCTCCAGACGCCCGCGTACGCCAGGGTCCTGGTCGCGGCCGGCGCCCGGCTCACGCCCGAGGTTGATGTGGAGGCCGAGGTGCGCGCCCGGGCGCTGCGGCAGGAGGTGCTGAGGCGGGCCTACCCACCGCGGTACACGGCGGTGCTCGCCGCGGCCGTCTGCGACCCGGGTGACCTGCCGGTGGCGGTCTGGCGTGAACAACTTCGGCACCTGGTCACCCTGACCGGGCTGTCCCATGTCACGGTGCGGCTGCTGCCCCGTGGGGCGGCTGGTGGCGGGTTGCACCCGCTCACTCCGTATTCCTGCTATGCCTTTCCCGACCCGGCGGACCCGCGGACGGTGATGCTCGAGGCGTTGACCACCGACGTCCGGTTGGCCACGGTGCCCGACGTCGACCGCTACGAGCGGATGACCGAGGCGTTGCTGACGGCCGCACTGTCAGCGGAGGAGACGGTCACCGCGCTGGCCCGCCGCGCAGGCGAGTAGGGCACAGGGCGGCGCGCCGCGCGGCCACCGGGCCCGGCGCCCCCGAGCCCGTCGGGACCGGCGGCCAGCGCGTGCGCAGGGCACGGTAACCGTCGGGTACGACAGTGTCACGCAGGCCGGTACGTCGGATCAGGCCCGAGCGTCGGATCAGGCTGGTACGTCGAGGAAGTGCTCGACCACGGGCGGCCCGGCGAAGTGCGGCCCGATCAACGCCCGCCACTGCTCGAACCGGTCGGTGGCCCGGAAGTTGTCCTCGTGTGCCTCGACCGAGTCCCATTCGACAAGCAGCACGAAGCGGGTCGGAGACTCGATTCCCCGGGTCATCCGCACCGACCGGCAGCCGGTTGCTCCGGCGAGCACGGGGTGACCCTCGGCGTACGCGGCGGCGAACGCGTCTTCGTGTCCGGGTAGTACGTCGATGAGCGCGACCTCAAGCACCATGTCGGAGAGCTTCCCACGACGGGCAGGGTCGGCGGCGACGCGGGGGGCTGTTTGCCGTCGGCTTGCACTAGCCTCCTAGGACGGCCCAGCGGGTGTGGCGCATGCCTTGTTCCCCGCCAGCGGGTGGTCAGCGCCACCGGCTGCCCGGGGTGTGATCACGGGGCGTGGTGGGCAACAATGGTCACCGAGGAGGGGAGTATTCCCCCGCAACGGAGTCGTCAGCACGGTCGATCGCCGGAACCACGGCGGCCCGACCCGGCCCCGTAGGTCGCCGCCCCGGTGCGGGGTGGCGGCGGAAGAGACCTCCGACAGTCACCAGAGTGAGCGACAGCGGCACGCCGGGCCCCGCAGGGGCGTACGGTGTGCCCGACGCCGCGTGTCTGCCGGAGGAATGAACGTTGGACGTGTCCGGATTGGTGTGGGCGGGGACGCTTGTCGCACTGACTGCGGTCCTGGTTGTCGACCTGTTGATTATCGGTCGGCGCCCGCACGAGCCGAGTGTGCGAGAGTCGAGCCTCTGGGTCGCCTTCTACGTCGGGCTTGCGCTGCTCTTCGGGGCCGGTGTCTGGTTGACCTCGGGCGCGAGTCCGGCCGGGCAGTTCTACACAGGCTGGCTCACCGAGTACAGCCTCTCGGTGGACAACCTCTTCGTCTTCGTGATCATCATGGCCCGCTTCGGCGTGCCCCGGCAGTACCAGCAGAAGGTGCTGCTCGTCGGTATCGTGCTGGCGCTGGTGATGCGCGGTGGGTTCATCGCCGCCGGTGCGGCGCTGATCACGCAGTTCTCCTGGGTCTTCTACATCTTCGGTGCGTTCCTGATCTACACCGCGGTCAACCTGGCCCGGCAGGGTGAGCCGGACGAGGACGAGTTCTCCGAGAACGTGCTGATCCGGTGGAGCCGCAAGGCGCTGCCGATCTCCAAGGAGTACGACGGCGCGAAGCTCACCACCCAGACGACCGGCCGGCGACTGTTCACCCCGATGCTGATCGTGATGATCGCGATCGGCACCACCGACCTGATCTTCGCTCTGGACTCGATCCCGGCGATCTTCGGCATCACGCAGGAGCCGTACCTGGTCTTCACCGCGAACGTCTTCGCGCTGATGGGCCTTCGGCAGCTCTACTTCCTGCTCGGTGGCCTGCTGGACCGGCTGATCTATCTGAGCTACGGCCTGGCCGTCGTGCTCGGCTTCATCGGGGTCAAGTTGGTGCTGGAGGCGTTGGCCGACAACAACCTGCCGTTCGTCAACGGTGGCGAGCACGTTGGCTGGGCGCCGCACATCCCGATCTGGCTGTCGCTGCTGGTCATCATCGGCACCCTGGGTGTCGCCACCGCTGCCAGCCTGATCAAGTCCTCCCGGGACCGGCGCCGCGAGTTAGCCGACGCCCGACGCTGACTGGGCACCGGCCGGGTGCGGATGCGCGCCCGGCCGGTCAGACCCGGTGCGCACCGACCAGGGTGGCGGTCCGTTCGGCGGGCAGCGGCTCCTCGATGACCCGCCGCCGCCGGTAGCAGGCGTGCAGCATCCGCCGCTGGCCGTCGTTGCTGGCCGTGGCGGTGACGATGCCGATGTGGTGGATCTTGCGGCCGGGCCGGGCGAAGAAGTAGAGATCACCGGGGCGTTCCGCACCCAACGCCAGCGGCGTGGTGGCTACTGCCTGGTCGTCGGCGTCGCGGGGTAGCAGCACCCCGAATCGCCGCCACGCCAGGTGCACCAGCCCCGAGCAGTCGATGCCGTGCGCGGAGAGGCCGCCCCAGATGTAGACCACATCCAGCAGCCGCTGCGCCACGGCGAGCGCCTGCTCGGCGACCGGCGACGTGGCCGAGGCCGGGGCCAGGTGGTTGTCGAGCAGCCAGAGCGGCGTGGGCCGCCCGGGGACGTGCACCGGCCGCCAGCCGTCGCGTGCGGGGCCGGCCGAGACCAGGCGGGTGCCGACGACCACGCCGGGCAGCACCACCGGGCCGCTCGGGGAGGCGTGCAGTTCGGTGACGGTGGCGTCCACCACCAGTGGGTGGTCGGTGCCGGTGGCCGGGTCGACCGTGGTCAGCTGGTCGGCGGGGAGCCAGCCCGGGTAGCCGCGCGGGTCCAGCTTGGCTGCTGGTTGCTCCACGGCGACGACCCGAGCCCAGCCGTCGGGGCGCAGCTCGCTGACGAGGACCCGCTCGCCGAGTAGGAGTTGGCTCAGCACGCAGTCGCCGACCTGCTGGTCGGTGTTCAGACCGGAGACCCAGGCCGGGATGTCGGCTCCGGCGGTCAGCGCCGGGCGGTCGACCGGACGGACCGCCTCGGGGGAGGTCCACAGTGTTGCCACCGCGACCCGGACGACGGCCTCACGGCCCGGTTGCAGCTCCACGTCAACCCCCCAGATCGTGTCGGCTGTCCAGGGGAACCCTATGAAAGAAACAAACGATCATCAACCATGGGGCTGCACCTTTGCTTCAGCAAGCCCCGAGATGCCCAGGCCAGGGGCATCCGGCAGCACCACGGTCGCCCCGTCGTAGCGTATCCCGCCCTGCACCGGCGACCAGGCCAGCCACCAGGCGGCGTCCAGGTCGGCGACCGCGGTGGTGCCATACGCGGCGACCAGGCTCGCCGCCGCCCCGATACCGACCTGGCTCTCCATCATCGAACCGACCACCGTGCCCAGCCCGTGGGCGGTGGCCAGCTCGAGGAGGGTACGCGCCGGCTGCAGCCCGCCACACTTTGCCAGCTTGACGTTGACCAGGTCGGCGGCCCGACGGCGGATCACCTCCACCAGGTCACGGACCCCGAAGACCGCCTCGTCGGCCAGGATCGGCACGGACACCCGGTCGCTGACCCAGGCCAGCCCGTCCAGATCCCAGCGGGCCACCGGCTGCTCGACAAGCTCCACGTCCAGCCCGGCGTCCTCGATGCCACGAATCACCCGGACCGCCTCCCGGGGCGTCCAGCCCTGATTGGCGTCGAGCCGAATCCGGGCCCCGGGACCGACGGCCGCGCGGACGGCCCGCACCCGGTCCAGGTCGCCGGCCGCGTCGGTGCCGACCTTCAACTTGAGTACGCCGAACCCGTCGGCCTGCCGCTGCCGCGCGGCCGCCGCCAGGTCCACCGCGTCGCCCGCCGCCAGCGTGACGTCCGTGGGCACCCGCAGCGCGGTGCCCCCGAGCAACCGCACCAGGGGTACGCCCAACCGTCGGGCGGCGAGATCGTGCAGGGCGACGTCCACCGCTGCCTTCGCAGCCTCGTTGCCGGCCGCAGCGCGCTGCACTTCGGTGCAACGGGCCACCAGGTCGTCCGGGTCACGACCGATCAACTGTGGGCCGAGCAGTTCGCGTACGAACGCCTGTGCGCCCGCCACCGACGCGCCGGTCACCTGCCAGACCTGGGGCGCCTCGCCGAAGCCGGACCGCCCGTCCGCGTCGACCAGTTCGACGATCAGAGTCTCCACTGTGGTCGTTCGACGCAGTGCGGTCACGAATGGGGTGTGTAAGGGGGCGGAAACCCGGTGGGTGCGTACCGCCGAGATCGTCATTGGGGCACCCTATACGCAGGCACACGGCGGGAGGGGAGACCGGATGACCGGGCAGGGCTGGGAGTTGGTGGGTGCACCGAACGCACGGGACCTGGGCGGGCTCACTGGTGCCGACGGGCGGCGGGTCCGCGTCGGGCAGCTGATCCGCACTCCGGCGTTGGGTCGGCTGACGGACGAGGACCTGGCGGTGCTCGCGAAGCTGGGCCCGGCATGCGTGCTGGACCTGCGCGACTCCTCCGAGACCGCGGTCGCCCCGGCGGACCGGCTTGTCGGTGAACCCCGGGTGGTGCCCCTCCCGGTGCACGACCCGGAACACCCGGTCTTCACGTACGTGTCAGCGGTGCTGCTCGGCCACGACCTCGACGCGTACGCGGAGCTGGCCCGGCAGGGCACGGCGGAGGCGATGGCGGCGATCTATCGGTGGTTCGTCACCGGCGAGTCGGCTCGGGTCGGCTTCGCCGAGGCGGTGCGGCTGGCCGCCCAGCCGGAGAACCTGCCGTTGCTCTACCACTGCTCCGCCGGCAAGGACCGCACCGGTTGGCTCACCGTCATCCTGTTGACGGCGCTCGGGGTGGACGAGGCGGCGATCCGCTCCGACTACCTGCGCAACAACGCGCTGACCGACAGTCTGCGCGCGGTGATCGTCGAGGCGATGCGACGGCGGCAACCCGACCTGGACGTCGACGCGGTGCTGCCGGTGCTGGAGGTCCGCGACGAGTATCTCGACGCCGCCTACGACGAGGTACGCCGGGTGCACGGCTCGTTCGACGCGTACCTGCGCGACGGCCTCGGGCTCACCGACGAGAACCTCACGGCGTTGCGGGCGCAGTTGCTGGAATGACAGGTGCGCCCGGCGGTGTGCCGGCGTGGGCGGCCCAGCCGATGACGATCAGCGCCTAGCCGGCGGCGTGGACGCGTGCAGCCTGGCCGGCGGTGTACGACGCGTGCAGCCTGGCCGGCGGTGTACGACGCGTGCAGCCTGGCCGGAGCCGGCTCGTGCGGGTCAGAGCTGGTGGCGTGCGGCCCAGACCTGGGCCGAGATGTGCGCGATCAGCAGGCAGGCGTCGTCCTCGTCCTCGTCGGAGGTGCCGTCGGCCGGGTCGGTGGTGGTGCAGACGGCGATCAGGTACGGCGGGGCGTCGTCGGGCAGCACCACGCCGGCGCCGTGCCGCACACCGCGTACCCAACCGTTCTTGTGCGCGATGCGGGTGCCCTCGGGCAGACCGGCCGCCAGGTCCTCGCGGTGCTCCTGAGCGAGGAGGACGTCCAGCATGGCCGAGCAGGCGGCTGGCGAGGCGAGCTTGCCGGGGGAGCGGGCCCCGGAGGCCAGCGCGCCGAGCAGGGCGGCCAGGTCGGCGGCGGTGACCACGTTGGTGATGCCGGCGTCGCGGGCGGCGAAGTCCTCGATGCCCCGGCCCGTGACGCTGTTGCGGGCCCCGGCGAGCGCCCACACCTCGGCCACCGCGGGCAGCCCGACGTGCCCGATGACCAGGTTGGTGGCCAGATTGCTGGAGCGCACGATCATCCGGTCGGCCAGCCAGCGCAGCGGTGCCGTACCACCCAGCCGGTCCCAGACGGCGTCGTCGTTGTCGTACGGCTGCGCGCAGGAGAACCGTGGCGCGCCGGACTGGGCGGAGTCGAATTCGTTGATGATCGGGACCGGGGCGTCCAGGTCCAGCGTGCCGGCCTCGGTGGCGCGGTGCAGCGCGGCGAGCACCGCCACCTTCATGGTGCTCGCGGCGTAGTGGGCGGCGTCCGCGTGGCGGGTCCAGGTCGGTGGCGCGTCGAGCCGGCCCACGTACGCCGAGACGGTGCCGGGCACCCCGTCCAGGTGGGCGTCGAGATCATCCCAGGTCATGCCGGTGACCGTAGCGGATCAGCGGCGGACGGTCGGACCGGCCCGCGTACCCCTGCCGGAAGCAGACGGGCGCGCCGGCCGCAAGCGGCCGACGCGCCCGGTGTCGGGTGCTGGTGTGATCAGCCGGCGTGCTTGCGGCGGGCGGCGGCCCGGCCCCGCAGCTGCTGGTCGAGCACCACCTTGCGGATGCGCACCGTGGCCGGGGTGACCTCGACGCACTCGTCCTCGCGGCAGAACTCCAGCGCCTGCTCCAGGGAGAGCTTGCGCGGCGGGACCAGCTTCTCGGTCTCGTCGGAGGTCGACGCCCGCATGTTGGTGAGCTTCTTCTCCTTGGTGATGTTGACGTCCATGTCGTCGGAGCGGGAGTTCTCCCCGACGATCATGCCCTCGTACACCTCGGTGGTCGGCTCGACGAAGAGCTGGCCGCGCTCCTGCAGGTTGATCATCGCGAAGGCGGTGACCGCGCCGGCCCGGTCGGCGACCAGGGAGCCGTTGTTGCGGGTACGCAGCTCGCCGAACCACGGCTCGTAGGACTCGAAGACGTGGTGCAGGATGCCGGTGCCCCGGGTGTCGGTGAGGAACTCGGTGCGGAAGCCGATCAGGCCGCGCGCCGGGACGAGCCACTCCATCCGGATCCAGCCGGTGCCGTGGTTGACCAGCTGCTCCATCCGGCCCTTGCGGGTCGCCAGCAGCTGGGTGATCGCGCCCAGGTACTCCTCGGGGGAGTCGATGGTCAGCCGCTCGACCGGCTCGCAGGTCTTGCCGTCGATCACGCGGGTGACCACCTGCGGCTTGCCGACGGTCAGCTCGTAGCTCTCGCGGCGCATCTGCTCGACCAGGATGGCCAGCGCCAGCTCACCGCGACCCTGCACCTCCCAGGCGTCCGGTCGCTCGGTGGGCAGCACCCGCAGCGACACGTTGCCGATCAGCTCCTTGTCGAGCCGGTCCTTGACCATCCGGGCGGTGACCTTGGCGCCCTTGACCCGGCCGACCAGCGGCGAGGTGTTGGTGCCGATGGTCATCGAGATGGCCGGCTCGTCGACCGTGATCAGCGGCAGCGCGACCGGGTTCTCCGCGTCCGCCAGGGTCTCACCGATCATGATCTCGGGGATGCCGGCGACGGCGATGATGTCACCCGGACCGGCCGTCTCGGCCGGCTTACGCTCCAGGCCCTCGGTCATCAGCATCTCGGAGATGCGGACCCGCTGGGTGCTGCCGTCGGTGCGGCACCAGGCCACCGTCTGGCCCTTGCTGATGGTGCCCTGGCGGACCCGGCACAGCGCCAGTCGGCCGAGGAACGGCGACGCGTCGAGGTTGGTGACGTGCGCCTGCAACGGCGCGTTGTCCTCGTACGCGGGTGCCGGGATGGTGTCCAGCAGGGTGCGGAACAGCGGCTCCAGGGAGGTGCTGTCGTCCGGCACCGAGCCGTCGGCGGGCTGGGTCAGCGAGGCGATGCCGTCGCGGGCGCAGGCGTAGACGATCGGGAAGTCGATCTGCTCCTCGTCGGCGTCCAGGTCGAGGAAGAGCTCGTAGGTGTCGTCCACGACCTCCTTGATCCGGGCATCGGGGCGGTCCACCTTGTTGATCACCAGGATGATCGGCATCCGTGCCCGCAGCGCCTTACGCAGGACGAAGCGGGTCTGCGGCAGCGGGCCCTCGCTGGCGTCGACGAGCAACACGACGCCGTCGACCATGGTCAGGCCGCGCTCCACCTCGCCACCGAAGTCGGCGTGGCCGGGGGTGTCGATGATGTTGATGGTGACCGGGTCGGAGCCGTCCGCCGGCAGGTAGCGCACGCCGGTGTTCTTGGCCAGGATGGTGATGCCCTTCTCCCGTTCCAGGTCACCGGAGTCCATCACCCGCTCGGTGTTCTCGCCGCGTGCGCCGTACGCGCCGGCCTGCCGCAACATGGCGTCGACCAGGGTGGTCTTGCCGTGGTCGACGTGAGCGATGATGGCGACGTTGCGGAGGTCGGTGCGAAGCTGCATACCCTCTATCCTTCCGCCTGCGCTCGCGCAGGCTGCGTCGGGGTCACCCCCAGGTGCCCCTGATCTATGGTGAAACTGCTGTCCCGGTCGTTGCCCCGGCTGGCATGCTGACTCCCGTGTTCCGGGGGCCTGAGAGTGCATGACCTGCTGACCTGGGTGCAGGGTCTGCCCGTTCTGTGGATCTACCTGGTCGCCGCGCTGATCGTGGCGGGCGAGACCGCGGTGATCTTCGGCCTGCTCGTGCCGGGTGAGGCTACCCTGCTGCTGGTCGGCTTCCTCACCTACAACGGTACCTTGCGGCTCGGGCCGGCGTTGTTGGCGATGATCGTCGCGGCGGTCGTTGGTGATGGGCTGGCCTTCCGCGCCGGACGACGCTACGGGCCCCGGCTGCGTGCCGGGCTGGGTCACCGGGTCGGGCCCGAGAGATGGGGCCGGGCCGACGCCATGCTGGCCAGGCTCGGTGGGCGGGGCGTGCTCGCTGCCCGTTGGGTGGCCTTCGCCCGCACCCTGGTGCCCCGGCTGGCAGGTGCGGCGGGCATGCCGTACCGGCGGTTCGCACTCTGGAACCTGGCCGGGGTGGTGACCTGGGTGGGCGGCTCGATCCTGCTGGGTCACCTCGCCGGTGAGTCGTACGACACGGTCTCCCGGCTCCTCGGGCGGGCCACCGGCGCGGCGCTGGTGCTGCTGGCCGGCCTGTTGGGAGTGGTGCTCGCCGGTCGGTGGCTGGGTCGCAACCCCGACCCGGCACGCGCGCTGCTGTCCCGGGCGGGGGCGCTGCCCCCGGTGCGCTGGCTCACAGCCCGCTACGGTGTGCTGTTCTTCCTGGTGGCCATGCGGATCGGGCCGGCCTGGACGCTGCTGCTCAATCTGGCCGCTGGGCTCCTGCTGCTCTTCGCCGCCGGGCTCGCCATCGCCGGTCTGCTCGGCCTGGCGATCCGCAACAGTGGGTTGGCCACCCTGGACGACGCCATCGCGGGCTGGTTCGCCGCCCGGCGTACCCCCGACGCCGCCGACGCCACGATGCTCGTGGTGTCGGTGGTACGAGGGTGGGTTTTGATCGTGTTGGTGGCGTTGGTGGCCGCGGTGCTGGCGTGGCGCAACCGCCCCTGGCGCGCGGACCTGCTCAGCGTGGTCGGCACGGTGGGTGCGTTCGTGCCGCTTGTGGTGCTGGCTGTGGTGGCCGAGGTGACCGGGCCGCACGGCACCGCACCTGGCGGCGGCGAAGCCACCCCGCTCTCGACTCAGAACGCCGTGGTCGCGGCGAGTTTCTGCACCCTGGCCTGGCTGGTGTCGCGCAGCGCCCGCTGGCCGGTGGCGGTGGCCGCCTGGACGGCCGCCGCCGCGGGGGTGCTCGGGATCGGCGGCGCGCGGCTCTACCTCGGCTTGGAGACGGCGAGCGGGACCGCTGCGGCGGTGCTGCTCGGGGTGCTCTGGACTGTGGTGTTCATCGTCGCCTGGGCCACCCGGGACCGGGCGGTGGGGGATCGGGGTCACCCAGTTGATCAGGCCCGACCGCCGTCGCAGGGGCACCGCCGCCCGGTGGAACCTTGCTAGGGTGCGACGACAATCACACCGGGGGAGGCATCGGCATGGTTCGACGGACCGGCCGGCGGGGCGCTGCGGTGCTCGCCGGGCTCCTGCTGGCGAGCGCGCTGGTTGCCTGCGCCGCCAAGGGGGAGAGCCCGCAGGACCTGACCGCTCCGGTCGCGGCCACCGATGCGCCGACGGATGCCCCCACCGATGAGGTCACCGCGGAGCCGAGCCCGTCGGTGAGCGCCGTGGAGGCGATGGGTGCCGCGCCGAGCCGTCGTGCGTCCCCGACCCCAAGCTCGAAGCCGACGAAGAAGCCGACCCGCACGGCGCCGAAGCCGCTCGCGGTGGCGAAGCCGCCCACCGAGACCAAGGTCCCGCCAGCCCCGCCGAAGCCAGCGCCGAGTTCCTGCAAGCCGAGTTACAAGGGCACCCAGGCGACCCGGGCGGAGGCGAAGGCCGCGTTGACAGACGCGGCCGGCCGCGTCTACTGGCCGGTCTCCGCGCCGGACATCAAGATCCCGCTCAGTCTGCTCAAGGCCACCGCGTGGCAGGAGAGCGGCTGGCAGTCCAACATCTACGCCTGCGACGGCGGTGTTGGGTTGATGCAGGTGATGCCGGCCACCGCGACCTGGATGAATCAGCGGTTCGAGAAGAGCTACAAGATCGACGACTACCGGGACAACGCCTACCTCGGCGCCACCTATCTGGCCTGGGCGACCAAATACATCGGCGAGATGTACTTCGACTCCGACTTCCGCCTCGACCCGGGCCTGTGCACCGCCGAGCTGGACTCCTGCCTGCTCAACGCGGTCATCGCCGCGTACAACTTCGGGCATGGGGCGGTGGCACAGGAAGGGGAGCCACTGGTCATCCCCAACCCGTCGTACGTGCGCAACGTGCGGGCGCTGATGAGCGAGTGCGTCTGCCTGGAGTACTGACCTCGACGGGGCGGTGACGATGTCGCCACGGCCCCCGCCGCACCCGTCGGTCAGTCGCGTGCGGCGACCGGCTCCGGCGACGCCGCGATGTCCTCCGGGCGGTCGCGGGTGATCCGGCCGGGCCACCAGAAGCGGTCCCCCGAGCACGAACGCCAGCGCCGGCACCAGGACGGTGCGGACCAGCAGGGTGTCGAGCAGGACGCCGATGCAGACGATGATGCCGATCTGGGTCAGCGTGATCAGCGGCAGCACGCCGAGCACGGCGAAGACCGCGGCGAGCAGCACTCCGGCGCTCGTGATCACCCCGCCGGTGACCCGCAGCGCAGACATCAGCTGACCCCAAGGTCTTTCGAAACCTGAGTTTCTTGATGGCCGAGATTATCGAGGGCTGTTCTATGCTGCAACCCGGGGGACCGACGACGGGAAGAGCGGCGCGAGGTGGCGACTCACGGCATGTACCGGCGGCGCGTCACGCGCCGCGAGCAGTTGGTCGCGGAGATCACCAACAACCTCCGGCGGTACGCGGTGGACGCACAGCAGGTCGGCCACGCCTTCGCCAACCTGCACGGCCTCAACCCGACCGACCTGCAGGCGTTGATCGCCGTGATGGACGCCGAGGTGCTCGGTGACCCGATCACCCCCGGCCGGCTCGGTGAGCAGCTCAACCTCTCCTCCGGCTCGGTGACCGCCCTGATCGACCGGCTGGAGCGAGTCGGCCACATCCGCCGGGACCGGGACACCGTCGACCGCCGCAAGGTGCTGCTGCACTACGCCGACCAGGGAGCGGCCCTGGCCATGGGGTTCTTCCAGCCGCTGGGCGTCCGCACCGACACGGTGATGGCCCGCTTCGAGGAGGACGAGCTGGAGGTGGTGCACCGGTTCATGGCGGAGATGAGCGAGTCGCTGCGGGGGCACCGCGACGCCGTGCGCGCCGCCCGGCCCGAGTCGCCCCGCCGGCCGACGGTCTGACCCGTGCCGGGCCGGCTCCTCACCCGCCTCGCCGGCGTCGCGCTGCGGTTGCCACCGACCAGCCCTGGCCCGGTGCGGGTCACTCGCGATATCCCGATCCGGGCCCGCGACGGTGTGGTGCTGCGCACCGATCACTACGCCCCGGGAGCCCAGGACGCGCCGACCGTGCTGATCCGTACCCCGTACGGGCGGGGCGGCCCGTTGCGACTGCTCGGCCGGCTGCTGGCCGCGCGGGGCCGGCACGCGGTGATCCAGTCCTGCCGGGGCACCGGCGGTTCCGGTGGGACGTTCGCCCCGCTGGTGCACGAACGCGACGACGGAGTGGACACCCTGGACTGGCTGCGTCGCCAGCCGTGGTGGTCCGGCCAGCTCGGCATGTTCGGGGTCAGCTACCAGGGTTTCGCGCAGTGGGCGCTGGCCGCTGACGCCGGTGACGAGCTGCGCGCGATGGTCGCCGTGGTGACCGCCTCGGCCACCCGGGACTCGACGTACGCGGGGGAGTCCTTCGCCCTGGACACGGTGCTGACCTGGGCCGAGTTGCTGCACGCGCAGACCGTGCCGTGGCTGTCCCGGCAGTGGGAGCTCAAGCGGGGCCAGCCGCGGCTGGCCGCCGCGCTCGAGCACCTACCGCTCGTGGACGCCGACCGGGTGGCCACCGGCGTGACCATCCCGTTCTTTCAGGAGTGGCTGCGCCACCACACCCCGCAGGCCGGGTACTGGCGAAACCGTGTCTTCGCCGACCGGGTGGCCCGAGTGCGGGCGCCGGTGGTCATGGTCACCGGTTGGCACGACATCTTCCTGCCCGCCCAGCTCGACGACCACGCCACCCTGCGCGCCGCCGGTGCGCAGCCGCGCCTGGTGATCGGCCCGTGGACGCACGGCAGTCCCGGATTGTTCGTGGCCGCACTGCGGGAGGGGCTGACCTGGCTCGACGAACACCTCGTGGCTCCGCCCCCGGCCGGTGGGCGGTCGCGTGACGCGTCCGCCCCGGTCCGGCTGCACGTGGGTGGTCCCGGCGGCGGTTGGCGGGACCTGCCGGGCTGGCCACCGCCGGCGGTCGAGACTGCCTGGCACCTGCATTCGGGTGGTGAGCTGGCCGTGCGCCAGCCGGTCACGTCGGCACCGGACGAGTTCCGGTACGACCCGGCCGACCCCACCCCGTCGCTGGGCGGCCCGCTGCTCGTCGCCAAGCGGGCCGGCCCCGTCGACAACCGGACCGTCGAGGCCCGCCCCGACGTGCTGACCTACACCAGCGCCCCGCTGACCGGGCCGGTCGAGGTGATCGGTCCGGTACGCGCCGAGATCCACGTCCGCAGTGAACTGCCGCACCTGGACGTCTACGTGCGGCTGTGCGATGTGGACAAACGAGGATGTTCGTGGAACGTCTGCGACGGTCTGGTGCGGGTGACACCCGAGCGCTTCCCCACCGACCCGTCCGGGGTGATGCGGGTTTCGGTCTCGCTCTGGCCGACCGCGTACCGGTTCGCGGCCGGGCACCGGCTGCGGGTGCAGGTCGCCGGCGGCGCCCATCCGCGGTGGGCGCGCAACCCAGGCACCGGCGAACCCCTCGGCACGGCGATCACGCTGCGTGCCGGCTGGCGGCAGATTCTGCACGACCCGGCGCACCCCTCTGCGGTGCTGCTGCCGATCATCCACTCTGGTCAGTGATCTCGTAATCAGAAATAAAGTCGCTCTGACCTGGGCATTCATGTATTGATGGGGTTATGGTTGGGCCATCGCCCGGCGCCAAGCACGAGTTAGACCGGGCCCTGCCTGAAGCCCACGCCGCCTACACGGTGTGACATCGCTTTTGGTCCCCGTACTTTCTGAGAGGGGGGCCGATGACCCGCGCCCCGTCCAATCTGTTGGCTGTCCGCAGCCTGCTCCTCGCCCACCTCAACATCGACCCGAACACCGATCGGCCCGAAGACCTCGAGCCGGCGGAGGTCGGCATCGTCGCGGATCCCGCCCACCGGGGCGGTTACCACTGCGGATCGGACCGAGTGGTCACCAATGACTACTCGGTGGTGGAGTCACCCCGGGACAAGGCCGGCCTGACCCTCGACGCTGCGGCGCTGGATGTCGGCGGTTTCGAGGTCCGCTCCGGTGGCCGCACGAACACCCTGTCCAGTTTCTCGCTCTGGTGCGTCGGGCAGTGCGCCGCGAACGCAGCCGACACCCGGGACATCCGCGAGATCATCTACAGCCCCGACGGCTCGACCGTGAAGCGGTGGGACCGTCTCGGCAAGCGCAGCACCGGCGACAGTTCGCACCGCTGGCACACCCACTTCAGCTTCTTTCGTGACGCGACCAAGGCGGGCCGCGACCAGCGGCCGTTGTTCCGTCGCTATCTGAGCTCCATCGGACTCCTGGAGGACGACGACATGACCCCCGAAGAACACACCTGGCTGGCCACCGTCCATAAGAACATCACAGTGCTCGACGGCCGTAACCCGATCGGGCAGATCTACACCCGGATGGCGGAGGGTCGGGACGACACCGGTGCCCCGGTGATCGGCAACTGGAACCTGCAGGCGATGACGAAGCAGCTCACTGCCCTGCAGGCCACGCTCAACGCACTGGCCGGGAAGGGCTACACCGACGAAGCGGTGATCGCCCAGGGCGTGCTGGCCAGACTGTCACCGGAGAAGATCGCCGCGGCCATCCCGCCCACCGTGGCCAAGCAGGTCGCCGACGAGTTGGCTCGCCGACTGGTCGCCTGACCGGGGGCGGCTCGTTACCCGCCGGGTCGCCTCTCTGAACGCATCCGCAACGGCTGTTGGGCAATAACTATTGCGCAATAGTCGTTGCGGGTGTGATTCTGGCGGCATGGACAGTCCCGACGTACGGCAGATCACCGACTCGCGGGTGCTCGCTGCCATGGCCCACCCGCTGCGCCGCCGCTTGATGGACGTGCTCAAGGTGCACGGGCCCTCGACCGTCGGCCTGCTCGCCGACCGCACCGACCAGGCACCCGCGAACGTCAGCCACCACCTCAAGGTCCTCGCCGCCGCGGACCTCGTCACCGAGGCTCCCGAGTTGGCCCGGGATCGGCGCGAGCGCTGGTGGCGGTTGGTCACCCGAGCGCTGCGTTGGACCAACACCGACTTCGACGCCGACCCGGCCGCCCGCGCGGTCGCCGACGCCGCCACCTCGCTCAACCTGGACCGGCACGTCGCCCTGGCCCGGGCGTGGCACGCAGCCGACGAGTCGGAGCAGTCCACCTGGGACGACGCACCGTTCTCCACCGACCACTGGCTGCGCCTCACCCCCGACGAGTTGGCCGAGCTCAGTCGCGAGATGATTGACCTGCTCAGGCGCTGGGCCAACCGGGACCTGTCCGCCGACGACGCCGACCGCCGGCCGGTCTTCGTGTTCGTCCACGGCGTGCCGGCCCGCCCGTGACCGCCGACACCCGCAGCGATCCGACCCCGACCCCGACCCGCAAGGGCGGCGGGCTGCTGCGGCACCGGGACTTTCGACTGCTCTGGGCCGGCCAGACGGTCAGCAGCGTCGGCAGCAACGTCACCACGGTCGCGCTGCCCCTGGTCGCGGTCTCCGTTCTCAACGCCGGCACCTTCCAGGTGGCGGTCCTCACCGCCGCTGCCTGGCTGCCCTGGCTGCTGATCGGCCTGCCGGTCGGCGCATGGGTGGACCGGCTGCCCCGTCGACCGGTGATGGTGGTCTGCGACCTGCTCTGCGCAGTGGCCTTCCTCAGCGTGCCGCTGGCCGCCGTGCTGGACCGGCTCACCGTCGTGCACCTGCTCGTGGTCGCCCTCAGCGCCGGCGCCGCGCGGGTCTTCTTCGAGACCGCCGACCAGGTGTACCTGCCGGTGCTGCTGCGACCCGAGCAACTGCCGGAGGGCAACGCGAAACTCCAGGCGACCCAGACCACGAGCTACGTCGTCGGGCCCGGCCTCGCCGGCCTGATCGCCCAGCTCACCGGTGCCATCGCCGCGCTGGTGCTGGACGCGCTCACGTTCCTGCTCTCCGCGGCCTTCCTGCTGCGGATCCGCACCGTCGAACCACGCGTACGCCGAGTGGACCGATCCCGGTCACTGCGCCGGGACATCGCCGAAGGGCTGCGCTTCGTCGCCCGGGACCCGTACCTGCGGGTGCTCACCGTCTTCGGCGCGGCCAGCAACATCGGTCTGACCGGCTACCAGGCCGTCCTGGTTGTCTTCCTGGTCCGCGAGTTGCGTCTCGAGCCGGGCCTGGTGGGCGCGCTGGTCGGCGTGATGAGCGTCGGCGGGATCATCGGCGCGCTGCTCGCCACCACGGTGGCCCGGCACTGCGGCACCGCACGGGCCCTGCTGCTCGGGGCGACGCTCACCGGCCCGCCCGCACTGCTCATCCCGCTCGCCGCACCCGGCGTCGGGCTGATCTGGCCGGCACTCGGCGGCGTGCTGATCGGCCTCGGTGTGGCCATCGGCAACGTGGTCAAGGGCGCATTCCGACAGGCGTACACGCCACACCACCTGCTGGGCCGGGTGACGGTGAGCATGCAACTGCTCAACTACGGCACGATCCCGCTGGCGGCCGTGCTGGCGGGTGCCATCGGCGCGGGCTGCGGCGTCGACACGGCGATCGGAGTGATGACCGCCTGGTTGGCGTTCACCCCGTTGATTCTGTTGATCGGGCCAATCCGGAGGCGGCGGGACCTGCCCGCCGCCCCGGCGGCGTCTTGAGTGCGCTGCAACGGCGGCCGGAGTCCCGGCCGCCGTTACCGGCACGGAGCTACATCGGGCGGACGTTGTCCGCCTGCGGACCCTTCTGCCCCTGGGTCACCTCGAACTCGACCTTCTGGCCCTCGTTGAGCTCCCGGTAGCCGCTCGAAGCGATGGCGGAGTAGTGGACGAACACGTCCGGCCCTCCACCGTCCTGCTCGATGAAGCCGAAGCCCTTTTCCGAGTTGAACCACTTAACCGTGCCGGTTGCCATGCATCTCTCCCTGTTCAAAGCGGCTGACCCTCGGCCTCTGGCCGATGATCGCCCGTACCTGTTCGACAGTAACGGGCAAAACCCCGATCCGCTGGCCGAAGTGCCGTAGGTCTTCGTGTGAAGTCGGGTGAACTTCTGCGCGCCGGCATGCGAAAGCTGCCCCGATTACCCTCCGCTGGGGCATGCTTGCGCCGATGAGGGGTGCCGCAGCCGACGCGCTGACCGAGCTTGAGCGCGAGATCGACGCGCCCGGCGCCGGCCTGGACCGGCTCCGGTTGGTACCCACCCCGTTCGTACCCGAGGTGCGGCTGCACCTGGCCGAAGACGCGATCGTCTGGTGGGCTCGGATGGAGGCTGCCGTCGGGCATGCCCTGCCAGCGCCGTACTGGGCGTCCGCCTGGGCCGGAGGCCAAGCCCTGGCCCGTTACCTCCTGGACCATCCGGAGCTCGCCGCCGGACGCCGAGTGCTCGACCTCGCCGCCGGGTCGGGGCTGGTGGCCATCGCCGCCGCGCTCGCCGGCGCCGCGCAGGTGACCGCCAACGACATCGACCCGTACGCCGTCGCCGCCGTCACGCTCAACGCGCGGGCCAACCGGGTCGCCATCGACGCCTTCGGAGACGACCTGCTCGACAGCACCGAAGCGGAGGCTGACCTGGTGGTCGCCGGGGACGTCTTCTACGACCGCGCGATGGCCGACCGGATGCTGCCGTTCCTGCAGAGGGCCGCAGCCGGGGGTGCCGAGGTGCTCGTCGGCGACCCCGGCCGGGGGCACCTACCGGCGGACCGCCTGACGGTGCTGGCCGACTATCCGGTGCCCACCACCGAACCGTCGGTCGACTCGTCGTTACGTTGGGTGCAGGTGCTGCGGCCCGCCTGAGGTGAGGTGCCGTCTCAGGGGCGACCCCGAGGCGGATACCAGGGGTGCATGGGGGCTACGACCGGATGCCCAGGGTGGTGCGGCGGCCATAGCGTACGAGGCATGACGCAATGGCTGGCCCAGATCGGAGAACTGCCCGTCCTGCTGCTGATGGGTGCTCTCGGGCTCGTCATGCTCTTCGACGCCGTACCCCTGCTGGGTGTCCTGGTCCCCGGCGACGTGGCGATCCTGGCCGCCGTCGGGGTGGGCCGCCCGACCACCGGGCTGGCCACCTTCGCCGCAGTGCTGGTCGGCTGCCTGGGAGGCTGGTCGCTGAGCTTCCTGATGGGCCGTCGCTACTCCGAGCGGCTGCGACACAGCCGGATCGGCGGCTGGATTGGCGAGACGCGCTGGACCGCGGCGGAGGGCATCTTGCGTCGAGGCGGCGGCCGGATGATGGTCGTCGCGCCGTTCCTGCCCGTGTTCAACGCGCTGCTTCCACTGGCCGCCGGTGGTCTACGAATGTCGTACCGGCGATTCCTCGGCTGCGCGGCCCTCGGCGCCGCCGCCTGGGCCGGTCTCTACCTCGCGTTGGGCACCGCGTCCCGGTCACTGGCCGGGCTGCTGCCGGGGAACCCCAGTCCGCTGCTGGTCACCATGGGGGTCGGGCTGGTGCTGGCTTCCGTCGTGCTGCTGGGGACGCGGCGGCGGCTGTTCTCCGTCGTTGGCTGAGGGGTGGGGCTTGCTGGTTGCGGTGGGGGCAGTGGTTGCGGTGGGGGGCAGTGGTTGCGGTGGGGGGCGGGGGGGGGGGGGGGGGGGGGGGGGGGGGGGGGGGGGGGGGGTGGGGGGGGGGGGGGGGGGGCCCCCCCCCCCACGACGGGTTTTGATCTTGGTGGTTCTTGGTCGACGTCGGGTTCTCTGTTTGCTGGGTTACCAGCCTCTTGCTCGCCACTGGGGGAGGGCTGGGCGTTCTGCTCCCAGGGTGCTGTCCTTGCCGTGGCCGGGGTAGAACCAGGTGTCATCCGGTAGCTGATCGAACAGCTTGTGCTCGACGTCGTCGATCAGCGCGGCGAAGCGTTCCGGGTCCTTGTCCGTGTTGCCAATTCCACCTGGGAAAAGACTGTCGCCAGTAAAAAGGTGCGGGGTGCCGGCCGGGTCGCGGTAGAGCAGCGCGATCGAACCCGGGGTGTGCCCCTTGATGTGGATGACCTCCAGCGCGCAGTCGCCGACCTGCACGGTGTCGCCGTCGGCCAGACGCTCCGCCTCGATCGGCAGCCCGGCCGCGTCGTCGGCGTGCACCAGCGCCCGGGCACCGGTCTTGGCGACCACCTCTTCCAGCGCCACCCAGTGATCCATATGCTGGTGAGTCGTGACCACGGCGGTGAGCCCGCCGTCGCCGATCAGGTCCAGCAGCCGGGGCGCCTCGTTGGCGGCGTCGATCAGCACCTGCTCACCGGTGCCCGTGCAGCGCAGCAGGTAGGCGTTGTTGTCCATCGGGCCGACCGACAGCTTGCTGATGGTCAGCCCGTCCAGCTCTCGTACCGCCGGCGCGCCGCCGTGGGTGACGTCTCCGCTGTATGTCATGACGTTTCTATATCCATTCCGGTGGAGTAGGCAGGGGACCGTCGGGGGTGACAGAGAGCGGCTCGCCGTCGGCGCGGCCGATCAGCCAGGCGGCGAGGTCGGGGAGGGGACCGGCGACGATCGGGGCGCCGTCGCGGTCGGAGATCACCACCTCGTGCTCGATGCCGTCGGGGTGCAGCACCATCGACGGCGGTGTCGGCCCCGTGGCGTGGTGGCTGGCGGCCTCGCGCAGCAGCCGGTGGGCGAACGTCTCCGACCAGTCGGCGGGTCGGTAGTCGGCGGCCAGGTCGAGGTGGTGCACCTCGATCTCGCGCAGGCGACCCCAGACGAGCAGCGCGGCCGGCCACGGGCCCCGCCGGGCCTGCACCGTCGCTGCCCAGGCCTCGGCCGGCATCGCCGCGACCGCCTCGGTGAACAGATCCGCGGTGCGCCGCAGGTCGTCCAGGTGCTCAGCGGGTGGCCGGCCCGAGCCGACTTCGATGTCCGTCGTGCGGGCCGCCAACGAGGCGTACATCGGCAGCGCCTCGCCGGTGCGGGCCGAGGTGAGCAGGTTGACGAAGCCGTCGGCGTTGCGCGCCAGATGTGCCAGCACGTGGCCGCGCGTCCAGCCTGGAAGCAGCGACGCGGCGGCCAGGTCCTTGGCGTCGAAAGAGGCTGCGGTACGCAGGAGTCGGCTGGTGGCCGCGTCCACCTCGCCCATCAGCAGCAGCGGATCCGTGGTCACCCGTCGACCCTAGCGGTCCGCCGTCGCACCGTCGCCGGGGAAATCGCTTTCGGCGAGTCGGCGCGCGACCTACCGTCAGCGGCAGACGCGGCACCGGGACATCGGACGGAGGTGGTGATCATGCCGGACGTGGCACGCGTGTTCCGCCATCACCAGCTTCGACACCGATGAGGATGCCATGACGATAGATCTGACCGCCCTCGGCTGGGACGCCGAGCGGGCGGCCTACGCCGCGCGACGCGGCGAGCACCCCCCGGGCCGGGTGGCCCGGGTGGACCGGGGGGTCTGCACGGTGCTCACGGCGGCCGGCCCCGCCCGGGCCAGCCTGGGCGGGGCGGTGCTGGCCGCTGCGGCCCGGGACCCGTCCGCACTGCCCTGCGCCGGGGACTGGGTGCTGCTCACACACTGGCCCGACCGGCGCGTCACCGTGGAGGCCGTGCTGCCACGGCGGGCCGCGCTGATCCGCCGTACCGCTGGCAAGGACGCCAGCGGCCAGGTGCTGGCCGCCAACCTCGACGCGGCCGCCGTGGTGGAGCCGGTGCACCCCGAGCCGGACGTGGGCCGGATCGAACGGCTGCTCTCCCTGGCCCACGAGTCCGGTGCCCGGCCGCTGATCGTGTTGACGAAGGCCGACCTCGCGGCCGACCCGGCCGCGCTGGCCCGCCAGTTGGCCGCGGTCGCCCCCGGGGTTCCGGTCCTGGCGGTCAGCGCCGAGCGTGGCGTCGGGCTGGGCCCCCTGCGCGCCGAGGTGACGCCCGGCCGCACGCTCGGCCTGCTCGGGCCGTCCGGCGCCGGCAAGTCGAGCCTGGTCAACGCTCTGGTCGGGGCGGTGATGATGCCCACCCAGGCGATCCGGCGGGTCGACGGCAAAGGTCGGCACACCACCACCTGGCGGGCCCTCGTGCCGATCCCCGGCGGCGGCGCGGTGATCGACACGCCGGGTGTGCGGGCGGTCGGCCTGCTGGACGGCGCGGCCGGGCTCGACCGGGCGTTCGCCGATATCGCCGGGCTGGCCGAGGGTTGCCGGTACGCCGACTGCGGGCACGACGGCGAGCCCGCCTGCGCGGTCCGCGAGGCGCTGCAGACCGGCGAGCTCTCCACCCGCCGCTGGGAGAGCTGGCGGCGGTTGCAGGGGGAGGTGTCCCACGAGAGCCGACGGCGGGAGGCACGGCTGGCAGCGGAGCGGCGCGGTGGGTGGCGTTCGGCCCGGCGTCGGGCAGCCCGGCCCCCGTCGCCCGGGGGCTACTGACCCGACGCTCGCAAGCGACGCGGCCAAGAGCATCTGATCGGCGCGGCCGACCGGGCTGAGCTGGGGGAATGTGCGGGCGGGGAAAACTGTCGTACCTCGGGGCTAGAGTTGCCGAGGCGTGTTTTCCGCGCCCGCACGACCGCTCAAAACCACCCCAGAGCGGGACAGATTCTTCGCTTCGTCTTCTCCCGGGAGTACACGCACCGTGGTCGACCGACTGATCATCCGTGGCGCGCGCGAGCACAACCTGCGTGACGTCAGCCTCGACCTGCCCCGGGACGCACTCATCGTGTTCACCGGGCTGTCCGGGTCGGGCAAGTCGAGCCTGGCCTTCGACACGATCTTCGCCGAGGGGCAGCGCCGCTACGTCGAGTCGCTCTCGTCGTACGCCCGGCAGTTCCTCGGCCAGATGGACAAGCCAGACGTCGACTTCATCGAGGGTCTGAGCCCTGCCGTCTCCATCGACCAGAAGTCCACCTCGCGCAACCCGCGTTCGACCGTCGGCACCATCACCGAGGTCTACGACTACCTGCGCCTGCTCTACGCCCGCGTCGGCGAGCCGCACTGCCCGGTCTGTGGCGAGCGGATCTCGCGGCAGAGCCCCCAGCAGATCGTCGACCGGGTCCTCGCCATGGCCGAGGGCACCAAGTTCATGGTGCTCGCGCCGGTCATCCGCGGCCGTAAGGGCGAGTACGTCGACCTCTTCGCCGAGCTGCAGGCCAAGGGCTATGCCCGGGCCCGGGTCGACGGCGTGGTGCACCCGCTGACCGAGCCGCCGAAGCTCAAGAAGCAGGAGAAGCACACCATCGAGGTGGTGATCGACCGACTCACCGTCAAGCCGAGCGCCAAGCAGCGGCTGACTGACTCGGTCGAGGCCGCCCTGGGTCTGTCCAGTGGCCTGGTGCTGCTCGACTTCGTCGACCTCCCGGAGGGCGACCCGGAGCGGGAGCGCCGCTACTCCGAGCACCTGGCCTGCCCCAACGACCACCCGCTCGCCATCGAGGATCTCGAGCCCCGGGTCTTCTCCTTCAACGCTCCGTACGGCGCCTGCCCGGAATGCACCGGCCTGGGCACCAAGAAGGAGGTCGACCCGGAGCTGCTGGTCCCCGACCCGGAACGCAGCCTGCGCGAGGGCGCCATCCAGCCCTGGTCCACCGGGCACAACCTGGAATACTTCCTGCGCCTGCTGGAGGCCCTCGGCGACGCGCAGCACTTCGACGTCGACACCCCGTGGCGGGCGTTGCCGGCGCGTGCGCAGAAGACGATCCTGCACGGCTCCGACGACCAGGTGCACGTGCGCTACCGCAACAAGTACGGCCGCGAGCGCTCCTATTACACCGGCTTCGAGGGCGTGGTGCAGTGGATCGAGCGCCGGCACTCCGACACCGAGTCCGAGTCGTCCCGCGACAAGTACGAGGGCTACATGCGCGACGTGCCGTGTGCGGCATGCGGCGGAGCCCGGCTCAAGCCCGAGGTGCTCGCGGTCACGCTGGCCGGCAAGAGCATCGCCGAGGTCTGCAACCTGTCCGTGGGGGAGTGCGCCGACCTGCTCGCCGGCATCGAGCTCACCGACCGGCAGAAGATGATCGCCGAGCGGGTCCTCAAGGAGATCAACGCCCGGCTGCGGTTCCTGCTCGACGTGGGTCTGGACTACCTCTCTCTCGACCGGCCGGCCGGCACGCTGTCCGGCGGTGAGGCGCAGCGCATCCGGCTGGCCACCCAGATCGGCTCCGGCCTGGTGGGCGTGCTCTACGTGCTCGACGAGCCGTCGATCGGGCTGCACCAGCGCGACAACCACCGGCTGATCGAGACCCTGATCCGGCTGCGCGGTCTGGGCAACACGCTGATCGTGGTGGAGCACGACGAGGACACCATCCGCACCGCCGACTGGATCGTCGACATCGGGCCCGGCGCGGGTGAGCACGGCGGCAAGATCGTGCACAGCGGCTCGGTGCCGGCCCTACTGAAGAACAAGGAGTCGATCACCGGGGCGTACCTGTCCGGGCGGCGGTCGATCCCGACGCCGACGACGCGCCGCCCGCAGGATCCGGCCCGGGACCTGGTGGTGCACGGCGCGCGTGAGCACAACCTACGCAACCTGACCGTGCCGTTCCCGCTGGGCCAGCTGATCGCGGTCACGGGGGTGAGTGGCTCGGGCAAGTCGACGCTGGTCAACGACATCCTCTACGCCGTGCTGGCCAACCAGATCAACGGCGCCCGGCTGGTCCCCGGCCGACACACCCGGGTCTCCGGCCTGGAGCACGTGGACAAGGTCGTCGGCGTGGACCAGTCGCCGATCGGCCGGACGCCGCGCTCCAACCCGGCCACCTACACCGGGGTCTGGGACCACGTCCGCAAGCTCTTCGCCGAGACCACCGAGGCGAAGGTGCGCGGCTATGGCCCAGGTCGGTTCTCGTTCAACGTCAAGGGCGGGCGCTGCGAGGCGTGCTCCGGCGACGGCACCATCAAGATCGAGATGAACTTCCTGCCCGACGTGTACGTCCCCTGCGAGGTCTGCAAGGGCGCCCGGTACAACCGGGAAACCCTCGAGGTGCACTACAAGGGCAAGACCGTCTCGGACGTGCTGGAGATGCCGATCGAGGAGGCCGCCGAGTTCTTCTCCGCCATCCCGGCCATCCACCGGCACCTCAAGACCCTGGTCGACGTCGGCCTCGGCTACGTACGCCTCGGTCAGCCCGCGCCGACTCTCTCCGGCGGTGAGGCACAGCGGGTCAAGCTCGCCTCCGAGTTGCAGAAGCGCTCCACTGGGCGGACGGTCTACGTGCTCGACGAGCCGACCACCGGTCTGCACTTCGAGGACATCCGCAAGCTCCTGATGGTGCTGGAAGGGCTGGTCGACAAGGGCAACACCGTGATCACCATCGAGCACAACCTCGACGTGATCAAGACGGCTGACTGGCTGATCGACATGGGCCCGGAGGGGGGTCACCGGGGCGGCACCGTGCTCGCCACCGGCACCCCCGAGGAAGTCGCCGAGGTGGCTGAGAGCCACACCGGCCAGTTCCTGCGCCAGGTGCTCAAGCTCGACGGCGAAGCCAAGGGCGCGGCCGCTGCCACCACCCGGGCGGCCAAGGCCAACGGCGTCACCAAGGCACGGGCCAGCCGCAAGGTGCCGACCGCCGCGCGCTGACCTCGACTCCCCAGGGGCGAGTCTCGTCGAGCTCGCGTACGCCGATTGCGGGTCGGGTTCGCGTGCGCGGATTGCGGGGCGGGGTCGGTCGGGTCCGCGCGCGCCCGGTCGGGCGTGGGCGAGCCGGTCCGGAGCCCGTCCCGGCCCATTTCCCCGGTCGGACAGGTGCCGCGCTGAACCATCCGGCACAGTTGCCCGTGTGGAGAAGTGTGGCCGGCTTTCCAAGCGGCGCAGCGGGCTAGAGAGAGGCGAGGCATGAGTGACGATCAGGCGCTGACCGGTCAGGGTACGCAGACACGTCGTACCCTGCTCACCGGCGTCGGGGCTGTCGGCGCGGCCGTCGTCCTGGCTGCTTGCGGCAACCAGGACGACGGCAACGGCAGCGCCGCTCCCACCAGCGGCGGCCCGGCGGTGACCAATACCGGAGACGCCGGCGGCGGCGACCGGCAGGGCGCCCAGTCGCTGGCCACCACCGCCGACATCCCCGTCGGTGGGGGCAAGGTCCTCGCCACCGACGGCGTGGTCATCACCCAACCCACCGCAGGCCAGTTCAAGGGCTTCAGCCCGATCTGCACCCACCAGAACTGCCCGGTGACGAACGTCGACGGCGGCACCATCAACTGCACCTGCCACGGCAGCAAGTTCTCGATCGAGGACGGCTCGGTGAAGGCCGGCCCGGCCACCAAGCCGCTGCCGCCCAAGGAGATCAAGGTCACCGGAGACCAGATCTCACTGGCCTGACGCGCACGCGCCTGTCTGGCCGACCCACGTCCCGGTAGTCGGGGTGTCCGCCGCCCCGCCGACACCCCGACTTCCCGTAAACCGGAGTGGATCTAGCGCTTGCGGTGGGCTGTCGGTGCTGCGGACTAGGCTTGCTGGCGTGGCTGACCCCTCGACCTACCGCCCCGCACCCGGCACCATCCCGGAGTCACCAGGGGTCTACCGCTTCCGCGACGGCACCGGCCGAGTGATCTACGTCGGCAAGGCGAAAAACCTCCGCAGCCGGCTCAACTCCTACTTCGGCGACGTGTGGAACCTGCACGACCGCACGAGGCAGATGGTCACCACCGCCGAATCGGTGGACTGGATCACCGTCGGCACCGAGGTCGAGGCGCTCCAGCAGGAGTTCACCTGGATCAAGCAGTACGACCCGCGGTTCAACGTTCGCTACCGCGACGACAAGTCGTATCCCTACCTGGCCGTCACCCTCGACGAGGAATACCCACGGCTACAGGTGATGCGCGGCGCGAAGCGCAAGGGGGTGCGCTACTTCGGGCCGTATTCGCACGCCTGGGCGATCCGGGAGACCCTCGACCTGCTGCTGCGCGTGTTCCCCGCCCGGACATGCTCCGCCGGGGTGTTCAAACGGGCCGGTCAGGTCGGCCGTCCCTGCCTGCTCGGATACATCGGCAAATGCTCGGCGCCGTGCGTAGGCACCGTCTCCGCCGACGAACACCGCGCGATCGTCGACGGGTTCTGCGACTTCATGGCCGGGCGCACCGACACCATGGTCCGCAAGATCGAGCGCGAGATGACCGAGGCGAGCGAGCAACTGGAGTTCGAACGCGCCGCCCGGCTGCGCGACGACGTGGCCGCGCTGCGCCGGGCCATGGAGAAGCAGACCGTGGTGCTGGGCGACGGCACCGACGCCGACGTGGTCGCGTTCGCCGACGACCCGCTCGAGGCTGCCGTGCAGGTCTTCCACGTCCGCGACGGCCGGGTCCGCGGCCAGCGGGGCTGGGTGGTGGAAAAGACCGAGGACCTGACCACCGGCGACCTGGTGCACCACTTCTGCACCCAGGTATACGGCGGCGAGCACGGCGAAACCGACGTACCCCGAGAGTTGTTGGTGCCCGAGTTGCCCGCAGACGCCGACGCGCTGGCCGACTGGCTCTCCAACCACCGAGGCAGCCGGGTGTCACTGCGGGTGCCGCAGCGCGGTGACAAACGCTCACTCATGGAGACGGTGGAGCGCAACGCCAAGGACGCGCTGGCCCGGCACAAGCTGAAGCGTTCAGGCGACCTGACCACCCGGGGCAAGGCACTGGACGAGATCAGCGAGGCACTGGGCATGCGCACCTCGCCGCTGCGCATCGAGTGTTTCGACATCTCCCAGATCCAGGGCACCGACGTGGTCGCCAGCATGGTGGTCTTCGAGGACGGGTTACCCCGAAAGAGCGAGTACCGGCGGTTCATCGTCCGTGGCGCCACCGACGACCTCTCCGCGATGTCCGAGGTGCTCCGCCGCCGCTTCGCCCGCTACCTGGACGCCAGGGCCGAGACCGGCGAGGTCGGAGTGGAGTCGACCGACGACCCAGCCGCCCCGGAAAATGCGGTGGAGCCGCAGGTCGGTGTCCTGATCGATCCGACCACCGGCCGGCCGCGGAAATTCGCGTACCCGCCGCAGTTGGTGGTCGTCGACGGCGGTGCCCCTCAGGTCGCGGCGGCCGCGCAGGCCCTCGCCGACCTGGGCATCGATGACGTGGCCCTGTGTGGGCTGGCCAAGCGGCTGGAGGAGGTCTGGCTCCCCGACGACGAGTTCCCGGTCATCCTGCCGCGCACCTCGGAAGGGCTCTACCTGCTGCAACGGGTCCGGGACGAGGCCCACCGGTTCGCCATCACCTTCCACCGACAGCGGCGCTCCAAGCGGATGACCGAGTCCGCGCTGGACCACGTGCCCGGCCTGGGAGAGGTGCGACGCAAGGCGCTGCTGCGTCATTTCGGCTCACTCAAGCGGCTCTCTGCCGCAACAGTTGAGGAGATCACCGAGGTGCCCGGGGTGGGCAAACGTACCGCCGAGGCGATTCTTGCCGCCCTCGACAAGGACGCGAAGGCCGACGACGGCACCGCGCCGACGCCAGGTCCCTGACGCGCTTCGCGCCGCCCGCTTCGCGCCGCCCGCTTCGCGCCGCCCGCTTCGCGCCGCCCGCTCTCGTCTGCCCCGTGGTCGGTCGGTGGTGCGTTCGCCTTGCATGATCGTGCTCGATCCTGGTTGTAGGTGCCTCGTTCGTGACCGAGGGCACTGTTTCCTGGATTGAGCGCGATCTTGCGGGCGAGCCGCGCCTCGGTGGGCGCGCCAGGTCCCGAGGGTGGTTTCGAGGCGGCGCGAGGGGTGACAACAGCCAGTATGGGGGGGTTGTCTCATAAGGGGACGGGTGGTCGACTCCTCGGGCGGAACCCAGGGCTGCCAGGCAGCGACTCGGGGCGTGATCGACTCCATGTCGCCGATGTGGCGGTATCCCGCCGCACGGAAAGCGCCACATCGCCGAAACTGTGTGGATCACGCCCCGACGCCCATCATGCGGGATCACCAGGCCGCCGGTTTGTTCTTTCTGGGTGGTTTCGTCCGGTGGTTGGGGTCACCGTGGCGGTGGAATCGAGGGCCGGCCGGGGTCGTTATACCTGGCATGCCGCCGTGGCCCCCGGGCTCAGGCGTGCGGCAGCCCCGGGAACACCCGCCGGGCCGGCACGGTTACATCCCCGCGTAGCCACCGGGCTGAGGTGCGCGGGCAGCCCCGGGAACACCCGCCGGGCCGGCACGGTTACATCCCCCGGCCGCCGAAGTGGCAAGGCCACCCCCCCCCCCCGGGCAGGTAGGCGGAATGACCCGCCGCCCCGGGATCGTTACACCCCCTTGAGACACCGATGCCGGCCCCCTGTGTGGGCTGCCGGGCGAACCCCCAGAACGACTCTCCCGCCGCGCACCCGCCCCGGGTGCGTCTCGCGGACACCCCCGATGCAGAGGAGCACGCCATCATGCGTACCGATCTGATCCGTAAGACCGCCCTCACCGCCGCTGGACTCGCCTTCACC
>NZ_JBNCKP010000040.1:1032-35723 GCF_049841575.1 Micromonospora sp. DT201 | reverse complement strand
GGATCTCCGATCCCCGTCCTCAGGTCAGCACCCCCAACTCACACGGGGTGTCTCACACCATCCTGACCAAGAGGGGACTGCCCGGCTCCACCAACACGTTGGGCCGGCGATGAACGGCTCAGCCGCCCCGGAATGGCGGCCGGATCCCCTTCTGACCATCGACGACGTAGCCGCCTGGCTGGGCAAGCCCAAGAACACCCTCTACGCCTGGCACAGCCGAGGCAAGGGACCCCGCGCCATCCGCGTCGGCAACACCCTGCGCTACCGGCGCAGCGAAGTCGAACGCTGGCTCGACGAACACACCGACGCGGAGCGCTGACCCCATGGCCCGACCTGAACTACCCATCGGCACCTGGGGCAAAATCCGCACTCAAAAGGTGGGACCCAATCGGTTCCGCGCGCGAGCGCGGTTCCGCGACTACGACGGCAAGACCCGCGACATTGAGGCCACCGGTACCACCGGCCCTGCCGCAGAACGGGCACTGAAGGTCAAGCTACGTGACCGCACTACCCCGAACGACGACGAGATCACCCGGGAGACCCGCGTCAGCAGACTCGCCGACCTGTGGATCGAGGAGATCACCACCGAGGAGCGGATCGCGCCACAGACCATCCAGCGATACGAGACCAGTACTCGCAACGCGATCCTGCCCGCCCTGGGCAACCTCCGGATCCGTGAAGCCAGCGTCGGGCGCCTGGATCGGTTCCTGCGCGACATCGCGAAGGACCGGCCCTCGGCAGCCAAAGGCGCGAAAGTTGTCCTGAGCCAGATGTTCGCTCTGGCCGTACGGCACGGCGCGATCCCCACCAACCCCGTACGCGACACCGGCCGGCTCCGTAAACCCCGCCGCACGGTCGTCGCTCTCACCGACGAGAATCTCCAGGCCGTCCGGACGGCTATCCGTGACTGGCAGCGACCGATTCCCGGCAAGCCTGGACCACGGCACAGCGGCGATCTGGCGGACGTCGTCGACCTGATGCTCGCCACCGGCGCCCGCATCGGCGAGATCCTTGCCTTGCGATGGGAGGACCTCGACCTCGTCGCCGAGCGCCCCACCCTGACGATCTGCGGCACGCTCGTCTTCGTCAAAGGCCAGGGCTTCTTCCGCCAACCCTGGACCAAGAGCGACGCCGGCTGGCGAATGGTCGTGCTGCCCCGGTTCGCCGTCGGCATGATTATGGCCCGCAAGCTCGTTGCCGCCGACAACCCCCACGATGCGATCTTCGCCTCCCGACGCGGCACCTGGCTCTCGCCCAACAACGTCCGCCGCCAGTGGCGTGAGGCTCGCGCCGACACCGACCTCGCCTGGGTCACCCCCCACACCTTCCGCAAGACCGTCGCCACCCTCATCAAGGAAGAGACCGACACGAAAAGCGCCGCAGCACAGCTGGGACACTCCAGCGAGGAGGTCACCGCCACGTACTACATCGCCAAGCCCGCCCAAGCCCCGGACGTCTCGGACATTCTCGAGCGACTCGGCGCCGACCGCGGGCGACGTCCCACACCCGCATTGCCCAACGATGCGCAGGGATGACGAACCTGGTTGCCGACCCCGGTAAAAGGGGGGTTTTCGGGGGACGGTTCAAAACCCCATAGACAAACTTAAAGCCCTGACCAGCATTTCCGCTGGTCAGGGCTTCTTCTCTGTCGGGACGGCCGGATTCGAACCGACGACCCCTTGACCCCCAGTCAAGTGCGCTACCAAGCTGCGCCACGTCCCGCCCCCGCGTGGTTTCCCCCGCGGCAGCCGATACAGCTTAGCGCAGCAGCCTCGCCTCGTTCGCACAGGCCCCACCCGGGTCGCGGCGACCCCAAACCAGGCCCCACCCGGGTTGCGGCGACCCGGAACCACCGCACACCCCCTACAGCGTCCTAGGAGGGTGGGGGTACGGAAATGCCGGATGGGTCGCGCGGACCCATCCGGCATTCTTCGAGAACTGGTTAGCCGTGTGCTTTGCCTCGGCCGCCGGGGCCGAGCTTCTTACGGGGGCGGACCGAGATCTCGATCGGGCTGCCCTCGTACCCGAATTCCTCGCGGAGCTTGCGCTCGACGAAGCGCTGGTAACCGGCATCCAGCGGGCCGGTGGTGAAGAGCACGAACCGTGGCGGGGCCACGCCGGCCTGCGTCGCGAACAGGATCCGCGGAGCACGACCACCACGCACCGGGTGGGGGGTGGCCTGCACCAGCGCGGTCAACCACTGGTTGAGCTGCGCCGTCGGCACCCGGGTTTCCCAGCTGGCCAGGGCCTTGTTCAGAGCCGGAGCCAGCTTGTCCACCGCGCGGCCGGTCATCGCCGACAGGTTCAAGCGGATCGCCCAGGGGATGCGGCGCAGTTCCCGGTCGATTTCCTTGTCCAGGTAGTACCGACGGTCGGCGTCGACCAGGTCCCACTTGTTGAACGCGATGACCATTGCCCGGCCGGCCTCGGTCACCATCGACAGGATCCGCTGGTCCTGCTCGCTGATCGGCTCGCTGGAATCCAACAGCACCACGGCCACCTCGGCGGCCTCGATCGCACCGGCGGTACGCAGGCTCGCGTAGTACTCGGTGCCGCTGGCGTGAGCGACCCGCTTACGCAGCCCGGCCGTGTCCACCAGCTGCCAGGTCTGACCGCCGATGTTGACCAGGCTGTCAACCGGGTCCACAGTGGTGCCCGCCACCGAGTCGACGACTGCCCGTTCCTCACCGGAGAACCGGTTGAGCAGGCTGGACTTGCCCACGTTCGGCCGACCGACAAGCGCCACCCGACGCGGTCCACGCGGCCGGTTCTCCACGATCGCCGGTGCTTCCGGCAGCCCGGCGAGGATGGCGTCCAGCAGGTCACCGGAGCCCCGCCCGTGCAGCGCGGAGACCGGGAACGGTTCCCCGAGGCCGAGCGACCAGAGCGAGGTCGCCTCCATCTCGATGGAGGTGTTGTCGGCCTTGTTCGCCACCAGGATCACCGGCTTGGCGCTGCGCCGCAGCATCTTCACCGCGGCTTCGTCCACGTCGGTGGACCCCACCATCGCGTCGACCACGAAGAGGACCACGTCGGCGGTGAGGACCGCCGTCTCGGCCTGCGCGGCGATGGCCGCGGCCCGGTCCTTGGCGTCTGGTTCCCAGCCGCCGGTGTCCACCACGGTGAACGTCCGGCCGTTCCACTGCGCGTCGTACGGCACCCGGTCCCGGGTCACGCCGGGGACGTCCTCGACGACCGCCTGCCGGCGGCCGATGATCCGGTTGACCAGTGTCGACTTGCCCACGTTGGGGCGGCCGACCACGGCCACCACCGGCTGCGGGCCGGCCTGCTCCTCGACGGCGACGTCGGGCTCACGCAGCTCGACCCATCCACTGCCCTCGCTACGCTCGCTCATGCCGTTCCTCCGCTGCGCTCCGGACCGTCACAAGCCACATCCGCACTGAGCCCGATGACTCGCTCGCTACGCTCGCTCATGCCACGCCCCGCTCAGTAAGCAGGTCGCGCAGCCGCGCCACGACCTCGTCGATGCCCAGTTCGGTGGTGTCCAGCACCACCGCGTCGGGCGCCTGCGCCAGCGGGTTGACCTTGCGGGTCGAGTCGAGACGGTCCCGTCGGGCCAGGTCGGCGGCGGTGGCCGCCACGTCGGCGGCGTCCTCGGCGCTACGCCGTGCCGCACGGGCCGCCTCGGAGGCGGTCAGGAAGACCTTCAGGTCAGCGTCCGGAGCGACGACCGAGCCGATGTCACGACCCTCGACCACCATCCGGCCAGCGTTGGCGATCATCTCGCGTTGGCGGGCGACCAGCAGCTCGCGGACCGCCGGCACCGCGGCGACGGCGGAGACCGCCCCGGTCACCTCCGGGCCCCGGATCTCGGCGTCCACGCCGACCCCGTCGACGGACACGGCGTACCCCTGCGGGTGGGTGCCGATGTGCAGGTCCACCTCGCCGGCGACCTTGGCCACCGACGCGGTGTCGGTGAGATCCACGCCGGAGCGCAGCACGGCCAACGTGATCGCCCGGTACATCGCCCCGGTGTCCAGGTAGCGGGCACCGATGCCGGCGGCGAGGCGCCGCGACACGGTGGACTTACCCGAACCGGACGGCCCGTCCACAGCGACCACACATCGCCCGGCCCGTACGTTTTCCTCCACCGTGTCCTCCTCAGCCCGTACCTCACGGATCGCCCGGTGATCTGGCGCCGCAAGCGGTTGTCCATCGTCATCAATCATGCCCGGGGTCCGTGGCGGACCCACGCGCGACACCGCCGGAGGCGACCCACGCCACCTCCAGCGGCCGCGTCTCGGCCGTTGCGGAGCCTACCGGCAGCCGTACCCGGAACCTGGAGGTCAGTCACCCACCGCGTTGAACAGGGCGGCGACCTCGGCGTTGGTCAACCGCCGGATCCGCCCGGTGCGGAGTTCACCCAGCCGGATGGGCCCGATCGAGGTACGCACCAGCCGGGTGACCGGGTGCCCGACCTCGGCCAGCAGACGCCGAACGATGTGCTTGCGCCCTTCGTGCAGGCTCAGCTCCACCTGGGCGGACTTGCCCAGAGTGTCCACCACCTTGAACGAGTCGACCTTGACCGGCCCGTCCTCCAGCTCGACGCCGGCCAGCAGCCGCTTGCTCAGGTTGCGCGGGATCGGCCCGGTCACCTCGGCCAGGTAGGTCTTCAGCACCTGGTATGAGGGGTGCATCAGCTTGTGTGCGAGCGTGCCGTCGTTGGTGAGCAGCAGCAGGCCCTCGCTGTCCGCGTCGAGCCGCCCCACGTGGTAGACCCGCTGCTCCACCCGGTTGCCGATGAATTCGGCCAGCTCGTTGCGTCCCTTTTCGTCCGCCATGGAGGTAACCACCCCGCGCGGCTTGTTCATCGCCACATAGGCCAGGCGGGTGTCGACCTGGAGGCGCTCCCCGTCCACGTGGATGACGGCGGTAGCCGGGTCGACCTTGTCGCCGAGCTTGGCGACGCGCCCGTCGACCGTGACGCGGCGGCGGAAGATCAGGTCCTCGCAGGCGCGCCGGGACCCCACGCCGGCGGCGGCGAGCACCTTCTGCAGGCGCTCAGCCCCCTCATAGACGGGGGCGTCGGGCTTCGGGGAACGGTTATCGGGTCGCATCAGCAAGCTCTTCTACGTCGTCGGGCAGGAAAGGTGCGAGGGGCGGCAGCTCGTCGACGGTGTTCAACCCGAGCTTCTCCAGGAACAACGTGGTGGTCCGGTAGAGGAACGCCCCGCTGTCCTGTTCGGTGCCGCACTCCTCGACGAGGCCGCGGGTGACCAGCGTACGGATGACCCCGTCGCAGTTCACACCCCGGATGGCTGAAATTCGCGAACGGGTCACCGGCTGCTTGTAGGCGACCACGGCGAGCGTCTCCAACGCTGCCTGGGTCAGCCGCACTGATTGCCCGTCCAACACGAACCGTTCAACGTAGGTAGCGTATTCCGGCCGGGTGTACAGCCGCCACCCGCCGGCCGCCCGGCGCAGCTCGAACCCGTGCCCCGCGGCGGTGTAGCCGGCGGCGATCTCGTCGAGCATCGGCCCGACCCGTTCGGCTGGCTGCTCCAGCACCTGGGCCAGGACCAGCTCGCTGACGGGCTCGTCGACCACCAGCAGGATCGCCTCCAGAGCGCCACGCAACTCGGTGTCGGACAACTCGGGCGCAGGTTCCGGCACGACGGGCACCCGCCGCCGGGGCGCCGGCTGCCGTCGGGGTACGGCCTGCGCGTCCGCCGCCTCCCCAGCGCTGCCGGGCAGGTCCCCACCGGCACCGCCCACCTCGCCGAAACCAGCAGCCTCTGGCGACTCAACGACTTCAGTCGACTCACCCGGCGCGTCCGACGATTCCGGCCCCGGGAGCGGAGGATCCCCGCCACGATCTGCCCCGACGGCGGGTGGGACGGCACCGGGCGGGGCGGTGACGGACGTGTCCGGAGGCACATCGGCACCGCTGTCGTCGGCACCACTGTCGTCGGCACCACTGTCGTCGGCGCCGCTGTCGTCGGTGGCGCTGTCGTCGGTGGCGCTGTCGTCGGTGGCGCTGTCGTCGGCACCGCTGTCGTCGGCGGCTTCGGTGGCCTCGGTGGCGGTGGAAGCGGGCGGGCGGGGGCGCTCCCACGGCGGGATCCAGGCGGCGGCCTGATCGGCCAGGGAATCTCCGGAGTCCCGGCGTTCCTCGTCACTCATCCCCAGCACCCTCCGTCGTTCCCGTCCCGTCCGATCCCCCGGCCTCCCCCACCGACCCGCCGCCCACGTCCGGCTCAACGGCCAAAGACTCAACCACCGGAGACTCAACCACCACCGACCCGGCAACCACCACCGGCTCGGCCTCGCCGGTGGGCTCGTCGTCGGCCGGGGTGCCGGCGTACTCGTCGACGTGCAACTCGGTGTCGCCGTCGGCCGGGCCCGTCCAGCGCACGGTCAACTCCTCCAGGGCCTGCTCCTGCACGAAGGACACCAGGCCCTCCCGATACAACTCCAGCAGCGCGAGGAACCGCGCCACCACCTCCAGGGTCGCCTCGCAGTCGGCGCAGAGCAGCGAGAACGTGGCCGTGCCGGCCCGGCGCAGCCGGGCGCTGAGGATCGCCGCGTGTTCTCGGACACTGACCCGGACCATGTGCACGTGGGCGATGGAAACCTCCGGCACCGGTTTCGGGGTCATCGCCTTCACGGCCAGCTTCAGAAGCCGCTGCGGGCCGATGCCGAGCACCAGGTCGGGCAGCGCCTCGGCGTAGCGGGGCTCCAGGCTGACCGCCCGCGGATACCGCCGGCCGCCGACGGCCTCCAGCTCGGCGATGTGCGCCGCCGCCTCCTTGTACGCCTTGTACTGCAGCAGCCGGGCGAAGAGCAGGTCCCGGGCCTCCAGCAGGGCCAGGTCGGCCTCGTCCTCCACCTCGGCGGAGGGCAGCAGCCGGGCCGCCTTCAGGTCGAGCAGGGTCGCGGCGATGAGCAGGAACTCGCTGGCCTCGTCCAGGTCCCAGTCGTCGCCCATGGCCCGGATGTAGGCGATGAACTCGTCGGTGACCGTGTGCAGGGCCACCTCGGTGACATCGAGTTTGTGCTTGCCGATCAGTTGCAGCAGCAGGTCGAACGGGCCGGTGAAGTTGGCCAGCCGCACCGTGAAACCGGTAGCGACAGGGTCGGCGGGCGGCACACCATCGACCACGGCCGCAGCAGCGGTCTCAGGCGGATCGAGGGGTGGCGCGGTCACCGGACGACCGTAGTCCACGAGGCGGGCACCGACAGTTCCGGCTACCGCTCCGACTGGGCGGCGATCACCTCGCGGGCCAGCTGACGATAGTTCCGCGCTCCGGAGGACGCCGGGTCCATCGTCGTAATGGGGGCACCGGCCACGGTGGACTCGGGGAACTTCACCGTCTTGGTGATGACCGTCTGGTAGACCTTGTCACCGAACGCCTCCACCACCCGCTGCAGGACCTGCCGGCAGTGTGTGGTGCGGCTGTCGTACATGGTGGCGAGGATGCCTTCGAGCTCCAGGTCGAAGTTGAGCCGCTCACGCACCTTGTCGATGGTGTCCAGCAACAGCGCCACACCGCGCAGGCTGAAGAACTCACACTCGAGCGGGATGAGCACGCCGTGCGCGACGGTCAACGCGTTGATCGCCAGCAGGCCGAGCGACGGCTGGCAGTCGATCAGGATGTAGTCGTATTCCTTGCGGACCGTGCGCAGCACCCGGGCCAGGGCCATCTCCCGGGCCACCTCGTTGACGAGCTGGATCTCGGCGGCGGAGAGGTCGATGTTGGCCGGCAGCAGGTGCAGCCCCGCGACGTCGGTCTTGATGACGACGTCCTCGGCGAGGATGTCGTCCTGCATGAGCAGGTTGTAGATGGACAGGTCGAGGTTGTGCGGGTTGACTCCCAGCCCCACCGAGAGGGCGCCCTGCGGGTCGAAGTCGACAAGCAGCACCTTGCGGCCGTATTCAGCGAGGGCCGCACCCAGGTTGATGGTGGTGGTGGTCTTCCCGACGCCGCCCTTCTGGTTGGCCATCGCGATGATGCGCGCCGGGCCGTGCCGGTCGGTAGGCATCGGCTCGGGGATGGGCTTACGCATCGTGTAGGCAGCCGGGTCCGCAGGACCCAGGTCCGCGCCGAGCGTGGCCTGCTGCTCGCGGAGCTCCGACGTCCAGGTCTCGGCACGGTCACCGTTGCCAGCCATGTGCTCGTTGCCCCCTCCCGACGACCCACCCGGCGTCGGAGCCCTCCGACGTCCTTCGCGGCGCCGCTGCGCACCCCGGTCGTTTCGCTCCAGGAGGTCCGCGCCGATGCCGACTGTACGCCACCGACCAGCAGGGGGTTCGGCACCGGCCCGGCGTGTCGGAGCCGACCGCGACCGGGTTCAGCCGCGGGCGCGCGGGTGGGCGGTGGCATACACCTCACGCAGCCGCTCCACGGTGACCAACGTGTAGACCTGCGTCGTGGTCACCGATGCGTGCCCGAGCAGCTCCTGCACCACCCGGACGTCGGCGCCGCCGTCGAGCAGGTGGGTGGCGTACGAGTGGCGCAGGGTGTGCGGAGAGACGGCGGCGGGCCCGTCGACGGGCAGCCCGGCCCGGCCGGCGGCGCCCCGCAGGATGCCCCAGGCGCCCTGACGGGTCAGCGCGCCGCCACGGGCGTTGAGGAAGACCGCCGGGGTGCCCCTACCGGCGGCGGCCAGACCGGGACGGGCCCGGACCAGGTAGGCGCGCACCGCGTCGACGGCGTACCCGCCGATCGGCACCAGGCGCACCCGGCCGCCCTTGCCGCGCAGCAGCACGGTGCCGTCGTCGGTGTCCAGGTCGTCCACGGCGGCACCGACCGCCTCGGAGATCCGCGCGCCGGTGCCGTACAGAAACTCCAGCAGCGCCCGGTCACGCAGCGCGAGGGGCGCGTCGTCGCCGGTCGCGGTGATCGGGCCGGCGGTGTCGAGCAGCCGGACCACGTCGTCGACCGGCAGCGCCCGGGGCAGCCGTCGTGGCGGGGTCGGCGGGCGGACGTCGCGGCTGGGGTCGGCGCCGGCCAGCCCTTCGCGCAGCGCGAAGCGGTGCAGGCCCCGGACCGCGCTGGCCGCACGGGCGGCGGAGGAGACCGCCAGCGGCGGGTGTGCGTCGTCGCCCGCGCGCAGCCGCGCCAGATGCGACTCGACGAGGCCGGCGTCGACCGACGCCAGGTCGGCCACGCCGGCATCGACCAGGGTCGCGAGATAGCGATCCAGATCCCGACGGTACGAGGCGAGCGTGTTCGCCGACAGACCACGCTCGACGGTGAGGTGGTCGAGGTAGCCGCGCACGGCACGGCGCAGCGCCGGCGTGGGCGGTGTGCCCACGCCGGCGGAGTCCGTGCCGCCGGTCAGCCCGCCACCGCTCAGGCCAGCGCGTCGGCCAGCGGGAGCACGTCCATGCCGTGCGCCTCGGCGACCGGGCCGTAGGTGACGTGGCCGTCGTGGGTGTTCAGGCCCAGCCCCAGCGCCGTGTCGCGGCGCAGCGCCTCACGCCAGCCGTGGTTGGCCAACTCCAGGGCGTACGGCAGGGTGACGTTGGTCAGGGCGTAGGTGCTGGTGTTCGGCACCGCGCCGGGCATGTTCGCGACGCAGTAGAAGATCGACTCGTGCACCTTGTAGACCGGGTCGGCGTGGGTCGTGGGGCGCGAGTCCTCGAAGCAGCCGCCCTGGTCGATCGCGATGTCGACGAGCACACTGCCCGGCTTCATCCGGGAGACCAGCTCGTTGGAGATCAGCGTCGGCGCCTTGGCACCGGGCACCAGCACCGCGCCGATGACCAGGTCGGCGTCGAGCACCGCCCGCTCGACCTCGTAGGCGTTGGAGGCGACGGTCTGCAGGTGGCCACGGTAGATGGCGTCGGCCGACCGCAGCCGGGCGACGTTCTTGTCCAGCAGCAGCACCTCGGACTGCAGGCCCAGCGCGATGGCGGCGGCGTTCAAGCCGGAGACGCCGGCGCCGATGACCACGGTCTTGGCCGCGTACACCCCGGAGACACCGCCGGGCAGCACGCCGCGCCCGCCGCCGGTCCGCATCATGTAGAAGGCGCCCACCTGCGGGGCGAGCCGGCCGGCCACCTCGGACATCGGGGCGAGCAGCGGCAACGACCGGTCGGGCAGCTCGACCGTCTCGTACGCGATGCCGGTGACCTTGCGATCGATCAGCGCGTCGGTGCACTCCTTGGAGGCGGCCAGGTGCAGGTAGGTGAAGAGCACCTGCCCCGCACGCATCCGGTGGTACTCCTCGGCGATCGGCTCCTTGACCTTGAGCACCAGCTCGGCGGTCTCCCACACCTCGTCGGCGGTGGCGAGGATCGTCGCGCCGGCGGCGGCGAACTCCTCGTCGGTGATGCTGGAGCCGACTCCGGCACCGGCTTCGACGAAGACCTGGTGGCCGCTGCGGGTGAACTCGTTGACGCCCGCTGGCGTGATCGCCACGCGGTACTCGTGGTTCTTGACCTCGCGTGGGATTCCGACCTTCACGATGCCGACACCTCTCTTCGGGGCTGCTCTCCCCCGACTGCTCGGTGCCGCAATGGCCCCTTTGCCACCGCGGTCCACCGGTCCTGCCGGCGGCAGTCTAGGCGCGCCCGGTGCCGCCGTAAGCCAGCACAGTGACACCCGGTGACCGGGTGTCCTGACGAAGTGTCAGGGCACCGCCCGGATTCGCCGGTGGATCACCGCCCCAACCGTCCGGACACTGTTGCACCACTATCGTCCCATCTGCTGGGTGGCGGTGCGGACAGCGCAAGAGTCGATCACTAGTGTGTCCGCCCATGACCACTCCCCCTTACCAGCCCGGGTACCCCCAGCCGGGGTACCCCCAGCCCGGGTACCCCCAGGGCGTCTCCGACAAGAGCAAGGTCGTCGCGGGCGTCCTCGGGATCCTGCTCGGCTTCTTCGGCGCCGGCCGGTTCTACATCGGTGACATCAAGATCGGCGTGCTGCAGCTCGTCGTCAGCGTCTGCACCTTCGGCTTCGGCAGCATCTGGGGCTTAATCGACGGCATCCTCATCCTGGTCAACGGCGGCACGGACGCACAGGGCCGCCCGCTGCGCGACTGACCGACCACACCGACAACAAAGGGGCCCCGCGGTTGACCGCGGGGCCCCTTCGCGCGCGTACTCCCTCGCCAGTTGGACCGACGACGACGCTCAGCGTGGCAGCGGCGCGTCCGCCCGACGCAACGCCGACCAGCCGGTGTCCCGGGCGCGGGCCGCGGCCAGCAGCCCGGCCACCGCGGACGCGTTGGTGATCTCCCCGGCCAGGACCATGGCGACCGCCTCGTCCAGGTCGATCCGGACGACCTGGAGGTCGGCCTCCTCGTCACGGCGCTCGTGGCGCTCGTCGGCCGGCACCCCCGCCAGGTCCCGGGCCAGGAAGACCCGCACCAACTCGTTGGTGAACCCGGGCGAGCTGTGCAGGTCGACCAGCACGTCGATCTGCCCGGCGGTCAGGTCCGCCTCCTCGGCCAACTCCCGCAACGCGGCCGCCGGCAACTCCTCACCGGAGACGTCCATCAGCCCGGCGGGCAACTCCCACAGGTGCCGCCCGACCGGGTGCCGGTACTGCCGGATCAGCACCACCTGGCCGGCGTCGTCGAGCGCCACCACGGCCACCGCCCCGACGTGCCGGACGAGATCACGCAGCCCCGTTCCGCCGCCCGGCATGGTCACCTCCTCGGTGACCACGTCGAAGATCCGCCCCCGGTACCGCTCCTCCCGGGAACGCACCTCGTAGAGGTGCTCAATCTCGGTCACGACGCGGATGCCGCCTTCGTCGCGGCGCCGTTGCGGGCGGCCTTGCGCGTCGATGGGGCCTCCGCCGCCGCGTCCAGGTCGACTGGCAACTGGTCGGCCTGCGAGTACGCCACCGCGGCCTTGACGAACGAGGCGAACAGCGGGTGCGGACGAGTGGGGCGACTCTTCAGCTCCGGGTGCGCCTGAGTGGCCACGAAGAACGGGTGCAGGCTCCGGTCCAGCTCGATGAACTCCACCAGCCGGCCGTCCGGCGAGGTGCCGGAGAAGTGCAGGCCCGCCTTGGTCAGCGCGTCCCGGTAGGCGTTGTTCACCTCGAAACGGTGCCGGTGCCGCTCACTGATCTCGGTGCTGCCGTACGCCTCGGCGACGATCGAACCCTCGGTCAGCGTCGCCGGGTACGCCCCGAGCCGCATGGTGCCGCCCAGGTCGCCCTTGCCGGCGACGATGTCCTCCTGGTCGGCCATGGTGGCGATGACCGGGTGCGCGGCCTGCTCGTCGAACTCCAACGAGTTGGCGCCGTCCAGGCCGGCCAGGTGCCGGGCCACGTCGATGGTCATGCACTGCAGACCGAGGCACAGGCCGAGCAGCGGGATGCCGTTCTCCCGGGCGTACCGGGCGGTGCCGATCTTGCCCTCGATGCCGCGTACGCCGAAGCCGCCGGGGATGAGGATGGCGTCCACGCCGGCCAACGCAGCGGCGGCACCGGCCGGGGTGACGCACTCGTCGCTGGGCACCCAGCGCAGCTGCACCCGGGCCCGGTGACCGAAGCCGGCCGCCCGGATCGCCTCACTGACCGACAGGTACGCGTCGGGCAGGTCGACGTACTTGCCGACCACCGCGACGGTGACGGTGTGCCGGGGCCGGTGCACCCGCTCCAGCAGGTCGTCCCAGCTGCTCCAGTCCACGTCCCGGAAGGACAGGCCGAGGCGACGCACCACGTACGCGTCGAGCCCCTCACGGTGCAGCACCTTCGGGATGTCGTAGATGCTCGGGGCGTCCGGGGCGGCGACGACCGCCTCGGTGTCCACGTCGCAGTAGAGCGACAGCTTCTCCTTGAGCTTCACCGGGATCTCCCGGTCGCACCGCAGCACGATCGCGTCCGGCTGGATACCGATGTTGCGCAGCTGCGCCACCGAGTGCTGCGTCGGCTTGGTCTTCAGCTCGCCCGACGGCGCCAGATACGGCACCAGCGAGACGTGCAGGTAGAAGCAGTTGTCCCGGCCGAGGTCGTGGCGGACCTGGCGGATCGCCTCCAAGAACGGCAGCGACTCGATGTCGCCGACCGTGCCGCCGACCTCGGTGATCACCACGTCGGGGAGCTGGCCGTCCTCGTCCGGGTCGGCCATCGCCAGGATCCGCGACTTGATCTCGTTGGTGATGTGCGGGATGACCTGGACGGTGTCGCCCAGGTATTCACCGCGCCGCTCCTTGGCGATCACGTCGGAGTAGATCTGGCCGGTGGTGACGTTCGCCTTACCGGACAGCGCCCGGTCCAGGAAGCGCTCGTAGTGCCCGACGTCGAGGTCGGTCTCGGCGCCGTCCTCGGTGACGAAGACCTCGCCGTGCTGGAACGGGTTCATCGTCCCCGGGTCGACGTTGAGGTAAGGGTCGAGCTTCTGCATCACCACGCGCAACCCGCGCGCGGTCAGCAGATTGCCGAGGCTGGAGGCGGTGAGGCCCTTACCCAGCGAGGAGGCAACGCCCCCGGTGACGAAAATGTGCCTGGTCGTCCGTGCTGATGGGGCCAAGGCCTGCTCCCGTGTCGTCTGTCGCGGTCATGCAGACCGCCGTGCTTGATCAACAAAGTGATCACGCGATCCACGGGACTCGACGGTAACACCTCCCGGACGGGTACCCGCAGGCCGCACCCCGGCTGCGACACCAGCGGGCCATCCGGAAGAGGTCCGGCGCTCAGGAAGCGGCAACCTCGGTCGATGACCGGGTGGCCTGCCGTGGCGGCACGGGCACTGCCCGCGCAGTGTCCAGCGCCGGTCCACTCGCGGTCGGCCCCGCCGAGTCGGTCGACCCGCCCGCAGCCGGCCCCTCCGGGTCGCTCGGCCCCTCCGGGCCGGCGGCGGCGGGGTCGACCGGTGTGTCCGCCGGTGGTGCGCCTGCGGGCGGTTCGCTCATCGGCCGGGGGTGGACCGCGCCCAGCGGCCCACCACCACCGGTCGGGCCATCATCCCCAGCGGCCGGGCCAACCCCGCCGGACCCCGAGTCGTCGTCGGCACCGTCCGCGCGGGAGCGGGCCCCGACCGGCCGGGTCCGGTCGGCGGCGTGCCCGAGGACCCGCAGCGACGCCAGGGCGGCCATCGGCACCACCAACGCGGCGGCAGCGCCCATCACGTCCAACGCCGCACCGTCGAGCACACCACCGAGCACCGCGGCGACCACGGTGCCGGCCAACGCGGCCCGGACCGCCGGGTAGATGCCGAACAACCGCATCAGCCCACCCCACGGCTGCAACAGGGCGAACCACACCAACAACCCACCGGCCAGCGCCAGCACGGTCAGCGGGCTGTTGACCAACGTCTCGAAATTCTCCGCGCTCGATCGGTGCACGGTAAACCCGCCGGTGCCGTCGCCGAGCGCCGAGAGGAACCGACCCAGGCTGCCCCGCTCCGCCGCCGAACGACGCAGATCCACCACGGCGAAGCCGATGCCGACCGCCAGGGCGGCCATCGTCGCCCACGCCAGCCGGCTGACCGTCAACCAGCCGCCGGCGCTGATCACGGCGGCGACGCTCACCCCGGCGGTGAGCGCGATCGCACCGACCGGGTCGGCACCCAGGTACGGGCTGCCGACCACCACCACGGCGAGGCCACCCACGGCCACCATCACCGCCGGCCGCCAACCACGGTGCACCCGCTGGGCGAGCCAGCCCCCGGTGAGCAACGCGCCCGCCAGGAGCACTCCCAGCCCCACCGTGCTCAGCCCGGCGTAGCGGCCACCCTGCAACGCGGAGTAGCCCACCACGCCGTTGAGCTGGAGGCTGGCCCCGGTGAGCACGTCCAGGCCGACGACAAGTGTGGTGAGGCCGGCCACCGCGCCCATCGGGCCGAGGGTGCGCGCGTACCCGGGGGCAAACCGCACCGCCGCGGTGCCGGCGGCCACCAGCAGCGCGGTGACCCCGGCGAAGATCCATCCGGGGTGCCCGCCACGCCACCAGGGCACCGCGTCGGCGAGCAGCGCCGCCGGGATCGTCAACGCCGCGGCGACCAGCAGCAGCTCCACCACTGCCACGATCCGCCCGGAGACGGGGGTCGGGCCGGCCGGCCCGGCGTGCGGGCGGGCCCGCCGCAACAGCGGCAGAATGGCCAGCGCCAGCAACACCTGCACAGCGGCGAGCAGCGTGAAGAACCTGCCGGAGATGGTCCGCTGGGCGGATGCCTCCCGATCGGCGTCCACCGGGGCGTTGATCGCGTCAACCAGGTCTGCCGGTCGACCGCCGGTGCTGATCGCCGGCCGGCCGAGGAAGAGTCGCTCCGGCATCGGCCGGCCCAGCGCCGCCAGAGCGGTCGGCGCGAGGTCGACAAGTTGCAGGTACCCGTCCCGGCCGGTGCTGGCCGAGGTGAGCCACCCCCGCTCCCAGCCCGGCCCGTCGGCGACCGCCACGTGCAGCCGCGACGACTGGGCGGTATCGGAGATCCCCGCGACCAGCACCAGCGACCGCGGTGGCCGCGCGGCCAGCACCCGGGCCAGTTGGGCGTCCGCCGCTCGGGCCTCCTCGGCGCGGGCCGCCGGGTCGGTCCCCTCGACCGTGCCGAGGTCGACGATGCTCAGGATGCACGAACCGAGCAGCACCTTCGGGTCGGCTGGCAGCGCCGACGCGTACCGGTCGACGCGGCCGAACGGTCGGGCTGCCGCCACGGCCGCACCCGGGCCGACGGCGACGGAGCAGCGGACCGACTCCGACAGCGATCCGGGCAGGGCACCCCAGGACAGGCGCTGCTGGTTGTACTGCACCACGCTCTCCTGCTCGGGCAGGTTCGCGCCGATGCCGTCGGGTTGTTCCACCACCACCCCGGCCGGTGGGCACCCATCGACCGACCGGCTGCCGTTCCACGCGGCGAAGCTGCCCGCGCCCAAGGTCAGCCAGCCGTCCACCGGGCAGGTGGGTCGGTGCGCGGAACGCACCGACAACGAGCCGATCGACCCTTCCTGGGCCATCCGCCACAACGTCGGCGTGCTCTGCGGATCCACGTCCTCCCAGCGCAGCCCTGCGACCCCGGCGAGCACCACGAAGTCGGCGGTGCGTTGCGGGACGCCCCGCGGTGGGCGGGCGGCCAGCGCGGTGACGCCCAGCACCACCACGAGCACGGTCAACAGGGCGGGGGCGATTCGGCGCAACATCACCGGTGTCCCGTTCTCGGGGCGTCGGAGTCCGGGGCGGCCGCCGGGCCGGTGCCGCCCGTGGCCACCTCGGCGTAGAGGGCGGCCAGCGCGGCCACGGTGTCCGTCTCGGTCGGCCACGTCGCCGCCCGTTCAGCACCACGGCGGCCCAACTCGGCCCGGGCCGCCGGATCGTCCAGCAACGCGCACACCGCCGCGTCGACAGCGTCCACATCGCCGGCGGGGACCAGCCTGGCAGCGTCGCCGACCAACTCCGGCAGCCCACCAACCGCGGTGGCCACCAGCGGTACGCCGGCGCGCAGCGCCTCCTGCGCGAAGAGCTGCCGGGCCTCCCAATCGCTGGTCACCACCGCCAGGTCAGCGCCGGCGAGCAGATCCGCCACGTCGGTGCGGTGCCCCAGCAGGGTCACCGGGGCGCGAGCCGCCGACGTCCGGGCTGCCAGCGGCAGGTAGGCCGGCCCACTACCGGCGATCACCACGACCGGCGGCGGGGTACGCGTACGCCAGCGGGCCGCCGCATCGATCAGCACGTCGTACCGTTTCTGCGGGTGCAGACGGCCGACCGAGACGATCAACGGCTGGTCCGGGCGTACGCCGAACTCGGCGCGTACCGCTGCCGGCCGCCGATGCGGCGCCGGCAGTGTCGGCGCGGCGACCGGGGCGAGCCGGGCGTCGGCGGCACCCAGCGCGGCAGCCCGTTGCACCAGGTCCGCGGAGGCACCGAGGGCCACCCGGACACCCCGGGCCACCACTCGTTCCACGAGCCGGGACACCCCGCCCCGCAATCCGCCCGCGAGCACCGCGTTGTGCCAGGTGACGATCAGCGGGGCGGCGGGACGGGCCAGCACCGCGACCAACCCGGCACGCAGGCCGTGCGCGTGCACGACGTCGACGCGGGCGGCGGTGAGCACCCGACGCAGGGCGAGCACCGCCCGGGCGTCGGCCGGGGTCGGGCTGGCCGGGATCTCCACCGGCTCGAAACGGGCACCGACACTGACGAAGTCGAACTGCTCCTGAGTTGCCGCGGGCCCGCAGACCACGACTGTGGCACCGCCCGCGACAAGGCCACGAGCCACCGAGCGGACGTGCTGACCGACACCGCCGGTGCTGGACGCGAGCAACAACGCGACGGTGCCCGACCAGCCGGCCGGCAGACTTGCCTCGCTCATCGAGTCGCAGTCTCCTTCCCGTCGCCCCGCTCCGGGGAGCCCGCAGCGGGCGTCGGCGCGCCGCCGGATGGCCCTCGCCGACGCAGACGCCGCACCACCCCGGCGAGCAGTGGCGCTACGTCCCGCCGGTCGACGAACCAGACCACGGCGAGGAACACCGCCCCGACCAGAACCCCGGACAGCATGCCCTGACCGAGTGCCGCCGCCATCGTCGGGGTGCCGTCACCCGGCGCGGCGAGCCATCGGGTGAGGCCCAGACCGGCGAGCGCGGCGAGCACACCGGCGAGGCCACCGGCCGCTCCGGCCCGTGCCGCGCCAGCCAGAGCCGGACGGCCGGCGCTGCGCACCACCGCCACGATCAGCAACGCACCGAGCACCAGCATCCCCACCGAGTTGGCCGACGTCACCGCGAACACCCGATCCCGCACCGGCAACAGCGCACCGAACAGCCGGACGACTGCCGGCACCACCAGGAAACCGATGGCGGTCGCGACCGTCGCCGCCCGGGTCTCCCCCCGGGCGTAGAGCGCCCGGGTGAGCACCGCGAACAGGCCGTAGCCGACCAGGCCCGGCGCGTACCCGATGATCGCGGCGGCGGCGGTGGTCGAGGCGGTGGACTCGGAGAAGAAGAAGTGCCCGACCGGGCCGGCGGTCCCGATCAACGCGGCCGTGCCGAGGCAACTGAACAGCAGCACCCCGCGAACGGCCGGTGCCAGGGTCGCCCGGTAGGTGTTGTCGTCACCGGCGGCGCGCGCCGCCGCCAGGGTCGGGTAGGCCGCGATGGCCAGCGGCACCGCCAGCACCGCCCACGGCAACAGGTAGACGGTCTGCGCCAGGTTGTAGACGGCGGGATTGGTCGCCGCGCCGTGCGTGACCTGGTTCAGGCTGACGATCAGGGCGATCTGCTGAGCGGTGACGGTGACCGCGCCCGCCACCGCCAACCCGCCGACCCGGGCCCGCGCGTCGGTGGGGAACCCGAACCTGGGCCGCAACCCGAGGTGTAGCCGGCCGACCGGGATCAGCAGCGACAGCGACAGCACCACCACACCGAGGGTGGTGCCGCCGGAGAGCAGCAATTCGCCACCGCGGCTCACCCCGGCAACGGTGGCGTCCCGGCCCTGCGTCGCGGCGAACCCCAGGTAGACGACGATCACGGTGAGGCTGGACAGCAACGGGGCGAGCACCGGCCAGGCGAAGCGGCGGTGTGCCTGGAGCACGCCGGTGAGCACGATGCCGACCCCGTACAGCGGCAGTTGCGGCGCGAAGACCCGCAGCATCCGTACGCCGCTCTGCTGCTGGGCGGCGGTCAACCCGTCGCCGAGCAGCCCGATCACCGGCCCGGCGGCGACCACCACGAGCAGCGCGAGCGGGACCAGCAGGGCCAGCGTCCAGGTCAGCAGCGCCCCGGTGGTCCGGGCGACGGCGCTCCGGTCGCCCGCCGCGACCGCACCGGCGAGCAGCGGTACGACCAGGCTGGCCAGCGCTCCCCCGGCGACGATCTCGAAGATGAAGTTCGGCACGGCGTTGGCCACCACGTAGGTGTTGCCAAGGTCGGTGTGCCCCAGGCCCAGGGTGAACACGGCGGTACGGCCGAAGCCGGCGAGCCGGCTGGCGATGGTGAGGACGGCGATGAGCGCGGCTGCCCCGGCCAGCCGGCCGGCGCCGGCGAGGGGTGCCGGTTTGCTCACGTCAGTCGGCGCGTCGGCCCAGTGCGTCGAGCTCGCGCAGCCCCGGGGTCCGCTGGATCACCGAGGTGAAGCTGACCTTCTCGCTGGTGGCGGTGAGGCCGGCGAGCACGGCGAGCAGACCGGCCCGGCCGAGCGGGCCGGTGCGGGCGGCGAGCGCGACGCCGAGCAGCGCCCCGAGGGCGTTCGCGCCGCTGTCGCCGAGCATCACGTCCTCGGCCAGGTCGTCGCGGAGCAGGCCGGCGGCGGCTCCGGCCGCACCGGCGGCGATCCCGCCGTGCGGCCCGCCGGTCAGCGGCGCGGCGAGCAGCAGCCCGGACTTGATGGCCCGGCCGGGCCGCAGGTCGAGCAGGTTGAGCAGGTTGGCCGTGCCGGCGATGACGCCGGCGCCGAGCAGCACGTCGACGCCCCGGCCAACGGATCCGTGACGCTGCCGGCGCGGGTGCGCGGCGACCCGGGGGTCGGCGGCGAGCAGCGCGGCGGCACCCAGCCCGGCAGCACCCACCCCGACGATCTTGACGAGGCCTGCGGTGATCCGCCCTTCGCGCAGTGCGGCGAGGTGGCCGGCGAAGCCCTTGGCCGTCTTCTGCGCCGGCCGGGCGCCGACCACGTCGTCGTACAGGCCGACGCCACCGGCACCCAGGCCGGCGACCAGGGCGGCCCCACCGGCTGCGCCACTGGTGGCACCGAAGGCGCCGGCGGCGGCCGCACCGGCGGCGAGCGCCGGACCTGCGGCGAGGGTCACCGTGCGGCCGCGGAAGTTGGTGCGCTGCAGCGTGGGCCCGACCGGGGAGGTACGCACCTCGCGCAGCGCGTACCGGGCTGCTGCGGCGCCGGCACCGGCGAGCAGCAGCCGGCCCAGCGTCCTCACGCCGCCGCCCTGGTGTGCCTCAGGTGCGCTCGCGCACGCGTCGCCTCGTCGGTTACGGACACGGGGGTACGTCGTTCGCTCACTGGGGCAGTCTAGGCAGCAGGGACGGAGCGTTGTCGCCGACGCCGTACTGGCCGGCCTTCTTCTCGGTGAGTTGCTGCACCAGAGCGAGGCTGGTGACCAGCTGACCCTGGACGGTGTTGGCGTTGTCGACCGTGGAGATGGTCTGGGCGAGCACCGGGTCACCGCGGACCACGGCCACCAGGTTGCCACCGGCGGAGCCGTTGCCGGCCACCACGATCGACCCGGTGCGGTCGAACTGCTCGGCGATCTTGACGACCGACTCGTCGCGCTTCTCGGAGTCCTTGTCGACATACGGCTGACCGCTGACCACGACGACCGCCTCCGCCGAGCCGGTGACCTTGTTGTTGTCGGTGGTCAGGTAACCGGCGTTGTTGTACGCGGCGAGCACCGCCCGCCGGTCGGCGTCGCTGACCGGCGCGGTGCCCTGAGCCCGGTCGAGCAGGACGCTAGCCAGCAGGGCGCTGGAGGTCTCCACACCGTGCCCGTTGCCGGGCAGGCCGGTGGTCTGCGCCGTCGGGCGGGCGGCGGTGACGGCCAACTCCAGCAGGTTGGAGTTGTTGTCCGGGTTGATGAGTTTGTCCTGTAGGTCGACCCGGCCGGTGACGGTCGCGCCGGCCTGCTGGAGCTTCTTGAGCACACCCTCGGTGTGGTCGCGCCCGTTCGGCAGGGTGAGCACCAGCACGCGCCGCCCGGTCAGGGTGCCGGGGAGGACGACCTGGGAGATCTCCTCGGCGAACTCCTCCTCCAGCCCGAGCTGCTTCTCCATGTTGTTGACCTGCTGGCGCCAGTACTGGTTGTCCTTACGCAGCCCGGTGACCTGTCCCTCGAGCGAATCGGCGACCGGGCCGTTGAGGGCGGCCGTGCCGACCACCAGGCCGATCGCCAGAGCTAGGAAGACCGCGGTGAGGGACACCACGTGGTAGCGGAAGTTGATCACGCTTGCAGCCTCTTGATCGGTCGGGAACTAGAAGAGCCGGTACAGCTGGAACACGAAATTGTCCCACCACTCGGCGACCACGCCCAGGTACGCCTTCCCGACGGTCGAGACGGCCACCGCGGACGCCATCGCCGCGATCGCCGACAGCACCAGCAACAGCAGCGACGAACCGGAGATGCTCTGCCGGTAGAGCCGGCTCACACCCTTGGCGTCGACCAGCTTGCCGCCGACCTTCAGCCGGGTCAGGAACGTCGAGGCCATCCCGCCGCGACCCTTGTCCAGGAATTCGACGAGCGTGGCGTGGGTGCCGACCGCGACCAGCAGCGACGCGCCCTTCTCGTCGGCGAGCAGCATGGCCAGGTCCTCGCTGGTCGCCGCGGCCGGGAAGGTGATCGCCGGGACGCCGAGGCCGTTGACCCGGGGCAGGCCGGGGGCCCGCCCGTCCGGGTACGCGTGCACGATCACCTCGGCGCCGCAGCGCAGCACGTCATCGGTGACCGAATCCATGTCCCCGATGATCATGTCTGGGGTGTATCCGGCTTCGACCAGCGCGTCCGCGCCGCCGTCGACACCGATGAGCACCGGCTTGAACTCCCGGATGTACGGGCGCAGCACGTCCAGGTCGGCCTTGTAGTCGTAGCCGCGTACGACGATCAGGCAGTGCCGACCCTGCATCTGGGTCTCGATGTCCGGCACGCCCACACCGTCGAGCAGCAGGTCGCGCTCCTGGCGGAGGTAGTCCATCGTGTTGGCGGCGAACGCCTCCAACTGCACCGACAGACCCTCCCGGGCGTCGGCCATGGCCTTGGCGACCGACTCGGTGTCCTGCAGGCTGCCGTGGGCCACCGGCTCGTCGCCGGCGAAGACCGTGTTGCCCTCGATGCGCACCTGGTCGCCCTCGCGGACCTGCTCGAAGACGCCCTCCCCCAGGTCGTCGAGGAGCGGAATGCCGGCGGCGATCAACACCTCCGGGCCGAGGTTCGGGTAACGGCCGGACACCGAGGGCTTCGCGTTGAGCACCGCCGCGACACCGACAGCGACAAGCGAATCGGCCGCCACCCGGTCCAGGTCGACGTGGTCGATGACCGCGATGTCACCAGGGCGCAGCCGACCGACCAGCCGTTTCGTCCGGCGATCAAGGCGCGCGGTGCCGAGGACTGTGCCCGGTTCGGAGTTCCGGTTCCGGCGCAACGTGGGTAGACGCATCGTGACCATCCTGGCATGTGAGGCAGGCTTTTCTGTCGCGACATGCCTGAGCAGGGCCGCCTACCCAGGGAAGCACACGTCGGCACAAGCCGTTGTGCTTGCGCTCACAATACGCGGCGTCACAGCCGCCTTTCCTTGGCGGCCACAGCCAGAAGCTCCTCGGCATGGGCGATACCCAGATCCGAATCGGGCAAACCCGCCAGCATGCGTGCCAACTCCCGCGCCCGCTCGGTGTCCTCCACGACCCGCACCCCACTGGTCGTCACCGCCCCGCCAGTGTCCTTCGCCACCACCAGGTGCCGGTCGGCGAACGCGGCCACCTGCGGCAGGTGTGTGACGACCAACACCTGGTGGCTGCGGGCCAGCCGGGCCAGCCGCCGACCGATCTCCACCGCCGCCTGACCGCCGACACCCGCGTCGACCTCGTCGAAGACCAAGGTGGGCGGGCCACCCGAGCCGGCGAAGACCACCTCGATGGCGAGCATCACCCGGGACAACTCACCGCCGGAGGCACCGCGCTGCAACGGCAACGACGGCGCTCCCGGGTGGGCCAGCAACCGCAGCTCCACCTCGTCACCGCCGTCCGGTGTGACACCCACCTCAACGCCGTTGACCGCCAGCGTCGGCTCGGCGCGCCCAGCCGGGCGGGGCAGCACCGCCACCTCGATCCGCGCGTGGGGCATGGCCAGACCGGCCAGCTCGACGGTGACCTGGTCGGCGAAACGGATCGCCGCCTCCTGCCGGGAGGCCGACACCCGCCCGGCCAGGTCGGCCACCTCGACGGCGAGCCGCTGACCGTCGCGCTCCAACTCGTCGAGCAGATCGTCGGACGTGTCCAGGTCGGACAGTCGGGTGCGCGCCCGATCGGCCCAGGCGATCACCCCGTCGACGTCGTCGGCGTACTTGCGGGTCAACGCGCGCAACGCCGCCCGCCGCTCGTAGACGTGCTGCAACCGGGCCGGGTCCGCGTCGAGCGTCGCCAGGTACGCCGACAGCTCCGCCGACACGTCGGTCACCAGGGTGGCCGCCTCCTCCAGGCGGGCCGCCAGCTCACCCAGCGCCGGGTCGGTGCCGGACTGCGCCTCCAACGTCCGCCGGGCGGTGCCCAGCAGCGCCGCCGCGTCGGGTGTCTCGTCGGCGGCCTCCGCACCGCCCGCCACGCACTGCTGCGCGATCTGCGCGGCCGTCCGCAGCCCCTCGGCGTGCTCCAGCCGCTGCGCCTCGGTCTTCAGCTCGTCATCCTCACCGGGCTGCGGATCGACCCGGGTGATCTCGTCGAGGCCAAGCCGCAGCAGGTCGGCCTCCTGGCTGCGCTCGCGGGCGTTGCGTCGCCGGTCGGCCAGGTCGTCGACGATCCGCCGCCACCCCGTGTACGCCTCGCGCAGCGCGTCGAGCAACTTCTCGTGCCCGGGGCCGGCGAACCGGTCCAGGGCGGCCCGCTGCTCGGCCGGGCGCAGCAGCCGCAGCTGGTCGGACTGGCCGTGCACAGCGACCGCCTGCTCGCCGACCTCACCGAGCATCGACACCGGCATGCTCCGGCCGCCAACGTGGGCGCGTGACCGCCCCTCCACCGTCACCGTGCGGCTCAGCAGCACCGTGCCGTCCTCGTCGGGCTCGCCGCCAGCCTCGATGATCCGCGCGTGCACGACGTCGGCGACCCGCCCGTGCAGGCGCAACCGCCCCTCCACCACCGCCCGGCCGGGTTGGGCCCGGACCCGCCCGGCGTCGGCCCGGCCGCCGAAGAGCAGACCGAGGCCGGTCACCACCATCGTCTTGCCCGCACCGGTCTCGCCGGTGATGACGTTCATGCCGCCGGTCAACGGCAGCGTGGTGTCGTCGATGACGCCGAGTCCAGTGATGCGCAGCTCTTCCAGCACAGCCACCGACAGTAGACGCGAGGCCCGACAGTTGACCAGCCGACGGGCCCGGGCGCGGCCGGCACCCGGCCGACGTAAGGTTCTGCCCCGTGTTGGACGTGATCGGCCTGACAACGGCTGAGGAGGAGCTCTACCGCTGCCTGCTTCAGCTCACCACGGCCCGCATCGACGAGCTGGTCCGCCGCCTGGACCGACCCCGTGAGCAGGTCGTCGCCCAGGTCGAGGCGCTGCGCGCCAAGGGCCTGGTGCAGCTCACCGACAACGATCCGAACGCGCCGCTGCGTCCGACCGCCCCGGACGTCGCACTCGGCGCGACGCTGCTGCGTCGGCAGGAGGACCTGGAGGCCGCCCGCCGACGGGTCACCCAACTGGCCGAGGAGTACCGGTCCGGGCTGCGGCGGCACGACGTCGACCACCTCGTGGAGGTGATCACCGGCGCCCGGGTGCTCCGGGACCGTCTGCGCGATCTGCAGAATTCGGCGCGTACCGAGGTGCTGTGGTTCTGTCGGGCCAACCCCCTCGCCATGGCCGGCCCGGAGAACGTCGAGGAGTTCGACGCGCTGGCCCGCGGAGTGAGCTACCGGGCCATCTACGAGCGTGACCTGCTGCTGGAGCCGGGCGCGTTGGCCGACCTCGCCAAAGGGGTCGCCGCCGGCGAGCAGGCCCGCGTCCTCGACCGGCTACCGGTCCGACTGGCCATCGTGGACGCCCGCATCGCCATCTGCCCGTTGGTGCCCGACCGCGACGGCGGTGAACCGAGCGCCGCCGTGATCGGCCGCAGTCAGCTGCTCGACGCACTGCTCGCCCTCTTCGACAGCCACTGGCGGGTGGCCACCCGGTTGCGGCTCGACGACCCCCTCGCCGTCGCGGCGACCGAGGGCCGACAGCCGGACCCCGAGGACCATCCGCGCGACGGTTACCAACCGGACGCCGACGGGGCGCGGCTGCTGTCGCTGTTCGTGGCCGGCGTACCGGACAAATCCATCGCCTCCCAGCTCGGGGTGAGCCGGCGGACCGTCCAACGGCGCATCGCCGACCTGATGGCCGCCGCCGGTGTCGACACCCGGCCTGGGCTGGCGTTCCAGGTCGCCCGACGCGGCTGGCTCTGACGCCGAAGGGTCCGCCGTCGGCCGACGGCGGACCCTACCCGGGCGGGCGGGACGGCTCAGCCGCCCCGCCCTGCACAGGTCAGCGCAGTCCGTACGCCGCAAGCACCGTCTGGTCGACGACGTTCCCGGCCCGGTCGGCGGCGTGCACCCGCAGCGACACCGTTCCATGCCCCGCCGGCACGGTGGCCGTGTAACGGGTACCCGACCCCTTCGTCGGCGCGTTCCGCCAGGTGACGCCCCCATCGAAGGAGACCTGCACCCGAACGCTGGTGCCGGTCGGCGCGGGCACCCCGGCCGGCTGACGCAGGGTCACTCCCAGCTCGTGCGGCCGGTTGCCGCGTACCGTGCCGAGCAGGTCGGCCGGCACCCGGTAGTCGACCTGCAGCAGCGACAACGGCGTCGCGGCGTCGCCCGCCGGTCGAGCCGACGTGAACTCCCAGGCCGTGTCGGTCTGGGTGGCGTAGCGCCACTCCGACGAGGATCGCCGCGTGGTCAGGTCCAGCCGGTAGCGGGCCTTGTCTCCGGTGGTGGGCACCGGAGCCCACCCGCTGGACAGGTCGGCGATCTGCTGCCCGTTGCGGCTGAGCCGAGCCTCGACGGTGTCCGGCTCCTCGCTGGCGCCGGCCACGCTGTAGTGACCCTCGGCGTCGACGAACTCCGCCACCCGCACGTCCAGCGTGTCCTTCGTACGCGTGGGCACCGGCGCCCCGCCGCCGGCCGGCACGGCCGGCCGGATCACCGGGGCGTGCCAGGTCTCGCTCACCCGGTCGGCACCGGAGTACCGCCGGGGCTGCTCGGCCAGACCACCGGTCAACTGCCCATCAGGCATGAACGTGATCTTGTGCAGGACCCGGTGCTGCCACCAGGAGTCGTCGGCGCTGACGAACTCCTGCCGGGTGCTGCCGGCACGCACCAACCGCTGGTTGTCGTTCCAGGATGCCTCCTGCCACGGACGCCAACCAAAGCGCTGCTCGGTGGCCCACTCACCGCCGACACCCCCGTAGTGGGCGGTCACCTCGGCGGTGTTCTGCGCGGTGACCTTGTGCGTGATCCGCTCCGGGATCCGACCCTTCGAGACCTGCCACACGTCGTACAGGTACGGGCTCTCGACGGTCAACGTCAGGTCCAACGTCGTACGACCACGCTTGGCCGCCGCGATCACCTTCTGCCCGTCGTCGTACGCCACCGCCATCGCCGGGATCGGCAGCCGGTCACCCAACGGCGTCCAGGACGTCCACGCGCTCTGGTCGGCCGGCCGAACGATCAGCACCGTCTTCGCACCGGCGGCGGCCGCCGCCGCGATCTGCTCCTCCTCCGAGGCGTCCGGGCTGGTGGTCAGCAGCGCCGCGGCGCCACGCACCCGGGCAAGCTCCCCGGGGGTGCCGGTGCCGGCCCAGACCAGCGGCAGCTTCCGCCGGTCCGACGGCGCCGGCGAGTAACCCATCAGGTTGATGTCCAGCGGACCGGACACCCCACTGATCTTCGCGTCCACCATCGGCGCGACCAACTGCCAACGCGACGAGAACTCGAACTCGCCCTCGCGCACCGGGCGGGTCGGCGTGACGTTGAGCTGCTGGACGGTGCTGAAGGTCATCACCCCGTGGTCGACCTGCCGGCCGTTGCCGAAGATCCGGTGCTCGTAGAAGCTGATCGTCGCCTGCTGCTCGGAGGGCTTCGGCGTCTCGATCCGCACCGGAGTGCCCTTGCGCGGGTCGAGCACCACCGTGACGTCCCGGTCGACCAGCAACTCCGGGTCGGTGACCAGGGTCTCCTGCTCATCCAGCGGAGCGCCGTGCTCGATCAACGCCTCGAGCAGGTACGGGCCCTCCTCGACCTGCAGTTGCACCTCACCGCCGACCCAGCCGAGCCAGTCGGATTCGGGATTCTCACCGAAAAGGGTGAGCACCGACGCGAAGCCCGGCTGCCCCTGCATGTCCACCGCCCGCACGGTCACGGTGTGCAGCGGACCGCTGAGGGTCAGGGCGACCGCCGTGCGCACCGCCACACCGTCCGCGCCAGTCGCTACCAGCCACCCGCTGTGCAGACCCCGGTCCAACTTCGCCGGGTCCGCTCGCAGCGCAACAGCGACGCTACCGCCGGCCGGCACGCTCACCTCGCCGCTGCCGACCGAGACACCGTCGACCTCGGCCGCGCCGGTGTCCAGGTTGCGCAACTCCAGGGCCAGCCGCAGGGTCTGCGCGGCCGCGGTGCCATTGGTGTACGCCACGCTCCGCTCGGCCGCCGCGCCATCGGTGCTGAGCCGCCCGAAGTCGGCGGTCCCGGAGGAGTACACCCGCTGGCTGAGCGCCCGAGCCACATCGACCCGACCGCCGCCCTGCTCGAACACGGTCAGCGCCGGGTTCGCCTTCGTGGTGCTGACCAGCGCGTCCTTGAGCATGCCGGCGGTCCAGTCGGGGTGCTCCTGGGCGAGGATCGCCGCCGCTCCGGACACGTGCGGGGTGGCCATCGAGGTGCCGTTCGCGCTCGTGTAGGCGTCGTCCACCGGCGTACCCATGGCGGTGCCGGCAGCCCGCGCGGCGATGATGCCGACACCGGGCGCGGTGATCTCTGGCTTCAGACCGTTGTCACCGAGCCGCGGGCCCCGACTCGAGAACGACGCCAGGTTGTCGTCGCGGTCCACCGCGCCGACGGTCAGCGCCGCAGCGGCCGCGCCGGGTGCCCCGACGGTATGCGCCGCGCCCTCGTTACCGGCCGCGACCACGAACAACGTCCCGGTCTCGGCGGTCAACTCGTTGACCGCCTGGCTCATCGGGTCGGTGCCGTCGGTCGCAGACCCGCCGAGGCTCATGCTGACCACCCTCGCACCGGAGTGGGCGGCCCACTCCATCCCCGCGATGATGGCCGAGTCGGAGCCCGAACCACCATCGTCGAGCACCTTGCCGATCAGCAGCTGCGCCCCGGGAGCGACGCCCTTCCGCAGACCACCGGACGCCGCGCCACTGCCGGCGATGGTGGACGCCACGTGGGTGCCGTGGCCGTTCCCGTCACGGGTGCTACCGACACCGGAGAAGTCCCGTGCCTCGGCGATCCGCCCGGCCAGGTCGGGGTGGGTCGCGTCGACGCCGGTGTCGAGCACGGCCACCTTCACGCCGGTACCGTCCCGGCCGGCCGCCCAGGCCGCCGGGGCGCCGATCTGCGGCACGCTGTGCTCCAGCGTCGGGCGGACCTTCCCGTCCAGCCAGATCCGGGCGACACCCGCGCCGAGCGTGGCCGGCGCACCGGCGGCGACACGCTGCCCGCTCGTACCGCGCAGCGACGTCCACAGTCCACCGAGGTCACTCTTGCCGACCCGCAGCGCCGCGCCGTTGATGCTCTCCAACGGCCGGGTGTCGGTGGCGCCGGTGAGCGCCTTGACCCGACCGGCGGCCGGCTCCTGATAGCGGACGATCAGCGGCAACGCGCCCTGCGCGGCGTCGCCGAACCCGTCGGCGACCAACTCCTGCACGTCGAACAGGTTGGCGTCGAGCACCCCCGCGGAGAGGTACGGCATGACGTCGCTGGGCAGCACCCGCAGCTTGCCGTCGACCTCCACGGTCTGGAAGGTGATCCGCTCCCGACCCGGGCCGCGCCGGACGCTGGCGGTGACCCGGCCGGGCGCGGCCTGGACCAGGTCGACCTGGTCGCCGGTGATCAGGGTGATGCGGACGGGCGCGACGCCCGCGGCGGGCGTGCCCGAGTGCGGCTCGGTGGGCCGGGCCGGCGGATCGGCGGACGCCGGTGCGGCGAGGCCGACCACCAACGCGCCGACCGCGCCGACGGCGAGCCAGCGTGGGGACCAGTGCATGCGATGTGCTCCTCTACTCCTGTAGGCCCGCCATCCGTGGATGCGGGCCGATCGGAGTCTGCGACGGAGCCGGTCACCAGGTCACTAGTCGCCAGCCGCCGCAGCGGCGACATGTCGTCAGGTGGACAACGGACGACCACCGACGGTGTGCCACCCGATCACCGGCGGCTGCCGCGCCACCCGTGCACGGGAAGGTCGAACTTGGCGACCAGCCGGTCGGTGAACGGGCGGGCCCGCAGCCGCACGATGCGCACCGGCAGAGCACCCCGACGCACCGTCACCCGGGCCCCCGGTGGGAGGTCGTAGACGCGCCGCCCGTCGCAGGAGAGCACGGCGAGGGTGGTGAACGGGTCGACGGTGATCACGAAGGTGGACGTCGGGGCGGTGACCAACGGGCGGCTGAACAACGCGTGCGCGCTGATCGGCACCAACAGCAGCGCCTCCACCTCCGGCCAGACCACCGGACCGCCACCGGAGAACGCGTACGCGGTGGAGCCGGTGGGGGTCGCGCAGACGACGCCGTCACACCCGTAGCGGGACAGGGGCCGACCGTCGACGTCGACGAGCAGCTCGAGCATCTGCGCCCGCTCGCCCTTCTCGATGCTGATCTCATTGAGCGCCCACGACTCGATGGTGGGCCCACCGTCGAACTCGGCGGTGACGTCCAGGGTGAGCCGCTCGTGAACGGTGTAGTGGCGATCCACGACGTCACGGACCGCGATGTCCAGGTCGTCGATCTCCGCCTCGGCCAGGAAGCCCACCTTGCCGAGGTTGATGCCGAGCAGCGGCGCCTTCGCCGGCCGGGCCAGCTCGGCGGCGCGCAGGAAGGTGCCGTCCCCACCGAGCGCGAAGACGATCTCGGCGCCCTCGGCGGCCTGCGGACCGGCGACCGGCACCACCCCGGGCAGGTCGAGGTCGTCGGCCTCGTCGGCGACCACCCGCACCTCGAAACCCGCGGCGATCAGGTCGGCGGCGACCGACCGGGCATGCTCGGTGCTGCGCCGACGGCCGGTGTGGGTCACCAGCAGCGCCGTCCGGCTCATCGGGCCACCCGCCCGTTCAGGACCGGGCGGCGTCGCGCCACCGTCGCCCCGGCACGGCCGCGTGTCCTCCTGCGAACCACCGCGGTGCCCTCGCTGCACGCGTTCACCCTGCGACCTCCTCCGCCGCCACGTCCGGCACGTCACCGGTCCTGGTCGGGCCATCCGGCCCGTCACCGGTCCTGGTCGGGCCATCCGGCCCGTCACCGGTCCTGGTCGGGCCGTCCGGCCCGGCCGCCACCACCGCCCGCACCCGCTGCGGGTCGGCCGGTGGTGCGCCCCGGCGCAACCATACGAAGAACTCCACGTTGCCGCTCGGCCCTGGCAGCGGGCTGGCCGCCACATCGGCCAGCCCGAGGCCGAGCTGCGCGGCAGCCGCCGCCACGTCGAGCACCGCTTCGGCACGCAACTCCGGATCACGGACCACGCCACCGGCACCGACCCGGTCCTTGCCGACCTCGAACTGCGGCTTCACCATCAACGCCAGGTCACCGTCGACGCGGGTGCAGGCGGCCAGCGCCGGCAGCACCAGCCGCAGCGAGATGAACGACAGGTCGGCCACCGTCAGGTCGACCGGACCACCGATCACATCAGGATCGAGGGTACGGACATTGGTGCGCTCCAGGACACGGACCCGCTCATCCGTACGCAGCGACCAGGCGAGCTGCCCGTAGCCGACGTCCACGGCCACCACCTCGGCGGCGTCGGCGCGCAGCAGCACGTCGGTGAAGCCACCAGTCGACGCTCCAGCGTCCAGACAGCGCCGTCCGGCGACGTGCAGCCCACCGGGCCCGAACGCGCTCAGCGCGCCCGCGAGCTTGTGCCCACCCCGGGAGACGTACTCCTCGGTCGGGTCGGCACCAGTCACCAGCAACGGATCGGCAGGATCGACCATCGCGGCGGCCTTGCGTGCGGGAACCCCGCGCAGCTTGACCCGGCCGGCCTCCACCAACGCGGCAGCCTGCTCCCGGGAGCGGGCCAGACCGCGGCGGACGAGTTCGGCGTCCAGCCGGTTGCGACGTGCCATGGGTGGTTCTCCGGTCTGCTCAGGCCTGATCGTTGCGCTCAGGTCTGGTCGATGGTGGCGAGGGTTTCCCGCAGCGTCTCGTAGGCCGCCTCGTACTGCGCGATCTGGTCGGCCGGGGCCAACGTCGCCGCGTTGGCCATGGCCTGCACGGCGGCGTCCACCGCCGGGTGCCGCGCCTCATCGTCCCCGACGTCTGGCAGCGGCCCAGGCCGGGCACTCACCGCAGGGCCGGGCCGAGCGGCGTACGACCCGCCAGTCGGCGGACCGGGCCGGGCGGTGAACGACCCGCCAGCCGGCGGACCGGGCCGGCTCATTCGGCGTCGTCCGGCGGCTGCTTGCGGACCGCCTTCTTGGCGGGCATGGCCGCTGGTGTCGGGGCATCGTCGTCGGTCCGGCTGATTGTCGCCGGCGGCTTCTTCGCGATGGCCTTCTTCGCGACCGCCTTCTTCGCCACGGCTTTCTTCGCGACGACCTTCTTAGCCACCGGGGCACCCGCCGAGGCGTCGGACGGCACGAGACCGGTGCCGGGCTGCGCGGCGGCGGTCGGGTCGGCTTGCTCCGTCGGGCCGACGGCCGGCGCGTGGGCCGGCTCGGCGGTGGTCGGCGCGCTGGCCGGCTCACCGGCGCGCGCCTCGCGTAGCTGCCGTTCCAGGTCGTGCACCCGCCGGGTCAGCTCGGCCACCTCATCGGCGGTGGCCAGACCGACCGCGCCGAGGGCCCGGTCGACCTCGAAGCGGACCAGCTTGGTCAGCGCCTCCCGGTTGGCGGCGCCGGTGGTGACCAACTCCTCGCCGAGGGCCTGAAGTTGAGCGGCGGTCGCGCCGCCGGAGCCGACGAGACGACGTGCCACGTCCTGGGCCTTCTTCCGCGGCGCCTCCGCAAGGCCCATGGCCAGCTCGAGGTAGGCGCGCCACGCGTCCTGCATGCCTGAGTCCTTCCACGGGGCGGGGTGTGCAGGTGTCACGCTACCGGGCACCCCGGACCGTCCTGTGCGGTACGGTGCCGAGGACGGCGTGGCGATCAACGAGGGGGAGATGTGGCCAGCGTGGACGAGTGCCGGCAGGCGTTGCAAGAGCTGGCCGCCCGGCTGGACCGCAACGCTGAGACAGTACGCGAACGGATCGACCTGGACCGCACACTGGCCTGCCGCATCACCGACCTGGACACTGCCTTCCACGGCCGGATCACCGGCGGCCGGCTGGTCGAGTTGACCGACGGCGACGACCCCAAGGCCAAGATCGCGCTGAGCACGTCCAGCGACGACCTGCTCGCCCTGGTCCGCGGCGACCTCGACGTCACCGGAGCGGTGACCTCCCGCCGGGTGTCGATCAAGGCCAACCCGTTCGATCTGCTGAAGTTGCGCAAGCTGCTCTGACGAACGCCGGGTCAGTCGACCCGGATCACGCAGCAGCAGCCAGACCGAAGCTCTCCAGAGCGTGGGCGGCATCCGCGCCCATCGGGCGGATCTTCGGCAACGTCGGCACCGGTGCTGACCAGGCCGCCGCACAGAGCGCGGCCAGCGCGTCCAGCGGCCGACCTGACCCCGCCAGCTCCAGCGTGCCGTCGCGGTCGGTCACGGACCAGCCGCCAACGTCCGCAGGGCCCGGGACACGCACGGCGGCAGCCGGGTCGAAGAGCCCCGCCAGGTCCCTCGCGACGTACGTGGGACGTCGCTGCGGCCCGGCGGCCAGCAGATCCGGAACGCCGCTGACGCCGGTGAGCACGAGCAAACTGTCCAGTCCAGCGCGGCGGGCACCCTCGATGTCGGTGTCCAGCCGGTCGCCCACCACCAGGCTCCGGCCACCGCCACTGCGCCGGTCGGCGGTCTCGAACAGCGCCGACTCCGGCTTGCCGACCACGACGTCAGGGTCGCGCTCCAACGCCGTACGCAGCACCGCGACCAGCGACCCGTTTCCCGGCAGTGGTCCTCGCCCACTGGGCAGGGTCCGGTCGGTGTTGGTGGCGATCCACAGCGCACCGGCCCGCACCGCGACCGACGCTTCGGCCAGCTCCGCCCAGCCAACCTGCGGGCCGTACCCCTGCACCACCGCAGCCGGGTTCTCGTCTGCCTTGGTGACCGGGGTCAAGCCGACCGCACGCAGCTCCGCGCGCAGCGCCTCCGCACCGACCACCAGCACCGGCGCGCCAGCGGGCAGTCGGTCACGGAGCAGCTCGGCCGAGGCGGCCGCGGAGGTGAGAACCTCCTCCGGTCGGGCCGGCACACCCATCCCCGTCAGCAGATCGGCGACCTCGCTGGACCGGCGGGACGCGTTGTTGGTGGCGTACGCCACCGCCCGTCCCTCGGCGTGCAGCCGGGCCACCGCCTCGACGGCGCCGGGGATCGGCCGGTCGATCAGGTAGATCACCCCGTCCAGGTCGAAAACGACCAGGGTGTACCCGTCGACCAGCCGATCCCCCGCGCCTGCGTTCACCTCTGCGTCGACCCCGACTCGTCGTCCCGGGCCGGCCCGGTCTCGTCGGCGTTCACCGCGTCGCCGGACGTCACGCTGCTCTCAGCAGTGGTGTCCGCGTCGGCGTTGCCGCCCTGGTCCGGGTGACGATCCTCGTCCTCGTCGTCGAAGCCCTCGTCGTCGTCAGGACGTCCAGCCGCGCCGGCGTCCTCGTCGTCGTCGTAGTCCTCGTCCTCGCGGTCGTCGTCTTCGTCGTCGTCGTCGTCTTCGTCGTCGTCGTCGTCGTCGTCGTCGTCGTCGTCTTCGTCGTCGTCGTCGTCGTCGTCGTCTTCGTCGTCGTCGTCTTCGTCGTCGTCGTCGTCTTCGTCGTCTTCGTCGTCTTCGTCGTCGTCGTCGCCGTCGGCCAGGTCGGCGTCCGGTCGAGCCGGCACCGCGCCGGGAGCGCCCGGGCCTGCGGCGATCTCCTCGGCGGCCTCGTCCTCGTCGTCACCCTCGATGACCACGCCGTCGAGTTCCAGCAGCCGCTCGGCGGCGTCGGTCTCGCCCTCGGTGTCCACGTCAGCAGCACGGGAGAACCACTCGCGGGCCTCCTCGCGCCGGCCAACAGCGAGCAGCGCGTCGGCGTAGGCGTAACGCAACCGAGCCGTCCACGGCACGGTGGCCTCGCTGGTGAGGTCCGGGACCTGAAGCATCGCCACTGCGGCGTCCTTCTGCCCGAGGTCACCCCGAGCACCAGCGGCGACGATCAGCAGCTCGATCGCGACGGCCTGATCCAGCTTCTCCCGGTCGGCGCCGCGGAACAGGTCGATGGCCCGCTCCGGCCGACCGAGAGCCCGCTCACAGTCCGCGAGCACGGCCAGGTGACTCTGCAGCCCGCTCATCCGATGGTACGTGCGCAGCTCGGCGATCGCCGACTGCCACTCCCCCGCGTGGTACGCAGCCAAACCGACCGCTTCACGGACGGCGGAGATGCGCGAAGCGAGACGCCGGGCGGCCAGCGCGTGCGCCAGGGCCTCGGCCGGGTTCTCGTCGATCAGCTGACCGGTGGCGACGAGGTGCCGGGCCACCGTCTCGGCGACGGGCTTGTTCAGCGAGAGCAGCTCAGCGCGAACGTCCTTGTCGAGATCGGTCGCGACAATGTCGTCCGGCAGCGCCGGGGCCGAGCTACGCCCGCCCTCGAACGACTCGGAGCCGCCTGCACGGTCATCACGCCGGAACTCACCCTCGCGACGCGGCCGCTCGTCGGTCCGGAAACCACCCGAACGGTCGCCGCCACGGTAGCCACCATCGCGGTCGCCACCCCGGAAGCCGCCGCTCTCGCGCGGCCCGCTCGGCCGGGAGCCGTCCCGGTCGCCACCACGGAAACCGCCCTCACGACGGTCACCGCCACGGAAGCCACCCTCACGA
>NZ_JBNCKP010000040.1:0-937 GCF_049841575.1 Micromonospora sp. DT201 | reverse complement strand
CACGAGGCGCGCCGCCTTCACGACGGTCACCGCCACGGAAGCCACCCTCACGAGGCGCGCCGCCTTCACGACGGTCACCGCCACGGAAGCCACCCTCACGAGGCGCGCCGCCTTCACGACGGTCACCACCACGGAAACCGCCCTCACGAGGCGCGCCGCCTTCACGACGGTCACCACCACGGAAGCCACCCTCACGAGGCGCGCTGGACCGTGAGCCGTCCCGGTCGCCGCCGCGGAAGCCGCCCTCGCGGTCACCGCCACGGAAGCCACCCTCGCGAGGCGCGCCGCCTTCACGACGGTCGCCACCACGGAAGCCACCCTCACGGTCACCGCCACGGAAGCCACCCTCACGAGGCGCGCCGCCTTCACGACGGTCGCCACCACGGAAGCCACCGCCCTCACGCGGTCCGCTCGGCCGGGAGCTGTCCCGGTCGCCACCACGGAAACCACCCTCACGACGGTCGCCACCACGGAAGCCACCCTCACGGTCGCCACCGCGGAAGCCGCCCTCACGGTCGCCACCACGGAAACCGCCGCCCTCACGCGGTCCGCTCGGCCGGGAGCTGTCCCGGTCGCCACCGCGGAAACCACCCTCACGACGGTCGCCACCACGGAAGCCACCTTCGCGGTCACCGCCACGGAAGCCACCCTCGCGGCGATCGCCGCCGCGGAAACCGCCCTCACGGTCGCCACCACGGAAACCGCCTTCGCGACGCTCGCCGCCGCGGAAGCCACCTTCGCGGTCACCGCCACGGAAACCGCCTTCGCGGGACGGGGCGGAACGGGGACGGTCGCCACCCTGATAGCCGCCCTCACGACGGTCGCCGCCACGGAAGCCACCCTCACGGGGAGCGCCGGAGCGCGAACCATCACGGTCGCCGCCACGGAAGCCGCCTTCGCGACGGTCGCCACCACGGAAGCCACCCTCGCGCGGAGC
>NZ_JBNCKP010000039.1:0-36293 GCF_049841575.1 Micromonospora sp. DT201 | reverse complement strand
GATCATCCGAACGACAGGGGCAGGAAGTCATACCGGGCCGGGCGACCGAGGGTCCCCGGCTGGGGACGATCAAAAAGACCTCCGATCTCCGCAACGGTCAAGAGCCGGGCGCTGCGGTCGGGCCTGGAGACAGTTTCAGCCGTTGCCTCGTCGCTTGGACAGTGGTGTGCAGGCGTTGTCGCAGAGCATCGGGGTCATTGGCGAGGCTGCTCAGCTCGGACGCCCTTCGTGCCAGGTCGTGCTCCCACTCGACACCGAGGTTGTTGGGTGTGATGCGGTCAAAGCTTCGTCTGGCCGTGGCGGCGTCCCCGCAGAACGCGGCCGCGGCACCGGTGTGGTAGGCGTGCCACCATGGCGACTCGTCGGACCTGGTTCGTCGTGAGGCCAACTGCCTTACCACGCTAGGTGGATCGGGAAACTGCGCCCGTAGTTCGGCGACGCGACGTGCGGCGATCTGGGCTAGTGAACGGACGTCGTGGGAGAACTGGTCAGCGGTCCGGAAGTCGAGGAAGTTCGTCCATCCACGCTCGCCCAACGGTGTCGTGGAGGCAAAGGAGCCGTCACCTTGCCAATGCACGCGGCAACCCTCGTCGAAGGACCAGTGTTCCTGATCGGTCCATAGCCACATGGCACCGATGTTCAGGTAGGTGCCCGGCCTACGAGACGCCTGGAACTCAACGTTGATGATCCACCAGTCACGATCGTCGTACCAGGAACGCGACTTGCCACGTCGCAGTCCCAGCGGCTCCAGGCACTCTCGTGTGGCAGCCGTTATCAGCCGGATCACGGTGGCACTGTCTGACACATCCGCGATTATGCCCTCGAGGCTCGGACCTGATGCGCCGTCGATCCAAACGCAGCGGTTTCGTCGTATCGCTGTCCTGTGACCAAGCAGTGGTGCAAGCAGCCGAGAAGCCGGTTGAACAGGTTGCGTAGGGCTGCGGGGTGGCGGTCGCCGTGGTCGCGGCGACGTTGGTAGTGCTGTTTGGCGGGTGGGGCGTGGGTGGCCGCGACGAACGACCAGAGGTAGCCGGCGGCGGCGAGGCGGTCGTTTTTGACCTTGCGATGGGTAACGGAGATGCTGCGGCCGGACGCGCGGGTGACGGGTGCGGATCCGGCGTATGCCTTCAACGCCCGTGCGTCGGCGAACCGGGTCCGGTCGTCGCCGATCTCGGCCAGGACGCGGGCGCCGGTGACGTCGGCCAGGCCGGGAAAGCTGGTGACGATCTCGTGGTCGGGATGGCGGCGGAACGCTTCACTGGTGGCCTCGGTGAGCTGGTCGACGCTGGCGCACTCGACGTTCAGCGTGGCCAGTAGCGCGAGGGCCTGGCAGCCCATCGCGGCCTCGACCATGGGCAACTGCCGCAGCTGCGGACGGCGCAGGGCCTCGTACAACTCGGCGGCGAGTTCGTCGACGCCACGTTGACGCCCTCCGCGGCGCAACGCCGCCGTGATTCGAACGCGGGACAGCTTGGCCGCCTCCGCCGGCGTTGCCGCGATGGCCAACACAGCGCGGGCGTCCGGGCTGGTCAGATACCCCTTCCTACCGGCAAACGCGTCGAGGAACCCAGGGAAGTACTCCCGCAGCAGCGACCGCAACTCGTTCGAGGCGCGGGTCCGTCGCCACGTGGCGTCCTGATGAGCACGGGCGAGCACCGCCACGGCCTGCACGAGCTCACTGTCGGCCGGTAGCGCCCGGTGCGCGTGGGCGTCGGTGCGCAGAATGTTGGCCAGCACCATCGCGTCGACGTGGTCGGACTTCTTCCGCGATACCGAGTACCGCTCCCGGTAGCGGGCCACCGCCATAGGATTGATCGAGTACACGCGGCGCCCGGTCGCGCGCAGGGCTGCGACCAGCAGCCCACGTGGTGTCTCAATCGCCACCGGGATCGGTGCATCGGCACTGTCACCGGCTGCGGCGAGCATGTCGACCAGCGAGGTGAACCCTTCCAGGTTGTCGCTGATGCGGCGCTTGTCGACCAGTTGGCCGTGCTCGTCGACCAGGGCGATGTCGTGGTGCCGCTCGGACCAGTCGACGCCGCAGAACACCTTCAACCTCTTACTCCTTCCTGTGACCTGGTTGCGAACCCTCTGGCGGAAACGCGCGGCGCCCTAATGACGAGGCTCTGTGGCCTACCCTCCGATGAGCCGTTCGCGATTCCAGCGACCCGCACGGTTCCGGTCTTCGCGTTCAGAGCTCGTCGGCTCCCGGTTCGCGAGGTGTGTGCCGTGCGGGCGGGCTGCAACCACGATCAACATGCTGCCTCAAGCCACGGAGGTGGTCCGGACGCGCCGGCCCGCCGGTCTTGCACGAGGCCTCACCAGCCCAGAGGTGTGCAGGCGTGTACTCGACGAGCCGAACCACCACCGTCAACGGCCCGTCGCCGCCCACGCTGCCGATCTTTTTGGAGACCTTCAGAGGTCGGGTAACGGGCAGGCATCCCGCGAGCCGCGACGGACCGTTCGGGATTCATTAGGTAACGGGTAAACGGGGGTGCCACACAGAATCCCGCCAGGTCCGATCGCCCCCGCTGGCCCTGCCACCGTGTGGCGCCTGCCTCACGGCATGGGTGCTGACCGAATCTGTGGCAGCCCTTCCTCGGTCAGCGCGACCGTCAGCGGAACCTCACGTGGCGGTGCGCTTTCGATGCTGTCCCGCAACGACCGGTGGACAGGGCACTCGCACGACGGATGCAGCGGATCCGGACATCGGGCAAGAGCAGCGTTCAGCTGATGAACTCCGTCAACGGGGACCGGCCACGACCAGTTCATGTCCCATGGCTCCTCCCAGGGTTGGTGAAAGCAGTCATGATCGAAGTGCACGAGAAGCCCGGCCTCGCACAATGGACAGGCGGACAGGCTGGTCCAGCGGTAGGTGACCTGGTGCCCGGGAGTACCGTGCGGCACGCCCCAACTGCCGATACGAACAACGGTGCGCTGGTCCAATCGGCAGGCGACGCAGATACGCATGGCTAACCCTCCTCCGCCGTCTGGCGACATCCACCGCAGAGATTTCGACGTCCGGGTCAGCGTAAGCATCGACGGCCGGCCCGTGGCGAATGACCGCCATCGTGTCAGCAACCGCGGTCGGTCGACGTCGGATGCGGCGGTCCGCGGTATCGAACTGCTCCGCAACCGACCCCACCTGTTCGCCGGTGTCCTGGCCGTGGTCGACCTCCACAACGACCCAACTGACGTTCACGACGATCTCGCGTCACTCGGGCCGGCGGTCATTGACTTCAACCTGCCGCACGCCACGCACGACGCCCCACCGGGACGCACCAATCCCGCTGAGCCGGAGTACGGCCGCTGGCTGAGCCGCGTCTACGACGCCTGGACCAACGCCGACTCCTACACGCACTCGGTGCGCATCCTCGAAGACATCGTCGCCCTCAGCCTCGGTGCGAAAGGCTTCGTCGAATCGCTCGGACTCGCACCAGCCGACATCGTCGTAGTCGAGTGCGACGGCTCGATCGAGAACATCGACACACTCAAAGCCGCCGCCCCGGGCGCCGCAAGCCTCGGCCTTGGGGTCTTCGACCACACCTTCGACGAGGTGGCGAACCACCCGGCGATCCAGCGACGGCAGGTCGGCGTGGTGGCCCTGGCAGAAGAGTGCCAGCGCTGTCCCCTGGTCGAGGAATTTGAGGGGAAGGTGAACTACCGCGTCGGATCCGACATTCCGGAGCCGCTCGGCTGAGTCGACATCACAGGCTCCGGCAAGGAGTCTGATCGGCATCAGCAGCGACCGCTTCGGTGCGATCGAGGTCAGACCGACCTCCGCACCGCCGCAACACCGCAGGCCACCAAGAACGTGACCGCGATCAGTCCGATCCGCAGCCACGGCACATCCCGGCTCGGCCGTACTCCGATCGACACCGCCATCGCCAGCTGTGCCAGCAGGGCCAGGCAGATGACGACGCTGAGCGACCTATAGGTGTTTCCGAAATCGGACCAGAACACCCAGGTGCCGTAGATGGTCGGGACCACGAACAGCAGGCTCAGGCCGATCAACGGGACGGCCAGTCTCCATCGCATGCTGGCGCTCACCGCTGCTCCTCCCGGCCCTCGGTCGTAAGACTGTCCAGAATCTCCACCTCAACGGATAGCTCTGCGCCCGCCTCACGAAGCTGCTGCGCCTGACGCTCCCATTCGATGCGCTCGTCGCGCGTGAGGGCGTCGCGCTCGTTGAGCGATGCCGTGAAGGCGTCGTCCAGCGCCTGGCCGTGCCAGGAGAACGTCGCCGCCGTGCGCAGGTCAGCCTCGCCGCTGAGGACGGTGCGGGCCAGGGAACCCAGTGGGTCGTTGCCGGCACGGCTTTTGGCGAGTGTCGTCAGGACCGCGCGGGCCAGCGGCTGGCGGTGGATCTCGTCGATCATGGCCTATCCCTGCTGTCCGGGGTGCTGATAGGGCTCGAGGTTGGGAAGAGCGGCGATGGCAGCACCGGCCTGAATCATGCCAATGGTGCCGGCGATGCCCTTGAAGGTGGCCTCGGCATTGCCGTAGAAGGTCGAAATCTCGTTGTAGAGGTCGTACGCCTGCCAGGCGTAGTAGGCAGCCACGCCATAGCCGACGACTGGCCCGATACCCGTCTCGATCGTCGCCGTGCCGACAGCCGAGGCCAGGTTGATGACGATCAGGACGTCGTCCGCTGCCAACTGGCGGCGTCAAGCCCTGGTGAGCAACTGGACTCCACCAGCGCTTGACGTTCGAACCCAGACACGACCGGCGCTTGTGATGCCTTCTCGCTGCCTCTAGAACGCTCGATTAGGGACAGCCTGGATCGGCGGGTGGTTGCTATCGTCGCTGCATGGTTGCGGGGAGCAACAAGGGCCCGGCGCAAGTCACGCAGGCCGATGTCTGCGGAGGACCGTGCGCAGGCGGAGCGGGACGTTCGAGGTGCGGTCTCCGACTTCCAGGACACGGCCTACGGCAACCTGCGCGCCGCCATCGCCAACGTCGCGATCTTCTTCGGCTTTGTCGGTGTGTTCGGGATCGTCGTCGGGGCGGCAGACGGGCTACGCCTGATCCCGATGGCTGTCATCAGCCAGTGGCTGTTCACGATCGCCAAGGCGAACGTCGACTACGCCGTCGAACTCGCGAAGATCATCACGGGACTGGTCGGCAAACTGGCGCAGGCCGCGTCCGAGGGGCAACCGTCATCGACCTACCCTGGGCCATCTCCACGCTCGCCGAGTCGGTCGGAGACCTGGTCGCCGCCGGCTTGGACGTTCTGCTCACCATCGGCCAGCGCTTCGTCGACGCGCTGGGCAACATCCGGGACATCGCCACGCAGGTCGGCGACCACTCGAAGCTACCCGGTGGGCGGTGGCCGGAGGCCGTCAAGGGATGACCGACGGGCGCATCACACCGTGGGTACGGCCGCCTGGGTCGCCTTGAGGAACGTCAACGCCTTCGGCGCAAGCGTCTCGGTGGCGGCGTAAGAAGTACCGCCGACGGCCAACCAGACCTTCACCACCAGGTTGCCCGTGCGCGCGCGGACCATGTACTCGGCGTACTTGAAGCCGGGCTCGGAGCGCCTGGTGAAGGCTTCCGCTTCGTCGCCCACACCGGTGATGACGCCGGCTGGAGTCATCACCGTCACCTGCGCCGTGGCCCGGTAGAGCAGCCGAGCCTCCTGCTCGCTGGCTGGCGTGGACGCCTCCACCCGCAGATTCGCCTGATGCCCGTCCTTCGTCCGCATCTCGAACAGACACGACGCACCCGGCTGCCCCAGCGGTGGCTTCGGATCGGTGCGGGCAACCGTCAGGGACAGCTCCGCCAATGGCCGAAGGTCAATACGTTTACACAGCTCCAGGTCTTGAGCGCGATAGATGGGGCCGAGCGAGGCGGTGGGCGCGGTGGAGGCAACGCTGCTCGTGGCCGCCCCTGTGGTCGGCGCGCTCACCGGAGCCGAGGCACCGTCACAGGCGGCAGTGGCGAGTACCGCAATGAGCGCCATGACAATACGAGAAACACCGGCCGACGCAGACACGTCTCGAACATACCGGCTGCGTAGCTGGCAGACTGCCCGAGCGACGAGCCACTATGGTGCCGGGTATGGCCGCCGCAGAGACCCCGGAGCAAATCACCCGGACCCGCATGGTCACCGCCCGGGCGGTCCTGCAGGGCCAAGCCGATCTTCGTACGTACCCCTATCCCTGCTGGCCGTGGTGTCTCATCACGGCCTCGGCGGTGACAAGGTCAGCGAGGCGGTTGCTGCCGCCGAGGTCCTCGGGCAGTTCGGCTGGGACCTCGTCAACATCTCGGAATTCGCCTCCAACAAGATCGTCTACGCCTTTTTGCGGAGACGATGACGATGGTTCTCGGGCTCTGCCGGACCTGACGCAGCTGAGCAGGTGACCGCCGTCGGACCGTAGCCTCGACCGGCTTCGTCAGCAGACCTGACTCGGAAAATCCGGCTCCACCGCACTCGGCCAACGCGTCTCCCGTCCGACTGAAGGTCCATGCCTATCCCTGCGGACGGGCTTTGATCCGCTCCGCAGGTGGGAGCCGCCGGACGGGTTCGTCATCGGTGGAGTAGACCTCCTGGCAGCACAAATAGCCCTCACCATCGACGAGTAGCACGATGCCGGCTTAGAACTCGTCGTCGCTGATGTCAGCCGACACTGGTGCACCGGACAACACCGGAGCCGGCGCTGCGGCGCGGTCCACAGCAAGGTTGACGGTCACGCAGCCGCACCCGCACCGACCCTCGACTGTGGCGAACGGCACCTGCGCACGCAACTCGTCGCGCCCAGGGAACGGCACGGACAGCAGCCGCGCGATGACGTCCCGCTCGATGTCGCTGAGCGGGCGAGGTATGTCGTCGCCGGTCATGGCGCGGCCTGATGGGGCAGGCCGGCGTGGAACCGCAGCAGCCGGACCTTGTGCTCGCCCAGGATCGGACGGGCACGCTCGATCAGCTTGTCGAGTTCGGCGGCGAGATTCCGGGATGGCCCGTGATAGGTCGTGGCCGCCTGCCGATTGAGCCACGCGCTGATGTCCGCCCGCGCACCGACGCGCAACCGGTCGTCGGGATCATCGACCAGACGTAGGTTGGTGGCCAGCCGCTGCCATGCGTTGCCAAAGGTCAGTAACCGGTAGCTCGCGAACCGGACATGCGGCGCGTTGCCCGGCCTGAGTAGGGCCTCAAGCATCTCTGGGTCCAGGGCGCCGAGGTCGTGTCGCAGGGCCGCCACCACCTGGCGGGTCACCGCGCCAGACTCGTCGCGCAGCAGTGGCACCAGGTCGGCCGACCGGGTCACGCCGAGGCGACGCAATGCGCGGACCGCTTCGACCCGACCACGCGAACGTGGATGCGCCAGCCACCGTCGAACCAGGCCGGCATCCTCGACGCCACCGGTCTCGCCCAGCCCGGCGATCACCCCCGGCGCCGGCGGCTCCCGCCGAGCAAGCAGACGATAGAAGTCTGCCGGATCCGCTCCGCCGCGGCGGAGCCCAGCCTGAGCGATCGCCCGCACCAGCGGATGCCGATCAGGCAACGCCGCCTCAGCAGCGCCCAGATCACCGACCGCAGTCACGGCCTGCAGCGCCTCAGCCCGAACCAGCGCAGTACGGCTGACCAGCAACCCTCGCAATTGAGCCGGGTCCGTCGCGGCCTGAACGGCACTTCGGGCGCACAGGGACCGGATCGGCAGGTCATCGTCTTTCATCGCGGCCGTGATCAATCGGCTCACACTCAACAGGCCACCAGTCGTCGCGGCCTGGTACGCCGCCCGCCGGGTCCGACGATCCCGCGCTGCCAGCAACGGCTCCAAGCCGTCCAATGGCAGGCCCCGCAGGACACCTTCGACGCGCTCGGCCAACCAGGCGCCCTGACCTCGACCGCGCAGCGCGAACGCCATCTCCGTGAGCTGGGTCAACGACCCCCGCGATGACCGCAGCCAACCATCCACCGCCGCCCTTGCCCGCTGGCGCACCTCGGCCACCCAGTCGGCGGTCCGAAGCGCGAGCACCGCCAGCGCAGCCGGGTGCGCGTGATCAGCAAGGTGAACGACCGCCGCCTCGCGGATCCGCCCGTCCCGGTGGCAGCCGGCTACGACCAGGCGCAGTACCTCCACCTCACCCTCAGCCAGCTCCGCCGCGAGGCTCCGCGACCAGCGCGGCGCCGACGACCACCGCTCCCGCAGCGCTTCATCCACCGCCAACCACCACCGCGCCTCAGCGGAACCAAGCGCATCCACAGCCACGGCCCGCAGGCCCGGCTCACCGTCGCGGGCCACCATCAGCAACGCGGCAGAGAACTCTGCGGGGCTAACGCTTCGATCGGCACCGCCTGCCCCAGCCCGCACCCACTCGATGACCGGCAGCTCAGGCAGATAGTCAGGTTCCGGCGACTCGCTCGAGCTGGCGGACATAGCTCGCAGCCACCGCCGCAGCACCGTGCCCAGCGACATCGCGTCCACCGACGCCCCCGTTCCCACCGCAGGTCACCATGATCGCAGCCATTCTGTCGCCCATGAGTCGACCAAGCGAGCGCATTCGTCCGCAGCGCCACGGTGACTCCGCAGCGGGTGGCAACCAACCGTCAGACATGACCCAAACCAAATAAATGATCTTCGGGGTACGGAGACGGCGGCCAGCCGCCGTTGGGCCGAAACTCGCCGTCGTTGGGTGACGGCGCCCCGCTGTTGGCCGACCTGGAGGGCACGTCGGTATCCCTGTTCTCCGGATGGGTCTGCCGCGATCATTGTCGGGCACGACCCCAGAGACGACCGCCGCCGTCAACCTGCGGAGAACTGGTCGGGAGGGCGAGCCTCAGCGCAACACGCCGTCCGTGCCGTCGTCGTCCGCGCCCCATACGTCGTCGTCTTCCCTGAGCCATGTGCCGTGTTGGGATTCTTCGTTGCCGTCGTCGGCCCCGCTGTTCGTCCCAGTCAGGCCGCCCCGGACGCCACCGCCGGCAGCACGGGCGCCCGTGCTGCCGGCCCCACCCCGGCCGCCCGCGCCGACCATGCCAGGCGTCATCGCCGCACCGCCCCTGCTGGATGACGGACCTTTGGCACCGCGTCCGGCACCACCGGTACCAGCCGCGCCGCCCATCATCGGTGGCATGCCGAGGCTGACCGGGCGGCCCAGGGAGCCACCGCCTGGGATGTGGCCGCTGGCCCCGCCCAGGCCTGCCGTGCCACCAAGGCCACCGCCCCCAGCGCCCAGGCCGGTCGCGCTGGGCAGACCCCCGCCGGCGCCGAACCCGGAGTTCACGCCGGTGAGGGTTCCCGTACCTGCGCCTGCGCTGGCCAAGCCGCTGCTGTACTCGCCGACCAGAGCACCGCCACCGAGGTCGTTGCCGACGACTGAGGGCTTGCCGCTGCCGCTTGGGGCGCTGCCGTCGCTGCCGTCGTAGCCGTCGTAGCCGCCGGCGCCGGAGGAGAGGTCCGGGTGGGCGCCCGAGCCGTAACCTGCCCCGCCGGAGCCGGTGTATCCGGTTGCCAGAGAAGGCTCACCACCGAGACCGCCGGTTGAGGGCCCTCCGCCGAGGCCGGCTGCGTTACCGGCACCGCCAGTGCCTGGCGGACCTTCCAGGTTCACGCCGCTCGGGCCGCCATCTGTGTACCCGTCCAACAGAGCGCCTCCGGGGGTCTCCCGCTCCCGGTCTGCGTAGTCGTCGCTGACCCGGTCGTAGGCCTTGCGCGCGTCCTCGGTGTTGTCGTTGAAGAATTCGCCGATCCGGTCGTTGAGCTGGCCGAACTTCTCCACCGGCCAACTACCCGCGAAGTCGGCCCGGATGCTCGCCTCGAACAGCCCCGTGTCGATGACTATGGCACCGTTGCGGGCCGCCGCCAGGTCGCCCACGCACCCCTGCGGGACCGGCATCGCGTTCTGCGCACGCTCCAGGTCCTGCGCGGCGGTCTGCAGGACGGTCACGATGCTGTGCTGATCGCTGCCCGGCTCCCGGGCGCCGTCCACGATCGACTCCGCTTGCTTGGTCAGCCCTTCCATGTGCGTGCGGAACGCGTCGTATGCCGGGCCCTTCCAGCTATCGCCGAGGTCGTGGATGTCGGCGTCCAGAAGCCGTTTTACCTCATCGATGTTGCCCAGCAACGCCTGCCAGCCCAACGCGGCGCTGGTGACGTCGGCCGGCCGGCCCGCGACCAACACCTGCCGCGCCATGTCCTCCCAGCTCAGAGCACTCACGTCAGCCTCCTTCCGCGCTGGGGCCCGGACCGGGGTCGCCGGCTCTCAAGGTTCGCTGCATCTCCTGCGCTGACATCTTGTTCGCGTCCTCGGCGGTGTCGTACTTGCGCTTCACCTCGCGCAGAGCATCGGCAGCGCGGTACAGGTCGTCGGAGAGATTCGTCAGCGACTGCGAGGTCGTCCGGTGCAGACCATGGTGAGCGGCGGCCAGGCTCAGCCCCTTGGGAAAACCACCCAGCGCGCCGCCCGGGCTGGCCAGCGCCGCGTCGCCGCCGAGCAGGTCCTTGATCTCCTCCATGTTGACGGCGAGCCGGCGCAGGTAGCTTGCGTGCCGCTCGATGTTGTCGGCGGCCGCTTCCAGACGGTCCGCCTCCCACTCGGTGACGTCACGCTGACCGGGCCCGTCCACGAGCTGCGACGGCGCCGATCCTGCGCCGGCGCGGACGTCATCCTGACGGAACCCCACGGCCGGCCCGTGCGCAGCCACCGTGGCAATGGGCCGCAACGGGCTGCCCGCCGGCATCACGTCGACAACGCCGGGCGGCACCCGCACCCAGCCCTCCACCTGCGGTGGGCTGCTGCCCTCGTCGCTCATCTCCGTCCTCCCCGTTGATCGGTCGATGGTGCGTCAGCGCTGGTGCGGGCCTCCTCCGCCCTGGGGCGGCGCGGTCCAAGGCTGCCCCGATCCACCGGCCTGCCCCGGTAGGGACGAGGGCGGAGGGAATGGGGGTAGGGGCTGCGGGACGGCCGGGTGCCCGTACCCGGACGGCGGGAACCCCGGACCACCCACCAGCGCTCCACCCAGTCCGGGTCCGACCGGCGGCGCGGTGCGACGGCGCCGGCGGCGTGCGACGACTACAGCCAGCACCACCGCGCCGATGACGACGGCCAGGCACAGCACGCCCGCGACGATGAGGCCGGCCTTGTTCTTGACCTTGATGGCGACAGCCGGCCCTTCGGTCTGCGCGCCCTTCGGGGAGGTCGTCGCTCCACCCGGCTGCACGCCGGCCGCCAGCAGCGGGTTGCCGTCCACGGCTGGCACCGGCCGCTGCAACGCGGCAAGCGCGTCCACCGCGCCGAAGCCGAACTCCGGATCCCGACCCGGCACCCCCACGTCCCGAGCCGTCCGGATCAGGCGATTAATCACGTTCGCCGCGTCCAGGTCCGGGTAGCGTGACCGCACCAGCGCGACCACCCCGGCCGTGATGGCGGTCGCCTGACTAGTGCCCGAGGCAACCGCGTAACCGTTGTCCTGCACCACCGTCGGCACAGGAGCGATGATGTCGTCGCCCGGAGCGGCGAGAACCACCTCAGGGCCGGCGACCGAGGCGCCGGCGAGGCCTCCCGATCGGGTTGTCGCATTGACCGCAATCACGCCGGGTGTGTTGGCCGGAGAGCTGACCGTCCGACCGCCCGCGCCGGTCGCCGCGACGAGCACGACGTTCTTGCCCAGGGCGTACTGGACCGCCTCGACGATACGGATGCTGGCGGGCTGCTCGATGCCGATGGACAGGCTGATCACGCCAGCGCCGGCATCGGCGGCCCAACGGATGCCCCGGGCCACCTCACCGTCGTAGCCGTTGCCCTCGCTGCCGCTCAGCGCGATCGGCAGGACCTTCGCCTCCGGCGCGATCCCGAGCTGCCGGTTCCGGTCGCCGCCCCGCCCGACGATCAGGCCGGCCATCGACGTGCCGTGCCCCTCCTTCGTGTCCCGGTCGACCCTGCCCTGAGGAGATCCCGCCGGGGCAGCACCGGGGCGCCCGGCCAGTTGGCCGGCGAGCGCCGGATGCGTCGCGTCGACGCCGCTGTCGATGACGGCGATCGTCACCCCACGCCCCTTGGTGATCCCGTGGGCCAGCGGGATCTGCAGCGCGTCGAGATACCACTGCAGGCCACGTACCGTGTCAGCCGCCGACGCTGGAGCCGGCACACCCACCACCCCGGACCCGACCACCGCACCCACCATCGACACGGCGACGGCGAACCTCAGCACCGATCGGCGACCTCTACCCGTACGCACGGCACTCCCCGAACCTCGACGACTCACTACGCGCTGCGGCTACGGTCCGGCTCGAGCCGGGCCCGGGCCCCACGTCTGATTTTCTCAGCCCCACACCTTGGTTGGCTTTGCTCATCTCGGTGGAGACGTCGTTACACGGGCAGCACCGACGGCGCCACCGAACTCATTCAAATCTTGCCGACGTCCGGACGGCGAGGCAGTCGCTGCTTCGACCTCGACCACCATGTTTACGCCCTTCCGTCTCTTGTGGCGGCGGAGCTGCGAGGCGAACCTCCACTGCATGGCCGCCAACCAGCCCAGCCACGGCGCAGGTGAGACGCTAGCGCAACGCGTCAAGATCCCGCCACCCTGTGTGACCAACCGAGCCGGCGCCACGCCTCGTGCAGGTGACCCAACGGTTGCCATGCAACGCCAGCCTTGTGGGCGACCTCGCGTTGGCTCTCAGCGATATAACATCTCCAGCGCTGGTGGGGACGGCGCTGCGCGAACACATGAGCCCGAGTCGGCATCCGGTTTGACCAGTGCTGGACAAGCTCCTACGGGCCAAGATCACCGGAGAATCGCTTCGGCACGTCGGCGGGCCTCCAGCGATGCCTACGCTTGCTACGGTGACCGTATGCCGCGTCACCTGCACGTTGCCTATCTACTGACCCTGGTCGCGGTCACGGTCTTGGGATTCGTTTGGGAAGGCCCCACGGCGGTGAAGGCCTTGGCCGGTGCGGCCGCCATGATCCCCGTCTGTGTGGCCATTCTCGTGACTGAGCGACGACGCCGCACGGGCCAGCCGGCCAGCACAAGGAACGGGTAAAGGATGGGGCTGTCAGGCCGGAATTGTTCTGACTGTGGTCGCCGTGTTCGTGAGCCGTTCGTGAAGACGATCACCGGGCGCGAGGTGTGTCCGGACTGCGCGAACGCTTTGTTCATGGGCTCCGCCGCGGGTGCGATCACGGGCAATATCGGGTCCGGGCATGGAGTCTGGTCGATGCTCATGCGCAAGATACGCCGCTCCGGTTGAACGAAGGGCAGCATGCCTACCAGCGGTGAGTGCCCAGCAGATTTCGCGGGCAAGGAGCGCTCCACGCAAAGTCCAGGCAGGACCCTCCGCACGGCAGATGGTGATCATGATTTGGGCCGCCGCGTACGACAACCCCAACGAGATCGACGCTGCCAACATCGCCGTGCGCAGGCCCGCCGAGATCAACAGCAGCACGACGACGGGCAGGCCGGAACTGCAGTCAATGGCTCAAGAGGACGGCCGCTCTAGTAACTGACCGTTACGACTGAGTGCCTAGACCGCGCGATTGTGACCGTTGGATGGACGATCTCAGCAGTTCGCGGTGGCCCCACCGACGCAGTCTAGAGCCGGGGTCTGCCAACCGTTGGTTCGCTGTTGGGTGGCCGTTGGCCAACCGTTGGGTAGCCAACGCACTGCTCCCCCAGCAAACCCACCGTCACGACCGCTCTTGGTGGTCGTGAGCACGGGCCAGCCGGTGTGGAAGCCGCCCACCGATGACCAGATCCTCCGCGACACCCGAGAACCCCAGCGGGCCGACTCCTTCGTCCCGAGACGGCAGACCCGACCCATACGTCGACAGCTCCACCTCCGACCACCACCGCGACTTCCTTCACGTCGACGTCATCATCGGTGGCTCGCCGATCTGGATCTCGGTATGGCGCAGCGGCGCCCCTAGCGAGATCAGCGAGTCCACATTTCGCCGCCTGCTGGCGCGTCGGATCATCGCCGTCTACAGCCGGCGCGGCGCAACCGTGGTCGACTTCGACGGCGACCCGACCATTCGCGACGAGAGCATTGCCGCGGGCCCGCACCTACCGCCCGGTCACCCATGATGCGGACCTGGCCGGCCTCGACACCATGGAGGAGGTCGACCTGGTCGTACTGCGCTGGCCGCGACCCCAGCCACTCGCGCGACCCAGGCCCGTCGACGGTGCGGTGGCCGACCTCTTCCATGCCCTCTGGCTGGTCATCACCCCGGACGGCTTCGCGCTCATCATCGTCGAGCAACGTCCGACCCAACCGGCGCCCACCGAGGTCGTGCACCTGGCCGGGCTTGTCCCCAGGGCTCACGCCGGTGGGATGAACTACCTCCAGCACGTGCTCGCGATCACCTCACCGGTAGCCCTCACTGCGGACAGCGCAGACGCCGAACGGTCGGCGACCAGTCGGCATGGCTCGCCGCTGCCGACTCCCCTGCACCTGCTGGTCTTCGTCCTGCGAGCAGGCCACCGTGACTGACCAGCCGGAGACTGCCGTCCACCACCGTCCGTCGCGTCGCCGCCCAGCCCGTCCGCGGGTACGGCCGATCAGCTACCGGCAGGCGTGCGCCTACATCAGCGCCCACCACCAGCAGCTCGAACGACCGCGGGGACACGCTTTTTCCCTCGGACTGACCAACCACGCCGGCATTCTGATCGGGGTCGCAATGGTCGGCCGTCCCGACGCTCGCCACCACGACGACGGCCTGACCGCTGAAGTCACCCGCCTGGCGACCGACGGGCTACGCAACGCGTGCTCGGTCCTGCTTGCCGCGGCGTGGCGAGTCGCCCGACGCATGGGCTACCAACGCATGATCACTTACACCCGCGCCGACAGGCCCGCCGCCGGCCTACGGGCCGCGGGCTGGAAGGTCGTCGCCGAAACGCCGCCCGCGCGCGGGCGGAATCGACTCAGCCTGCACCGGGCGCCGCGCGGCACCGGCGATGCGACCCGCACTCACTGGCAGGTCACCACTGAGGACTGGCGCACCCGTACCGAAGCCGCTAACCGCGTCCCCCGGCGGGCCAGAGATGGACAGGGCCCACGGTGACCGGCCACACCGCAGCCACCCACGCACCAGCGGAGTGGTTGCTCAACCACCGCGACGGGCCCATCGGCACCCTGCGGTTGGTCCTCGACGAATGCTCGACCTGGAGCCTCGCCCCATGCCAATAGACGCAGGAAAGATGCTCGCTGGCCTGCCTACTCCTTGGCGCGGCTTCCTGGAGGACTGGCATCGGTCATTGCGGTCCGGGAACTATCCGGAGACGACCCGCTACAACTATCTGCTCGCCGCGGCACAACTGGCCCGCTACCTGCAGGATCTCGCGGAATCGGCACCTGACACGTCGGAGGCAGCCCACGATCCCACTGCCGTGGCCCGGGCACATCTGGAGGAGTTCCAGGCGTGGATGGTGGAGACACGCTCACCCGCAACCGCCCTGAACAAGCACAAAGCTCTGCAGCAGTTCTTCAAATGGCTCGCGCTCGACGAGGAGGACATCGATCGATCTCCGATGGAGCGCGTGCGGCAGCCTAAGACGCCGCAGAAGCTGATACCGATCATCCGCGACGACGACACGCGACGCATCCTGGAAACGTGTCGCGGCAGAGCGTTCGTCGACCGTCGAGACGAGGCAATCATCCGCCTGCTGTACAACACGGGTGCCCGGCTGTCCGAGGTCGCCAACCTTCATGTTGAAGATGTCAGCCTCGCCGACACAGACACCGTCCGCTACCACGGCAAGGGCGCCAAGGACCGCCGGGTACGGCTGGGACCCAAGACCGCTCGCGCCATGAGCCGCTACCTCCGAACGCGGTCACAGCACAAAGGAACGCTCCTTGCTGAACTCTGGCTCGCGGATCGAGGCATACGGGCACTTGCCGCCAACGGCATCAAACTCATGCTGAAACGTCGCGGCCAGCGCGCCGGCGTCGCGAACGTCCACGCCCACCGCTGGCGGCACAACTTCGCCCACGAGTGGAAACGCGCCGGCGGCGACACAGGCGACCTCATGCTGCTGCTCGGCTGGACCTCAGACGACATGCCCCGGCACTACGGCGCCAGCGCAGCCGCCGAACGCGCCCAGGAGAGCCAATCCCGTGTCGGGATCGGTGAGCGTGTCTGAGCCCGAAGAGCGGGAAGCCAGGTCGACGGGGCTGACACCGGAGGAGCGTCGACGCCGGGCACCCATAGCTGCCCGCGTATCCTGGGCCAAAACGACCGACCGCCGCGCCCGCACGGCAGCTGGGACGCAGGGTTTCCTCGATCGCTTCGAGCGACAGGTCGATCCCGAGGGCCTGCTCGATCCAGATATACGCGCGGAAATGGCACGACACGCCAGGACGGCGCACATGTTGCAGCTGGCGGAACTGTCCCGCAAGTCCCGCCGACGGCGTACAGATCCGAATGCATAGGCAGGTACGCCGTGACGTACAAAGATCGGCATGGCAACGGGATCCCCGATCCGCGCCGCCGTCTGCAGCCATGGGCCCAGGCCGGTTTCGGTGAACAGGTCCATGAACTGGCCCTTACGCCTATGACCGAATGAAACGCTCGACCGGCGTCGACGGCTACGGCATCCCGCTCGGGATCACCGACGCCCCGCCAACCGGCACGACCCACCGCTGCTCCGCGACACCTTCGCCGCATGCAGAACCCAACTGCGCCACCACTGGCCCGAGCAGGTCACCGCGCACCTCGACGCGGCTACGACAGCAACCGCACCCGCGAGGGTCTGCTCAGGTGCGCGGCGGAGAGCCCCTGATGGGTCACCGGCCGGCCATGATGACGTGGCCGCTCAGCTCGGTGTGGCCGAGTCCTCCGACGAGGCGTGCCGCGAGGTCACGTAGACGACGGTACGCAGACAGTCCGGCTATAGCCGGACGGTCGGCCCGGTCGGAGCCGAGACCGACCGGGAGTCGTCACCGGTGGCCATCCCGGTGCAACTGTGTGCGGGGTCGCTCGGGCCCTTGGTCGACCGGTACGGCGCAATCCGCACTCGCCGACTGGGCGAGCGCCGCGGAGCGACTCGAAGATGGCGGCCGTGACGCTTCACAGGCGTCGTTCCGGCTGCCCGTCCTCCACGGCGGGCTCGGGGCCAAGGATCTTCCGCAGGTCAGCCATGGCGTCTTCGGCAAGCAGAGCAGGGGCGCTCTCCAACATCAGCTGGACGCTCTCGCCGATCTGCTTCTGCGTCAACGCCAGGGTGGCGCTGTTCAGCTCCGCTGTATCGCGGTCATCGACGATCCGCGCATTGCGCACAATCTCGATCTGCTGTTCGCTGAACAGCCGGGCAGCTAGCGCCACGACAATACGCTTCCGCGCTTCCGCCCGGCTCATACCAGCCCTGTACGCCTCAATAGCGGCAGCCACGTCATGCGACGCTTCCACAGGCGCAGCTTCCAGCACCACACCGGCTTCCACCGGTGCGGAGTTCCCTGGTGCAGGTTCCGCCCCAATGTGCGACTCGACGGCGACGACCCGCTTTTCCTTCTTGCGGGTCGCCATGTTCCACGCTGATGACACGGTCGACCCGACAGCGAAGCCGGCCGATACCGCAGCCGACCCCACGGCGGAGCCGGCCGACGCCACCGCCGACCCCACGGCGGAGCCTGCCGTTACCGCAGCCGACCCGACAGCGGAGCCGGCCGATGCCACCGCCGCCCCGACAGCCGGGACGGCCGACGCTACTGCCGACGTGGCGGCCGGGACGGCGGTTTCGGCCACCCACCTCTCGACGTGCGGCCTGGCCCTTTGCAGGGCTATCAGCGTCACGTCGACAGCCAGTTCGCGCAGGAAGACCTCGAGCTCGGAGCGTTCCCGGGGTCCTAGATGCGGCATCTCGTCTCCGTCGATTGGGTCGAGGATGACGTGGCCCAGGTTGTTCGTACCGCCGTCACGGGTCAGCGGGCTGAACGATCCGGGTTTCTTCGCCGATCGCGACAGACGCGCGCCGTCCTCGTACTCGACCCACATCTTTTCCCTAGGCATCCGCCGACCCCGCCCTCAGCAGCACTGTCCACCCATGGGCCACGCAAATTCAGCGCCATGGCACGCCGATCCGCATCGTCCCAGACGCATCGCCGCCCAGGCCACCGGACAAGATCCGTAAACCTTTGACCACTCCGGCGATTGCCACTCGATGACGTTCGGGCATCGACAGCGGAATCCCCTGCCAACCGGCCGAGACGCCGCATTTGACCCGACTACCTCGGAGGGCGGCTTATCGCGTTGCGGTGCGCATCGACCAAGATCTCTGTGCGCTTACCGTACGTCGGGCAATCAGCTCGCAGACAAGCCGCACTGCGCCCACACTAACGACCTCGTGCATGGTTGGCGGAAGCAGGGCCGTCTCACCGGATGTGGGGTGCGGCGGGTAGAGCACGGATTCGTTTTGGGTTGTGTTCGGTGCGGTCGATGTGTTGGTGGTCGGACAGGAGTCCGGCGATGGCGCGCATGGTGGTGTCGAAGGATTCGCGGCGGCCGTGGTAGCGACCGAGGATCCGCCAGTTCTTGAGGTGTCCGATGACGTGCTCGACCCGGATGCGCTGGGATGAGTGCCGTTTGCGGGACGCCTCGTGGGTGGCGATGACGCTCGGCGGGAGGGAGGTCTGGCGTTTGCGCGGCTTGGGCCTGGGAGTGATGACCGCACCTGCGGTGTCGGCTCCGAGGCCCTGGTAGCCGGCATCGGCGAGGATCTGCACGCCCAGGGGTGCGTTCAGGAGAAGGTCGACCAGGCCAGCGGTGCGGGCCTGGGTGAGATCATGCATCGAACCGGGACGTGTCTCGCCGCAGAACAGCAGCCGACCGAGCGGATCGCAGATCACCAGGGCTTTGATGGTGTTGAGTCGGGCCTTGCCGGACACGAACCGGTCTCGACCTGCTCGACCCGCGATCGGCCGACGCACGCGGACTTCGGTGGCGTCCATCAACGCCTGCGGGTGGTGCCCAAGGTAGGCCACCACGTCGGAGAGGGTCCGGAGCCGGGCGCCGTCGCGCACCAGGCAGCCGCGCTCGGCCAGTAGCGGCCGGATCTCGGCGATGCTGCGGCTGATTGTCGAGCGGTGGACACCAAACCAGGCGGCGACGACGTCGTGGGTCAGCCCGTGGCGTAGATGGACCAGTGTGGCCAGCAGCCGATCAACGAACCCGAACCGGTGTTTGGCGCCTGCTCCGATCCGGCGATGGCGTGTTCGCGCGGCGAGGTGGTCGTGGTGCTGTGCCCGCCACCGCGGCTCTACCTCGCTGACCAGGCCCTCAATCACTGAGCGAGACAGGCCCGTCAACCGCCGGTTCGTCATGATCGCAGCATCCAACATGAGACGAACAACGATCATCAATACTCAAGGACTCGCAACCGTGCACGAGGTCGTTAGCTTCCGACAGGCCGATCGAGAATGGCTGGCCGAGGTCACGCCTGATTAGCTCGCGAAGAACGCGCCGGTCCCGGACGACTACAGATGGCCCTCGTACGCCGACGGGCGGACAGTGCGGCGATGCCTCGGCCCTGTGTTCAACGAGGATCGGGCTCACCACCGGTTTTGCAAGCGTGACCTGGACCAACTGTCGCATCAGGGTTCGACTGATCCTGTGGCGTCGCGAACGTCGATCAGCCGACCAGCGGGAAGCCGGCTAATCCGACGCAACTCTGCACGACAAGTCGTACCGGAATCTGCACCGGAGTCAGTGCGCCGAACCCAGCCCTGACGCGACTCATGCCCGCCGGTCGACGACGAGGGCAACGCGGTCGGCCAAGCCGGTACTCGGATCGACCGGCCGCGTTGCCCGCGTCTACACCCCTTCCCCGATGCCCAGTTGCACCTGGATCTCCTGGGCGCGTTCGGCAGCCGCGCTGGCGCCGTAGTGCCGGGGCATGTCCTCGGAGGTCCAGCCCAACAGCAGCATCAGGTCGCCCGCGCGCTTCCACTCGTGGGCGAAGTTGTGCCGCCAGCGGTGGGCGTGCACGTTCGCGACGCCCGCGGCGAGGCCCAGCCGCTTCAGGCGAATCTTGATGCCGTTGGCCGCCAACCTCCGCCCACCGCGGTCGGCGAGCCACAGATCCGGCAGTTCCGAACCCGTGTGCTTGCCTCGCGCGCGTAGGTAGCGGCTAATGGCCCGTGCCGTCTTCGGTCCGAATCGCACCCGGCGGTCCTTGGCGCCCTTGCCGTGGTAGTGCACCGACTCCGTGTTGAGGTCGACGTCATCGAGCAGCAGGGTGCCGACCTCCGACAGCCGCGCTCCGGTGTTGTAGTACAGACGGATGATCGCCTCGTCACGCAGGTGCGGAAAGGTCTTGCCCTTGCAGGCGTCGAGGAGCTTCATCGTGTCCTCGTCCCGGATGATCGGGATCAGCTTCTGTGGGGTCTTGGGCTGCCGGACCCGGTCCGTTGGAGAGCGGTCGACGTCTTCCTCAGCCAGCAACCACTTGAAGAACTGCTGCAGACCTTTGTGCTTGTTTAGCGCGGTCGACGCGGACCGGGTCTCGATCATCCACGCCTGAAACGCCTCCGCATGCCCACGGGTCACCTCGGTGGGGTCCTCTGCGGCGTCGGCGGCATCAGGGTCGGGCGAGTGCTCGGCCAGGTAGCGGGCCAACTGCGCCGCGGCGAGGAGGTAGTTGTACCGGGTCGTCTCCGGATAGTTGCCCGCCCGCAGCGTCCGGTCCCAGTCGCGCAGGTATCCCGCCCAGGTCGAGGACAGGTCGGTGGTGAGCTTGGTGAGGTCCAGTAAAGCCATGTCGGTCACCCGTCGAGTCAAGGGGTCGATAAGCGGCGTGCTCGACCTCGACGAACCACCGTGAACACAAAAAAGAGGGTTTCCACAGGCTCTGACCTGTGGAAACCCTCTCGCTGTCGGGACGGCCGGATTCGAACCGACGACCCCTTGACCCCCAGTGAACTAGCACGGCTACCGGTGGCTGTCGGACAGTACCGTCTCGTGCCAGGCATGCAGGTCAATGGCCAGGTGGCGGCTCGAGGCAGGTCGGGCTTTACCGGGCCTTCCCGGGCCGTCCGTGAGACGGTTGTGAGACATCACGGGCGGTCCCGCTTGGGAGAGGCGCCGGAGATCGCGGCAGCGCCTCTCCGCCGACCCAGCGCTCGGATCACAGGCTCCTCAGCAGCTCGTACGACTTGGTTCTGCGGCCGGCGGCCCCGACACAGGGTGACCGGCGTAGGCGTTAACGGCCAAGCTGCCGGTCGAGCTCCTCGAGCACATCGATTAACTCCAGTCGGCTGGTGCCGGCCGGCATGACGCGCGTGGTGCCGTAGGCGAGCTCGACCAACGCTGAGCGCGCGGCTGCGAGTTCGGCTGCAGTGGCCTCGAGCTGATGCCAGGATGCGTGGGCTGCTGGGACGATGTCGTCGCGCAGCCGCCTGGCAGCGGCCCGGGCCACCTCGGCGTCGGTGCCCGTTCGGGTGTTCCACTCGTCGTCGCCGAGGTCGTCCAGAGCGATGTCGATGACGTTCGCCAGTAGGTGGAGCATCTGCGGGTCTCCGGCGAGCCGGACGCCGGTCGCGGCGACCCGGACGACGGTGCGCACAATCGGCACGTCGTCCAGGCCGACGTGGCGCTCGCCCAGCATGGACTGGATGTTTTGGCGTTGCCAGCCGCGGGCAAGTTGCAGGGCCGTCATGTCGTCGCCGCTGGTGGTGTCGATTGCGGCGCCGGCTAGCAGAAGGGCCGCGATGACCCGTTGTTCGTTGCGTTCGACTGCGTGCATCAGCGCGGTCCGCCCTTGCCGGTCGCGGGCGTTCACGTCGGCGCCGGCCTGCAGGAGCACGTCCGCTGCGGCGTGATCGCCGCGGCAGGCGGCCACGACGATCGCCGGTGTGGCGTCGGAACGCTGTTGGTTGGCGTCCGCGCCATGGGCGAGGAGAAGACGGAGCACCGCCGGAGCAACGGGTTGCATGACTGCGGTGATGAGAGGTGCCTCTTCGCTTGGGCCGGGGGCCGCCTCCGCTTCCAGCAGTACCCTCAGCGTCGCAAGGGCTGCCGGCGTCGGGCGGAACGTGGTGGAGGACACGGCCTCGGTCAGCACGCTCGACCTGGTGGCGTGCTCCGCCGTGAGCGCCCCATGGGCGACGAGAAACCGCACCACCTCCGTGTGCGCCTCGAGTACGGCGGCGCGCAACGGCGAGGCGGCGTAGGCATCGGCGGGGCCGATGCGGGCGTCGGCGTTCACCAGCAGGCCCACAATCCCCAGCCGGCCGCCGCGCGCAGCCTCGGCCAGCACCGAACCTCGGAACCGGCCAACCGTGACGTTCGGGTCCGCGCCGTCGGCCAGCGCCTGCCCGACGGCGACCTCGTCACCAGCCTGCACCGCGTCGACCAGGCGCTGATCGGCAGCCTCGTTCATCGATCATCACCCGTCAGGTCAGCGAACGCACGCAGATGCAGCCGTGCCGCAGGGTTGCCGACGAACCAGGCGAAGAAGTCGCTGTCCGCATCAAGGCCAGCACGAACCGCGTCACACCAGTCCTGCCGATCAAGCACGGCCAGATACTGCTGCAAAAGGTGGTCTCGCTGTTCATCGGTGCATCCGGATCGCTGCGGAGTCTTGTCCGCCAATTGGTCGGCAATCACCGCAGCGTCGACGTACCTGTTCGCGGTTGGCGCCTGCCGGCCCAGGTGAGCCGCATGCGCGGCGAGGACATGAGGTGCCGGCGGATAGTGCTCGAGGGTCATGCCCATGCCACCGCAATCAGCCATGACCTTCAACAGTCGACCGGTGTGATCGACCAGGTCATCGTCGGCCTCGGTCCCGGTGATCGCTTCGTGCAGGTGAGCTGCAGTGGCGACGCGGCCGGCAAAGTAGCCGTTGAGGAAATCACCGTCGCAGGCGTGGCGCAGCAGCCATCGACGCGAAGCGTCTGCCATGTGCCGGCAGAGCGCCTCGATGACGTAGACCCGTCCCCAACCAGCAACACGCTGGGCCAGCCACAACAACGCATGTTCGCCTCTGCGGCGACGTCGCAGCGCCTCGGCGGCCAACGGCCCGAACCTGTCCGACAGCAGGCCGATGGTCTGGATCAGCGGGATGTCCTCCTCCGCCCAATCCGTGGCAATCAATGCCAACCCAACAGTGGCCGAACATCGATCAGTGCTGTGCCGCACCAGCCACCGGCCGGTCTGCCGCACCCGCTGCCGGTCCGCGCGCAGCGCCGCTGCAGCGATGTGCTCGTTGTGATGGATCGGGACGTCAGCCTGGCAGAACGCGTCGGCGAGTTCGCTCGGTTGCGCATCGGCCTTGCCGAAGTGCATGTCGAGGATGGCGGCAACCTCAACGCCGCGGAGGCGCTGATCTTTCCGGGTCTGCGGACGCTGGCGCCGGCAGCGGTGGAGTTCGTCGTCCGGATACGGCTCGCCATCACGTGGCAGGGGCGAATCCGGATCTTGCTGATGCAGGCGCAGGGCGTGTTCGAACAGGGCGGGCTGGGGTCCGAGCGATCCAGGCTCGGTCGTCACGCTCACCGGCGGACGGAGGGCTCGATTCTCTCGATCATGGCCGGGATGATGCCAGCCCGGACCGACCACGGCAAGTGGTTAGGCGCTACGCCGAAACCGTGAAGTGGCTACCGAGCCAGCGCGGCACTCGGCCGGCTTTGTCCCACTCCCCCACTTCATCGATCGCTTAGCCTAGGCACCGTCCTTCCCGGCATCACCGCCACCACGTATGGCGGCGCTACCGCACTCGTGGCACCTCTTGGCGATCGAGACACTACTCAGAGTGTCGGCCTTACGACAGCGCCGATCCATTCTTGTCGTATCGACAAAAAGCTATGGTCGAGCAGTGCCCGATGACTTCTGGGAACCACCCCTGATCCTGCTCGCTGTCGATCTCGTGATCCTCACCCTGCGCGGTGGTCGTCTGCACCTGCTTCTCGTGCGGCGCGGCGTTGAGCCGTTCGCTGGGCGGGCGGCGCTGCCTGGTGGGTTCCTCGCCGATGAGCGCGAGGACATCCTCAGCGCCGCCCGCCGGGAGCTGCGGGAGGAGGCGGGGCTCACCGACATCCCGCACCTGGAGCAGCTCGGTACATACGGCGACCCCGACCGTGACCCTCGTGGACGCGTGGTCTCCGTCGCCCACCTCGCCGTCGTGCCGCGCCTTCCCGAGCCCGTCTCTGGAACCGACGCCGCAGCTGCTGAGTGGACGCCAGTCGACGACGTACTGGCCGCGCGGGTACCGCTCGCCTTCGACCACTTGCGCATCGTCGTCGACGGGGTGGAGCGTGCTCGCTCCAAACTGGAGCACACGGACCTGGCGACGGCCTTCTGCCCGGAGGTCTTCACCCTCACGGAGCTGCAGCAGGTCTACGAGGCCGTCTGGGGTACACCCCTCGATCCCCGCAACTTCTACCGCAAGGTCCAGGGCACGAAGGGCTTCGTGGTCCCCGCCGGTCCGCCCCGCGCCACGGGCACCGGCCGCCCGGCCCGCGTCTACCGCGCTGGTCCGCGCCGGAACCTCTACCCACCCATGATCCGCACGGTTCCGACCGTCGCAGCCGGAGGAGACGAGAGATGACCAGACCCGTGGTCGTGCTCACCGCACTGGACCTCGAGTACAACGCAGTCCGCGAACGTCTCACGAAAGTCGAACCGCACGTACATCCGATGGGCACGCGCTTCGAGCGTGGCACCGTGACCGGAGGCTCCTGTGAAATCGTTCTCGGCCTTGTCGGCAAGGGCAACCACCCCTCCGCCGTCATCGCCGAGCGCGCCATGACCGAGTTCGACCCGGAAGCGGTCATCTTCGCCGGCGTGGCTGGGGCGCTCTGGCCCTCTGTCGGCCTCGGCGATGTCGTCGTGGCCACCCACGTGTACGCCTATCACGGCGGCACTAGCGAGAGCGACGCTTTCCGCACCCGGCCTCGCGTGTGGGAGATCCCCCATGCCTGTGATCAGCTCGCCCGGCATCTTGAGCGGGAGCGAGGCTGGGCGCGGGGCCTCGCCGGAGGAGTGCCCAAGGTGCGGTTCGGCCCAATCGCCGCCGGAGAGGTCGTCCTCGACTCGGCGTCGTCGCCTGAGGCGACGCGCATCCGTGATCACTACAACGACGCGTTGGCGGTGGAGATGGAGTCGGCCGGGGTCGCCCAGGCCGCACACCTGAACCGCTCTCTGCCGGCCGTCGTCGTCCGCGGCATCAGCGACCGTGCCGACGGGACCAAGGTCCACACCGACGGCGAGAACTGGCAGCCGCGTGCCGCCGCCAACGCTGCGGCCTTCGCCCTCGCGCTCGCTCAGGAACTCGGGGCGCATTATGGCTCCTCCCCTCGCCGTCCTCGGAAAGAAGCAGGTGATGCGTCGATGTCCGGCTCCGTCAGAAACGTCGCCAAGGGCAACGCTCACGTCGGATTTCAAGCGCACACCGTTCACCACGCGACCGTCTACGGCGGGCCGGGCGGTGCGGGCGGGGAGACATTCCACGAACAGCTCGCAGACTTGCGCGCCTCGCTCCGTAAGTTCCATGAGGCGGGTGACGTGGACGCGGTCACCTACCGCGCGGCGGAGCAGGAGCTGGACGCCGCCGCCGCCGACGTGCCGCCGGCCGACGACGAGGCACGGAGCCGCGCAACCACGGCTCTGCGGAAGCTGCGCGGCCTGCTGTTGGACTGGACGGACCTCGCCACACGGGTCACGGGGCTCATGTCGGCTCTGCGGGATCTGTCATGAGCGCCGGACCGCAGGAAAAGACGTTCACCAACGTCGCGGACGGCAACGCCCACGTGGGCTTCCAGGCCCAGGAGGTCCACATTGAGGGCGGATACCACGTCAGCGACGACGACCCGCCTGAGCGGCAGTTCGAGGTCGGTCTCCGCTACCTGGAGATCAGCGCCCCACCCGAGGCGAGAGAGCTGATCATGAAAGCGGTCGCCCGGGGCTACAAGAACTCCCGCGCCTGCTTCTATCTGGCGCTCGCACTGTTGAGCGGCCGTACCCTGCAGAGCCTGACGGACCAGGAACTCGCGCAGCTGGCACACGTCCGCCGCTGGGCGGCGCAGCGCTCCGAAGATCCCTGGGCCCGGGGCATCAACGCCGTCGGCTCGCTGCTGGACTCGCTGCCGCAGACCACGGCGGAGACTCCCGACCCGGCCGCGATCGGTGTGGTGGTCAAGGAGTTCGAATCGCTCAACCCACCCCTGCAGGAAAGCATCCTCAACCACCTCGAGGTCTTCTTGGCCGGCCCGCACCAGGACTGGACCTGGCAGAAGACGTTCGCGACCGCCCGGCGGGACAAGACGGCCAACGACCGGGTGGAGCGGGTCTGGAAGTTCTTCCAGCCCAAGCCGATCCCTCCCAGGCCGGTTCCGCCGCACCCGATCCGCACCGACGCGGCGGACTATCTACGCGCCCTCGGCGGCTCGGCACTGCTCCTCGTCACGGGCCTTGCGGTGGCCCAGTACGCCTGGGCCCACTCATGGCTTCGCTCAGCCGGCTACCTGATGGTGGCTCTTGGAGCCGTCGTCGTCGCGGTCCGGGCCGGATTCACGATCAGGCTGGCTCGGCATCGACGCCAGGCAGCCCGCCAGCGTCTCACCTTCACGTCCCGGCGTGCTCCCACACAGTCCGACCGGTTCGCCTCAGCGATGGACTCCTTGTTCGACCGCTACTTCGGACGTTACCTGCCGCCGGACATAGCCCGGGAGACGTGGCTGGCGGAGACGGCGGGCATCCGGCAGACCCTCCGTAACGAGCTGGTCGAGCTTTACCGGGAGCAACCGGTCGACGCCAAGCGTGTCGCCTGGCTAGTGAGATTCCTCGCCAGCGACGTCAAGCGGCAGTGGCTCAGCGGTGAGCTGACCGCGGATCCCGAGGACTCCCGAGTCCCATCCTCGACGCGGACCGCCTTCGGCACCGCAGTGTTCGCCCTGTTGGTTACCGGGCCGCTGCTGCTGTGGCAGGCCCTCGTCGAGGCGCCGTTCACGACGGTGATCGCGACGGCCGGAATCGTGGCCGGGGCTCGGCTCGCCATCCAGGGCTGGCTCGCGATCCTTCTCGAGGGCCATCGCTACCGGGACGACCTAGACCGGGCCCGGCGCGACTACGAGGACCGGCGCGCGGCGTACGACCGGTGGGTGCGCAAGTTGGAATCGAAGCCGACCGACGCGGAGATGGCGCACTGGCTCGACTGCGACCGCAAGATCCTGGTCCAGGACACCCTGCGGCACTACCGCCTGGCCGCGCAGGACGTGATAGCGCACGCCTTCATCGAGGCGCCCGTGCCCGGGTGCAAGCGGGCCCGGGTCAGCAAGGGACCCTGGCGCTACTCGCGATACAAACTTCTCCTCTTCCTGCTCACCAAGGACGGCGTCCGCCAGGTCACGGTTACCCTCGACTTCGAGACCATGGAACTCGGCGATCAGCAACGTCTCACCTACCAGTACAACTCGGTCGTGGCGGCGCACGTCGTCGATGCCCGCAACGGCGAGAAAAAACTCTCCCTTACCCTGACGAACAATCCCCGGGACGAGCTGACGATCACCGGTGAGTGGCCAGGCATGCCGGAACTCGGCGACGACGACCGCATCGCCTCCCAGGTTTCCCTCGACGCCTCGGGCCTCGAACGCACCCTGCACGTGCTGGAGGGCATCGCTGCCGAAGGCAAGGAATGGATCACCCACGAGAACCGCCGAGAACACGCCGGCCTCCGGCGGCTCGTCGCCGCGATGGAGGGCTGACAGATGCGGTGCTGCTCGGTGCGGGGGTCTGGGTCGGGGCAGCACCGCGGTTTGGGATGCTGCGGGGTGGTGCTCGGTGACACGGACGTCATCGATCCAACCTCGCTCAGGGGTCAGCCGGCTGGTACCTGCGGACCTGCGGACCTGCTACGGACGTTAGTGCCGACACCTGCCGAAGGGTTGGTGATGTCGGCTAGCTGCCGGCCCGGCACCTAGCGCTGACCCAGGGTCCGGGCGCGAAGAGGCCGCCACACCACTGCCCCGACCGGGTTGCCCTCAGAACAGTAGAAGCGCGTCGAACTCCGGTCCTTCGTCCCTGCTGGCCATGACACCTCGCCTGCCGCTTATACGGCGGCGGCCCGCGGGACCATCGCCCACCACTTCCTCCCCCGTCACTCGTGCACGCCGGGGGGGAGTGCTCATCCTTGACGGATCGACAAGTAGGACCGTCACACGCAGGCAGGACATGCGGGGTTGTCGCGATGCTGTCGCAGCCGAACGGGGCAACGGTAGAGGTGGCAGAAGCTCACCTCTACCGAGGAGGACGTCATGAGACAGAACCCGAACCGGGGCCGCGTCTACCGCTGCTGCGCCTGTCGTGACAGCACCGGCCGACTACTCGGCCCCCGGTGCCCCAAGCTGTCCAAGGCGCGGCACGGCGGCTGGGCGTTCGCCGTCGACCTGCCGAGCCTGAACAAGCGCAGCACCATGCGCCGTACCGGTTTCGCTACCAAGGCGGCGGCCTCCGCGGCCCACTCCCATGTGCTTGAGTGCGAGCGCGCCGGTGTCAGCCTCGACGACAGCGAAACCGTCGCCAGCTACCTCACCTGCTGGCTTGAGACCAAGTCCCCGGCCCTCAAGACGAACACCGTGAACCGCTACACCGCCTACATCCACAACGACCTCATCCCCGCGCTCGGCGCCGTGCCCTTGGAGCGGCTCACTCACGACCACGTCACCCAGTTCATCCAGCGTGAGCTCGCCGCCGGCCGCGGCCCGGTCACCCTGCGCCGCTGCGTCACGACCCTGTCGAGCGCGCTCAACGACGCCCGCCGCAACCACCGGCTGCCCCACAACGCCGCCCGCTTCGCCATGATCCCCCGACCGCCGGAGCCCGAGCTCACCTGCTGGAGCACCAGCCAGACAAGCGCGTTCCTGCGGCACTGCCACGCCGTTGGGGATCCGCTCGCGGACCTGTTCGAGTTGATGGTCTGCACCGGGATGCGCAAAGGCGAGACTCTGGGCCTGCACTGGGCCGACGTGGACCTCGATGCGCGGGCACTGTTCGTGCGCTGGACGTTGGTCAGCGTCGACAACAGCCGCAGCATGTTGAACGCGCCCATGACCCGCGGCAGCCGGGCCTGGGTCGCACTGTCCACCCGGGCCGTCGCCGCGTTGCAGCGGCAACGCCGCCGCCAATGCCGGCAACAGGTGACCGCCCGCCATCGCGACAATCTCGACCTCGTGTTCGCCAGACCCGATGGGCAACCCCTGCGGCCGCAGTACGTGCTCGACCACCTGCGCCGTCTCACCGCCGACGCCGGGCTTCCGGCAATTCGGGTGCACGACCTGCGACACATCGCCGCCACGATCATGATCAACCAAGGGGTGCCGATCCCCGTGGTGTCCAAGACGTTGCGCCACAAGAACGTGGCCACCACCGTCGACATCTACGGCCACCTCACCCGCGACGCCGCCGCCGACGGCGTGAGCGCCACCTGCGCGGCCCTTGACGCGACCGACGCCCGGCCGCCCGAGCGCCATTGCAAGATCCGTGCGTGGATGCGACAGCAACGCGACAAAACAGCCCTGGAACGATCACAGGGGATATGCCTCCGTCGGCATATCCCCTGGTCAGATGCGTCGGGACGGCCGGATTCGAACCGACGACCCCTTGACCCCCAGATGTCACGGTATGCCAGAACTGCTCGATACATACGCAGATGCGGACGGAGCGGCATCAGGCATCACGTCTCAGTGCCAGCTCATGTCAGCGGCTCCTCGGGCGAACGCCGTCTTCGTTACCGGGTCCGTTACGGGGACGGTCAAGTGGTTGCCATGTCGTTCCATCCCAAATCGCCACAACTGGATGCACCCCCGCCCGGAATGATCATGCGGGCTGGGCAAGGACGCCGGCAGCGCCTTCCGACCCGCTTCACCCCCTTCGTCGCCCTACGTGCCGACATGACCAGGCGCCTTGCCACAAGTACTGGAACCCGCCCAGCGGGATGGGGTCGATCTTCCGGCCATCCAGTTTCTGGTCGACGCCCGAGGTGCGGTAAACGATCGCGTCGTTCCGATTGCCTGGCTGCGGGAGCAGCGGGCACAGACGTTTGCCGAACTCGTCGTGCTGAGCGAGCCGATCGGCATTCCGTCACGGCTTCTTTGCTGCAGTCGTCCGCACCAGTGCGCGCACTTGCCGCAAGAGCATTGACAGGTGAGCCAAATCTTCGCCCTCTTCGCGTGGATCGTGTGCGTAGTTGCGGACCCGCGCGATCGTCGCCGAGTTTGCCTGCTCCCACCGCTTCACTTTCTCAGCGGTGACATTTCTGGCGTCTGACGGCGTTTCGGATAGGAGCTTGTCGGTCAATGCGGTGAGGGCGTCGTAGAGACCGTATCGCAACGCGGCGCGAGAGAGGCTGTCCCACGGGTCGCTCCGGGACAAGGCGGCCACCCGGGCCAGCAGGTTGTCCAGGTGGATCCGGTCGGCGACCAGGAAGTAGGCCTCTGCCACCTCTGCGGGGTCCGTTTGGAGGCCAACGGCGAGTCCGACAATGTCGACAACGCTGTACGCGTCGTTGAGCGTCGCGAGACGCTGCGCCAGCGAAGGCGGCACGTCTAGAGTTGTGAGGTGCTCGACATCCTTCCGCCGGCGGGCTCTCCTCGCTTCGCTGGAGACGTGGTCGAGTGAAGCGAGGAGATTGTGGACCGGAACTTTGAGGGTGTTCAGTTCGGCGGACACGTCGATCGGTGAGTGGCGGTTGACAAGCAGCCAGCGTGCCACCCGTTGCAGCAGGCGGCTGGTCCGGGCATGTACCACCCGTTGGAGATCGTGGACGACGGTTTCCTCGGCGTCGTCGGTCTCCTGCCAGAGGCTAGGCAGGTCGTAGACGTCTCGCGCAACGATGTACGCGCGGGCGATGTCCTCACATCCACTGCCCGTTTCCAACTTCATACGGTGGACGAACGATAGACCTGCCCGGTCTGTAACCTCCCGTGACAACTCGGCGGCAACGATGTGGTGGCGGAGTGGATGTCCAACAATATGTTGGCTGGTCAGCTTACGTGCCGATGGTGGGAAATATCCGATTAGTGCTTCTCTCGCCCATGCCTCTTGTGTAATCGTCCCGGAGGCGAGGTCGGCCTTCAGCGCGTTCAGGACAGCGGCGCGGAGCATTGCCAGCTCCGGCACAGTGAGTCCCTCCCCGACCAACGCCCGCCTGTCGAGGTCGCGGCTGCTCCCCAGCGAGAGCACGGCGGAGTTGAGCATCCCGGAAGCCTCCAGGTCCGAGATGACGCCGCGATGGGCGGAAAGCAAGGAAGTGCTTTCGGCTGCCTCGTCGCTGATCGCTCGTGCCTGGTCGTAGTTGTCCCGCAGCACCAGCTCGGCGACCTCGTCGGTCATCTGCGCCAGCAGCTCGTCCCGCTCCGGCACGGTCAGCGCGCCGTCGGCGACCGCCGTGTTCAGCAGGATCTTCATGTTCACCTCGTGGTCGGAGCAGTCCACCCCGGCCGCGTTGTCGATGAAGTCGGTGTAGACGCGGCCGCCGGTCAGCGCGTACTCGATCCGGCCGAGCTGGGTGCAGCCCAGGTTGCCGCCCTCGCCGACCACCCGGCAGCGCAGGCTCTTGCCGTCCACCCGGATGGCGTCGTTGGACTTGTCCCCGACCTCGGCGTTGGTCTGCGCCGACGCCTTGATGTAGGTGCCGATGCCGCCGTTCCAGAACAGGTCCACCGGTGCGGTCAGGATCGCCTTCATCAGCTCCTGCGGGCTGAGCTGGGTGACGTCGTCGTCGAGGCCGAGCACCGCGCGTACCTGCGGCGAGACCGGCACCGACTTGGCGGTACGCGGGTGGATCCCGCCACCTTCGCTGATCAGCTCGGCGTTGTAGTCCTCCCAGGACGAGCGGGGCAGGTCGAAGAGGCGCTTGCGCTCCTCCCAGGACCTCGCCGAGTCCGGATCCGGGTCGAGGAAGATGTGCCGGTGGTCGAAGGCGGCCACCAGCCGGATGTGCCGCGACAGCAGCATCCCGTTGCCGAACACGTCGCCGGACATGTCCCCGACGCCGACCACGGTGAAGTCCTGGCTCTGGGTGTCGTGCCCCAGCTCCCGGAAGTGCCGCTTCACCGACTCCCAGGCGCCCCGGGCGGTGATGCCCATCCTCTTGTGGTCGTAGCCGGCCGAGCCGCCGGAGGCGAACGCGTCGCCCAGCCAGAAACCGTGCGCGGCGGAGATCTCGTTGGCGATGTCGGAGAAGGTCGCGGTGCCCTTGTCCGCCGCCACCACCAGGTACGGGTCGTCCGGGTCGTGCCGGACCACGTCCTCCGGCGGCACGATCTTGCCGCTGGAGATGTTGTCGGTGACGTCGAGCAGCGCGCCGATGAACTCCTTGTAGCAGATCACCGCCTCGTCCCGGTCGCCCGGCTTCTGCTTGAGCACGAAGCCGCCCTTGGCGCCCACCGGCACGATCACGGCGTTCTTCACCATCTGCGCCTTGACCAGGCCGAGCACCTCGGTGCGGAAGTCCTCGCGTCGGTCGGACCAGCGGATACCGCCGCTGGCCACGGGCCCGAAGCGTAGGTGTACGCCCTCGAAGCGGGGTGAGTACACGAAGATCTCGAACTTGGGTCGCGGCGCCGACAGCTCCGGGATCGCCTGCGGGCCCAGCTTGAACGCCACGTACGACTTGAGTCGCCCGCCGACCGGCTTCTGGTAGAAGCTGGTCCGCAGGGTGGCCTGGATCAACGTCAGGTAGGAGCGCAGGATCCGATTCTGGTCGGTGCTGGCCACGTGGCGTAGCTCCGAGTCGATGACTTCCACCAAGCCCGCCATCCGCCGTCGCCGCTGCTGAGCGCTCTGTGAGCCGGGGGCCAGCCGGGTCTCGAAGAGCTCGACCAGCAGCTTGGCGATCTGCGGGTAGGCGATGAACGTCGACTCCATGTAGTCCTGGGAGAAGACCGTGCCGGCCTGGCGCAGGTACTTCGCGTACGCCCGCAGCACCACCACCTGCCGCCAGGTGAGCCCGGCCCGCAGCACCAGCTCGTTGAAGCCGTCCACCTCGGCCTCGCCCCGCCAGGCGGCGGCGAAGGCGTTCTCCACGTGCGGGCGGACCTCGGCCAGCTCCTGGTGCCCCTCGGGCAGGCGCAGGCCGAAGTCGTACAGGAAGACCCGGCCGTCGACCCGGTCCACCTCGTACGGGTGCTCGTCGACCACCCGGACCCCGAGGGAGTGCAGCACCGGCAGCACTGCCGAGAGCATCATCGGCTCGCCGTACCGGTAGACCTTGAACCGGACGTCCATCGACTCTTCGGATTCCGCCTCTTCCAGGTGTTGGCCTAGCCGGGGGGCGCGGTGGGCGACCAGCTTGCGGAACAGATGCGTCTCGAGCTGGCCGGGCTCCTCCAGCAGCTCCAGCTTGGCCAGGTCCTTCATCGCCTCGTACGGCGTGTGCCCGTCCTTGTAACCCTCCGGGAACGCGTCGGCGTATCGGGCGAACAGGTACTTGGCCTGCTCGTCGCCGAGCTTGCGCGCCAGCACCAGCTGGTAGTCGTCGGCCCAGAGCCGGGTGGCGTCGGCCAGCTCCTCGGCGAGCAGGTCGGCGTCGATCTCCCCTGGCGGGTCGGTCGGGTCGGTCCGGACGATGAAGTGCACCCGGGCCAGCATCGACTCGGTGACCCGGGTGGTGTAGTCCACCCCCACGCCGTTCAGCTCGCGCAGCAGGGTGTCCTGCATGCGCAGCCGGTTCTGGATGGTGAACCGGTCCCGGGGCAGGTAGATCAGGCAGGAGATGAACCGCCGGTACGCGTCGCGGCGCAGGAAGACGCGCAGCTGCCGCCGACCGGCCATCCGCAGCACGCCGATCACCGCGTGGTAGAGGTCGTCGGTCTTGATCTGGAACAGCTCGTCGCGCGGGTAGGTCTCCAGGATCTGCAGCAGTTCCTTGCCGGAGTGGCTGCGCGTGCTCAGGCCCGAGCGGTCCAGCACCTCGGCGACCTTGCGTCGGGCGACTGGCAGCTCCCGCACGCTGGTCCGGTACGCGGCGGTGGGGAACAGGCCCAGGAAGCGCCGCTCCCCGACCACCTCGCCGGCCTTGTTGAAGATCTTGAAGCCGATGTAGTCGGGGTAGGCCGAGCGGTGCACGGTGGCCCGCGAGTTGGCCTTCGTGATGATCAGGAGGCGCTTCTCCAGCACCTTCTCCTGCGCCTCGGGCGTCATCGACGACAGCGCCCGGGCCTCCGGCGAGTCGGACCGCAGGACCCCCAGGCCGGTGCCGGAGATCGCCTGCAATCCTCTGCTACCCGCCATGCTGCTCTGGCCACCGAAGTCTGCTTGTCGGGGAGCGCGAGCCCGGCGGCGGTCGGGCTGGGTCGGCACATCGACCAGCCGGTACTCCCGGTAGCCGAGGAACGTGAAGTGGTCGTACGCGAGCCAGCGCAACAGCTCCACCGAGTCGGTGATGTCCTTCTCCGGCACCGGCGGGCGGTTGTCCGAGGTCCGGGCAGCGGCCAACTCGTCGGCGAGCGCGAGGGCCCGCTGCCGCATCTTCGGCCAGTCCTCCACGGCCTCCCGGACGTCGGTGAGCACCCGCTGGAGCTCCCTGCGGAGCTTCTCCCGCTCGGCCGGGTCCCGGACCGGGTCGATCTCGACCCGCATCCAGCTCTCGACCAGGTCGCCGGCGATCGCGTCGTCCGGCTCCATGTCGGCGGAGACCTCGGTGAGCCGGCCCAGTGGCTCCCGGCGGACCACCACCAGCGGGTGCACCAGCAGGTGCACGTCGAGGTGGTGGGTGTTGAGCAGGGCCGTCACCGAGTCGACCAGGAACGGCATGTCGTCGGTGACGATCTCGACCACCGTGTGGTGCTGGTCGGCGTCGGGCTCGTGGATGCGCAGCTTCAGCTCGCCCGGCACCCGCTGCTGGGCCAGGTCTCGGTGGGCCCGGGCCGCCGCCAGCATCTCCTCGGCGGTGAAGTCGATCAGCTCCTCGTCCCGCGCGAACCGCCAGAAGCGACCCACCAGCGTCGCCTCGTCGTGGTCCTCACCGGCCAACGCAACCGCCTGGGCGACCAGGCGCTCCGCGTTGGGTACCGGGTCGTCCGGCTCGGCGTCTCCTATGCCGTAGCCGAGCGCTTCGGGGTACACGTCGAGATCATAGATTGCATCGACGCTGGTAGCCACGGTGTGGCCGTTGGCCGGCTCGGGCGCGGAAACCTCGCTGTCGTCGACCGGCCCCGAGGCTGCATGGGTCTGGCTGCGCCGAAGATTGGACGGGTCACGCACTGGCAAATCCGGCTTCCATGCGTGCGGCCAGGTTGAGGAGGGCCTCTGATTCCTCCGGTAAGCCCAGGGCACGGTGCCGGTGACCGGCGGTCCGAAGTAGGACCGACAGTTCGGGAGCCGTGACCGCTGTGTCGTCGGTTGCGGCCCGGAAGGCGCCCAGGGCATCCGTGACGGCCGACATGGCATCCCGATGCCGGTTCAAGGCCGCTAGGTAGACGCTCCGGTTCGCCAGCATCATCGGCAGATCGAGGGCAGAGCCGCCCCTTCGGGCGCGGCGGCGCTCGTGGCACAGCTCAATGGCGTCGTCGACGACTGCCAGCGCCTCTGCGTACCGGTCACGCGCGGCCAGGCAGTTCGCAAGGTTCCCCAGGGATTGCGCAAGACGCACTGTGTCCGTTACGGCGTCGTCCCGCCGGAGGATACGACGGATGCGTACGGCCTCTTCCGCGCATTCCAGCGCCAGGAGGGTCTCGTTCAGGTCACTGTGCCGTAGTGCCAGGTTGTTGAGGGCGGTGGCCAGTTCCTCTCGCCAGACGGCGGGGTTCACGTCCACCAGACGGCGAAAGAGCTCAACGGACTCGGCGCTGGCCGACGCGGCTTCCTCGTACCGTTGCATGGCCGCCAGTCGTATGGCCAGCCAGTTGAGAGCGCTCGCGTGGTCCGGCAGCCATACCGCGGGACTGTCCTCGGCACTCGCGCGGGCGAGTCGCTCGGCTTCGGCGGAGATAGTCAGCGCTTCCGCCGGAAGTCCCAGTTGGGCCAGCAGGTCTCCGAGTGAGTTGAGGGCGGATATCAATTCCCCCTTCCATCGGGCGGAGGTGGCCGAGAGCTGGCAGTACAGGGACGTAGCTTCCTCGATCGTCGTCAGCGCTTCGCGGTGTAGGCCGGACGAGGCTTGTTGAATGCCCAGGTTGTGCAGGGTCGTGACGAGGTGGGGCACCCAGCTGGCGGGGTCATCTGAGCTGAGCTTCCTGTAGATGCCGACGGCTCTTCCGGCGGTATGGACAGCCTGTTCAAGGGCGCCTGTTGCGGAGAGCAGTCGAGCCTGTGTGTCCAGCGCAGCCGCCTCGGCAGCGAGAAGCCGCGGTAGTTGTCAAGTCAAACTGAGACGGTCTGTGCCTGTTGGGCTGGCTGGTTGATCCACACTTGGGTGGGGAGTT
>NZ_JBNCKP010000038.1:10701-40519 GCF_049841575.1 Micromonospora sp. DT201 | reverse complement strand
CGGCACTGCAACCGCAGGCACGCGACGTGGAGCCTCCCCTGCACGAGCAGCGGTCTGGTTGGTGAGCGGTCGGATGAGCAAGAAGATGCTGGCCGCTGCGGCTGGTATTGCCGTCGTGGCCGTCGGGTTGCTCGGCGCGTGGCGGTGGGGGCCGTTCGGCGAGGATGAGGCCGTTCCCTCATGTAGTGAGTTGGCTGAAGCCCTGCCGAGCGCCGTCGAGGGGTCATGGACCCTGACACGTGCGGAGCCGAAACGCGAATCCAGCAAGTCTCTGGTCAGCTGCGAGTTCGACTTCTCGTCGGCAGATCGGTCGTATCAGGGCAAGATCGCTGTCAGCCTCACCCACAGCGACGACGAGGCCTACCTGCGCAAGACGGCGACGGAGGGCCCCTGCTACGGCGAGGCGGTTCCGTTCCCGAGCGCCGCCAAGTACCGCGTCGCGCGCTCATGCTCGGAGAAGATCAACGAGAAGATCTTCGCGGGCGTGTTTGTGGCATCCGACGACCGGTACGCGCACGTCTACGCCGACTTCAGCAACCCCGGTTCTGCGGTCGAGCAGCTCGTCGCGTACGCGAATACCAGCGCTCAGAGCATCACTGACCGGGCGATGACGCTCGAGTCCACCGACTAGGAGCACGCCGTGGGCAAGTTGGAGCGCTACTTCGCCGACGTGGCTCGGATCCGGGCCGAAGGCGTCTCCACCAACGGTTGGGTGACGGTCATTCGGGACCACGACGGAGACCTGAAGGTCGCCATTCGGCCCGGGATGCTGCGCCGGTGCAGTCCGGACCAGGTGGCGTCCGAGATCCGCACGGCCCTGCTCGCGGCCGTGGCGGATCACCGGCAGCGGTACCGCCAGCTGCCTGCGTATCGACTATTTCGGCTCGCCCATCGGCGTAGAGCTGTTCACGCCGATCGAGTCAACGCACGGGGAGAGGCACGGAGCATGACCACGGACACGTCGGCCCTGCGGGTCGAATCGCGGGCCCTGGTGGCCTTCGGAGTGGAGCGTTACGAGGACGCCGTGACCTACAGCGCCGTTCGTCGCTATGTCGGCGACGTCGGTGCGATCCCGGTCGCCGCATGGGGCACGCTCGAGGGGATTTCCGACAAGCTCAACCGGGACTGGGCTACGGCCTTGGGTAGCCGGCTGTCCGAGGCGAACATCGCCCGCAACGAGATGGAGCGCATCGCCGACGGGCTGATGCAGATCGCCGCCGACTACGAGGGCACCGAGCTGGACGTCACTACCAACTTCGACGTGTTCAACCGAGACCTGGGACCGTATCTGCCGCTCGGCGACGGCTACGGCAGCAGCGTACGAGTCCGTCCCGGCGGCGCCGGCATCCTGTCCCAACCGCACGACCGCAGACTCCCGGACGACCAGCCAGTGTTGGCCATCCCCGATGGCAACGACCGGCTAAGCGCCACTCGCAACGAGAGACTGCCGCGGACCCGCGAGGTCGAGGAGCCGCTCACCATCGGCAGCACCGATGGCAACAATCTCGGCTTCAGCGGCGGCCGGACCACCTACTACGAGAACGGCGAGGGCGACCAGCTCGACACGTTCATCCACGAACACCGGGACACGCTGCTCCAACTGGAGGCGATCCTGATTGAGCTGGGCACCGGCCAGCCTCTCCCCTTGACCGACCTGATGGTCCATACCTGGCGCTCCGCGCCCAAGGTGATCTGGAACCGGGCCGACCTCGTGCATTCGGCCGCCGGCACCTACGCCGAGCTGCGCGCCGAGATGGACGGCGAGCTCAAGAACCTCAAGCTGTACTGGGAGGGCAGCGCATCGCAGGCCTTCAGCCAGTACGCCGAACGCGCGTTGGCTTATCTGCTTCAGCTCGAGACCCAGACGCGCTGGCTGGCTGAGGAGGGCAAGAAGGCCGCCAGCATGCTGGAAGGCCTCCGCAACGCGTACGCGGGCCTCGGCTACCAGCACATCGGCAAGCTCATCGAAGCCCTCAACGGATACCTCGAGGCCGTCAACGGCCTCTTTTCGTCCTGCTCGAACCCGGAAGCGGCTCTCCTGGCCGTGGTGAAGGATTTCGTGACGTTCCTGTTGGACGCGGAGCGCCGGCACGTCGAAGCCATGTCAGACCTGATCAAGATCGACGAGCAGGAACGCAAGGAACGCCCCGACCTCGGCACCCGCAGCCACAACACGACACCGTTCCCGCAAGCCGAGGTGGGAACTAACGCCTGGCTGGACGGCGGCAGGTGGGCACCCCGCCCAGACCGCCCAGCGGCATAACGCCTCCGTAATTCCGGACTTGTGTCGACGAACCATCGAGGTACTTGCGACTTTCGCTGACTATGCAACATTGCTCGAACCTGCTCGCGATCGCATGGAACGCCAGCGACGATTAGGTCTACCTGCTTCCCAAGGGACCTGGCCCCACACCGTGGACGTCCGGTTGCAGCACCAACTGGGGCGCCCGTTGTGCCAGTTCGGCACCCGGTGCAAACGCCCCGAATTTACGCCTATTCCTTGGATCCGATCCTGCCTGCGGCCTGCTACAGTCGGCCGGCCTGGTGGCGGTCGGCGGGGGGAGACGACGATGGCGAGGCCTTTCCGCGAGGCACTGTCGCAATTACTGAAAGCGCGCTTTCCGATCCTCTACGTAGAATCGTACGAAGAGCATCGGGTGGTCGCGGAGGTGACTGCCGTAGCCCGCGATGCGGCGCTGGTCCGTACCCCCCGCGCCGTCTGGACCTGGTCCGCGACAGAAGGGCTGGTTCAGCTGGACGGTACCCCGAGGAGAGGCACGACGGACCCAGAGGATGCGCTCAACGCCGTGCTTCGGATCGACGAGCCATGTGTGCTCATATTCAGGGACCTGCACACGGCGCACGGGGGTGGCGACAGGCGTGGGAGCCCGGGTGTAGTTCGGCGGTTGCGGGATGTGGCGGCAGCATTCAAGTCCGGCCCGGTCGCGCGAACCCTGGTGCTTATCTCTCCCGTGCTGCGGATCCCGGTGGAGTTGGAGAAGGACGTCACGATCGTCGACTTCCCGCTGCCCAGTGAGCATGAGATCCGCATGGTGCTCGAAGGGATGATCGCGGCCAACTCCGCCAGCGGTCGGATCCGCATCGGCCTGGATGAGGTGGGGAGGGAGCGGTTGGCGAAGGCAGCTCTCGGCCTCACGCTGCAGGAGGCGGAGAACGCGTTCGCTCGCGCGATGGTCAACGACGGTGTGCTCGACCTTGACGACATCGCGGTGGTGCACGAGGAAAAGCGGCAGACGGTACGCAAGTCGGGACTGCTGGAGTTCGTCGATGTCGACGTCGATCTAGCCGACGTCGGTGGTCTGGAAAATCTGAAGCGGTGGCTGGCCAAAAGGGATAGTTCCTGGTTGGCGGAGGCCGCGGAGTACGGGCTTCCCGCGCCGCGCGGCGTACTGATCACTGGCGTGCCCGGCTGCGGCAAGTCGCTGACCGCAAAGGCTGTCGCCGCTAGCTGGGGCCTGCCGCTGCTGCGCTTCGACATCGGTCGGGTCTTCTCCGGGCTGGTCGGATCCAGCGAGCAGAACGTGCGCAACGCTATCCGCACCGCGGAGGCCACCTCACCGTGCGTTCTCTGGGTCGACGAGATCGAGAAGGGCTTCGCCAGCGGCGGCGCCGGTGGTGACTCGGGAACGTCATCTCGCGTGTTCGGCACCTTCCTCACCTGGCTGCAGGAGAAGACAGAGCCGGTCTTCGTCATCGCGACCGCGAACAATATTGAAAGCCTCCCGCCCGAGATGCTGCGTAAGGGGCGCTTCGATGAGATCTTCTTCGTCGATCTCCCGACCATTGCGGAGCGCGCGTCGATCTGGGCCGTGCACATCGCAAAGCGGATGACGCACCCTGCTGTCGGAAGAGACCTGACCGTCGACGACGCACTGCTGAAGGAGCTCTCAGGGCTGAGTGAGGGCTATTCGGGAGCCGAGCTCGAGCAGGCGGTCATCGCCGGCCTTCTCGACGCCTTCTCGGAAAGACGCCCGTTGCGCAAGGACGATCTGGTCCACGGCGTGGTCAACATGGTCCCGCTCAGCGTGACCCAGGCGGAGCGGATCAGCGCCATCCGCGCCTGGGCGAATATGCGTGCTGTGGCGGCCACGGCCGCGGAAGACTGGGACCTTCCTGGCCGTTCCGGGACCACCATTGCGTCCACGGCTCCCACCCAACCCGGCGATGCGCCACCCCCTCACAGTGGTGGAAGATCGGTCGAGTTTTGATGTCGACGACAGGACCGAGGGGAGTGCCACGTTGAGCGTCTCACTGATACTGGTGCCGCTGGCCGTGGCCACGGTCGCCGCCGTGCGCGGTGCCACGGCCAGCCGCGACGAGCGTGGCCGCGTCATCTGCCACGTGCAGACGCGGATGCGGGATGAGACGTTGCTCTCGGCGGCGCTGCGCGAAACCAACGCCGTGGTCACCGCGGACCATCAGCAGATCGTGGCGTCCTGGGACCGCGTACAGGCGACTTTCCGGCGCGGGCCGGACGCGGTGTGGTCTGCGCACCTCACGGGGGACGTCGACGAGCAAGGAGCCGTTGACGTCGTTCGGGCCGTCGACGCCGAGTACGGACGGCAGGTGCAGCGTGCGGTGCTCGAGCAGCTGCGGGAACGCGCACCGGCCGCCGGACTTCGGCTCGAGTCGGAGACCGTCGCCGAGGATGCGAGCGTACGGATGGTGTTTGCTGTCGACGGACGGCCGTCATGACGGAGAAGCCACAAATCGTACTGACCGTGACGAGCGCGGGCATCGTGAGCGCCGAGACCAAGGGCCTCGCGGGAAGCGGCTGCCTTGACTACATCACGATCCTGGAAGATCTGCTTGACGCACGCACCACTGAGAGTGCCTACACCGCCGACTACACCAGAACGAACGTGAATATTCAGGACCTCCAGGAAGAGCGCGATGTCGAACGTGCCTAACGGGCTGTGGACGCCTCCATCGCCTCCCGCCAACCCGGGCGCGAGCCTGCAATGGCGGGTCCTGCACAGCTGGTGGCTCCTGCTCCCGATATTCGGCATGGGCTGCCTCGCCGGAGCAGGCTTCCTATACGTCGGACTGCGCGCCCGCCGGCCAGACTGGTGGATCCCCGGCATCGCCTACACCGTCATCGGTGCAGGCACCCTCCCCTTTTTCGACGACCCGGGCAAGACGACCACCGTGGGCGGCTGGGCCGTCGGCACGCTCTTGGCCATCTGGGCGGCGAGCATCTTGCACGCCTGCCTCATCAACTCGGCGTGGCTGCGCTGGCGGGCAAACTACACTCCCTGGTACGCGCAGCCGACCGCACCACCGCCGACCTGGGCCGGCAGTCCCTACGCCCCGGCGCCCTCCGGGCCATCGCGCTACACGCCGACATCCCCGCCACCGTCGACCGCCAACATCATGCCGAATCCGGCCATCTACTACGGGGCTGGGCCAGCAGCAGTACCAGCGCCTGCGCAGCAGTCGTACGGCACGCCGCCGCAGCCCTCCACGGTCTCGCCAGCCACGGACGGGGGCCCGGCAGCCATCGATGTCAACACGGCCACCTTCGAGCAGTTCGCTGCGCTTCCGCACCTCCACATAGACCGCGTGCACCGGGTGATCGCCGAGCGACAGGCGCGCCGCGGGTTCGGCAGCGTAGAGGAGGTCGCCGGGGTGGCGAATCTTGCACCGCACGAGTTCGCCCATCTCCGAAACCTGCTGACCTGCACACCTCCGCAGTGGCGGCAGCCTGGCCAGGCGCCGCCACCACCCCACGGCCGTGTGCTCGATGTCTGATGACGAACTCGCCCTTCGACCTACCAGCAACTCGGCGGTGGTGTCAGTAGCGAGGTTCCTTGGCTCAACTCAAGCGGAGGGACCGGGCGAGCGAACCGCGGTCTGGGTGCAGGGCTGCGCCATCCGGTGCCCCGGCTGCTTCAACCCGCACATGTGGAGCTTCCGAGGCGGCGAACAGGTAGCAACAGACGACCTAGTGACTCGCATCCTCGAGGCCGACACTGCCGGGCTTACCCTGCTCGGCGGCGAACCGTTCGATCAAGCCGCCGCATTGTCCAAGGTCACTCGCGCGGTACGGAGCGCTGGCCGATCGATCATGACCTTCACGGGATACACCGAGGCGCAGCTACGGCAGGCCATTGAGGCGGGCCGCGGCGATATTGCCGCGCTGCTCGGCGAGACGGACCTGCTTGTTGCCGGACCGTTTCTCCGTGATCGGATCGATACCGTTCGACCGTGGGTAGGCTCGACGAACCAGGAGTTTGTCGTGCTGAGCGATCGGTTCCCGCATCTGTTCAATCCTGTTGGACGGACGCCCGACCGTGTAGAGATAACGGTCGATGCATCCGGCCAGATTGCGGTAAACGGGTGGGCGGAGCTGGAGTTGCTGGACGAGCTGCTCGCCTCGGTAGGCCGGCCCCTACGCTACCGGTGACTTCGGCCAGCGCCTTCCGACCTGCTGCTCACTCCTACTCACGTTCAGGCAGAACGATCCTCGCGTCCCGAGGACGCGCCCCAACATCATTTCGCTAGGAGCTCTTAGGCGACCGGATCGCCGGCAACCGCGTTGTTCCTATCCTCGGGTCTCTCAATCAACCACTTGGACATCTGCCACTCGTACGGCGCGGAGGACTCGTCGAACTTCACACCGAGATCCCTACGGGCAGCGGTGTAGAAGCGGCCTCGCGCCTGACCAGTAGCGCGGACCGCCTCGTTCCATGTCAGGTCACTGGGCTGACCCAAGGCAAGCCGTATGAGGCGGAAGGTCACCTGATGCCACTGCCGGGCGGCTGCGACTACCGCGTCATCGCCCAGCATCAACACTGCTTCCCATCGAGTCGTCCGTTCATCCTCCGCCGTGAGCAGATCTCTTTCGTCGACGTCCCCACCGAACCAGAAGTCATCCTCGTAAACGCCCCGTTTTGCGGCGAGGCGTACCGAGATTGAGATGACCTTCTTGACAGCATGTGCGTAGTCCGAGTAGGCAGTGATCCGCCGCTCATCCCAGCGGGCCGCCTGCTGCCGGCGCCAACGACCGCGCTCCTGTGCCGCCGTCGCGATGTACGTAGCTAGGGCGCCGATGAGAACACCGATGAGGGCGGGCAATTGCAGCAAGAGCGGGCGCACGCCGAATCCAATCTCGGAGACCACACTGAACGTGCTCAGCGTTGCAGGACGGCGCAATCCCAGAGAAGACAGAGATGGGTCAGAGTTCGGTACTGATCATTGCCAGGTGACGGTGATGGGGTGGTGCGGGCGCACGAGGACGAAGCGTCCGACCGAGGGGTCCGCTAGGGCGGGAGCGTCGGGAATCTCGAAGCGAACTGAGCCCGAGCGATAGGTGGCATTCCAGGCGCGGATCTCCTCGCTGACGTGGTGCGCGAGGTCCCGCCCAGCGGGCCCGTGGCCGATGACGCCCACCTCGTACAGTCTGCTGCCGTCCGGCCTGGCCAGCGCCGGCCTGGTGGTCAGGTAGGCGAGGGCCCCGCCGCAGGTGGTCGCCATCGCGCCCCATCTGAACATCGGGGTGACAGCGCCGCGTTGGACGGCGCTGGCCTGCACGTTCATCCGCATGATGGCGTTGTCGAGGCGGCAAGCTAGCCAAAGGTCCATCCACTCGTACGGCTCCATCGGCGGGAAGAACACGTCGGTCCAGATCTTGCTCCGCTCGGTTTCCAGTACGCCGGCGAGTGCTGCGGCATCGACTTCCTGATCTTTGTGCACCTGCAGGATCACGTCCTGCTCAGGGGCGAGGGGAACGAGTCGGCGGGCGTCGTCGCCGATACCGCGCAGCGGCATGAACACGGCCAACTCACTGCCCTGGTCGCGCCACCCGCCGTCGTACCTCTCGAAGATGATGGAACGGGAGGCGGCCCCGCGCAGGCGCAGTGGTACGACGAGCCGCCCGCCTGGGGCGAGCTGCTCCAGCCACGCCGTCGGCGTCTCGTAGGCGCCGACGGTGGCGATGATCCGGTCGTAGGGGGCGGCCTCGGCGTGGCCGAGCGCTCCGTCGCCGAGCAGGACATCGACGTTGGCGACACCAGCGGCGGCGAGGTGCTTGCAGGCCCGGTCGACCAGGTCCTCGTCGACGTCGATCGTGACCACGCGTCCGCTGTCACCGACGATGGCTGCCAGGAGGGCCGCATTGTATCCGGTACCGGCCCCGGCTCCCATGACCCGCTGACCGGGCCGTACGTCGAATTGTTCGAGCATCGTGGCCACGATCCACGGCTGCGAGGCCGCGCTGATCGAGGTGCCACAGGCGTCCGTCTTGGTGTAAACGGGCTCGTCGGCGTACGCCTGCTTGAGTGTTACCCCTGGGAGGAACAGGTGTCGCGGGGTTCGGCGCATCGCGGCCTCGACGCCGGACGTGCGGATGACGTCCTCGGCACGTAGCCAGTCGATGAGATCGGTTCGCAGGTCGGAGGCAACGCGACGCGTGGTCACTTGCTCGACGCTAGCGGTCCTGGGGGTGGGTTCTCTGGTGGACACGATGCTCCTCGTGGCGCTCTGGACGACGATCTCCACCGTGAGTGTGGTGAGGGGGAGTGCCCTGATGTGTTACCGGCCGACGCACCACGAGGGGCGTGTCAGTCGGCCGCCGCACTCTGCCGTTGGCTCGCTTCAGCCGCCGCAGGCGGGTTCTCCCGCCTGACTTCGACCGACGTGGTCGGATCGGGCTGAGCGCGGGTTGACACGGCGTAGTGGCCAGAGTCGTGGTCCGCTTGGCAGACGCAGCGGCACTCCGGCGACGTAGCCGTGGAAGAGCAGGAAGTCCCGGGCGTTCTCGCTCGTCACTACTACGTCGGCAGGCAACCTGAGCTGGTCGACGACCTGGTGGTGACGGGCGAGCAGTGCGCTGCCAAAGCCCTGCCCCCGGCGGTCTCGCGCCACGTATAGCCACGCCAACCAGTGATGTGGCGCGTCCGACCGGTAGCCGTTCAGGAGGGCACTGAGCTGCTGAAACCGGGGCAACGCTCCCCTTGTGAAGGTACCTAGGTGGTGGTCCGACAAGACGGGCGCGTCCTCGGCTGGATGCCGGCGCCACACCGCGACGCCGCTCATGTCCAACAGCACATCGACATCGCCCCAGTCGACGGCGTGGTCGACTTCCATCGCCAGCACTCCCTGGAAAACGGACCGCCGCTCGGTTGGATCGGGTACCAGCCATTCGGCGATCGGGTCGTCGGCGAGGGATTGGGTCAGCAGCGTGGCGATAGCGGCCACATCCCCGGGTCTCGCTGGCCGTATGGGTGGAGTGGTCGCTGCGGAGGTCACAGGGACCGCCGGCGGGGCACGGGTCCGCTCGCGGGGAAGGCGGCCGGAGCCGCGGCGTCTGGCTGTCCGCGCCACATCCGCCAGATCGTCGGCCCAGTGGTCGGCAGGATCAGCGGAGGCCCGGCACGGTACCCGAGTCGGAGGTACAGCTCGCGGTTGCGGAGGTTGCTGGCCTCTAGGTAGGCGGGCATGCCGAGCGCGTCGAGGTGGCGGTGGTAGTGGCCGAGCATCGCGGCGCCTACGCCGCGGCCTTGTTGTTCCGCCTTAACCGCGGCATAGGCGAGGTAGTGATGCGGCTCGCTCGGATGGTGGGCCTCAAACACCGCGTCGAGAAGGTTGAACCTGGGCGCGAACACGCCGGTGGCCTCTTCCAGTTCCGGCTGGTGTTCCAGCGAGCCTTTGGGCGGGGGTTCGAGGCGGGGGTACCAGATCGCGACGGCGGACAGGTCTGTGGTGGTGTCGACGTGGCCGTGGTCGAGGCCGTGGTTCAGGACCAGCTCGAAGTACCGGCGGTAGACGGCGCGGCGGTCACTGTGGTCGGGGATCAGCCAGTCGGCTACGGGTCCGTCGAAGAACGCCTCGGCGAGGACGGAAATCAAATCCTCCGCGTCGTAGCGGCCTGCCTGGCGCACGGTCACGGTGGTGCTGATGTCGGTCATGATCACTCCTGGCTTTAGTCAGGCCGGTTGGCGGACGGCGGCAGGGCTGCGGAGGGACGCGGTGGCGCTTTCCGCGCCGAGGCCGATGGTGTCGTAGACGTCCGGCTTGCCGGTGCGAAGGATCAGCGCCCAGGCCGCGCCGAGGAGGGCGACGATGGCGTACGTGGCCGGGAAGAGCCAGCGCAGCGGCGAGTGTGGCGGAACGCCGAGGAGGGTGTCGAACTCCTGCACGGTGACGGCGAGGATCGCCGCCAGCGCGATCGTGGCGATCAGCGGCGCGACGACGGCCCGCCAAGGCCCTTCGGTGTGTCTCATCCGGGCGAAGAAGCCGACCACCGCGGCAGAGGTCACGGTCATCAGGACCAGAACGCCGAGGCCACCGGTCACAGTGACCCAGAAGAAGAGGTGCACGATCGGGTCGGCGTTCGCCACCGCGTAGCCGACGAGTACGGCCACAGCGATGACGCTCTGGATGATCGAGCCGACCTTCGGTGCGCCGGTGCGGTGGCTGGTCCGACCCAGTGCGGTGGGGAGCACCCGCTCGCGCCCGAGGGCGAACAGGTACCGGGCCACGGTGTGGTGGAACGACAGCAGCGCGGCGAACAGACTGGTGATGAAGAGGACGCGGCCGATGGTGATGACGCTCGTGCCGAGGTGCGGCGAGACGAGGTTGAAGATCAGATCGGTCCCGTCCGCGCGAGCGGCTTCCACGATCCTGTCGGGACCGCTGGCCACGGACATGGCCCACGCCGACAGGCCGTAGAGCAGACCGGTGATCGCCACGGCGATGTAGGTGGCGCGCGGTACGGTCCGGCGCGGGTCCTTCGTCTCCTCGCTGAAGACGACGGTGCCCTCGAAGCCGACGAAACCCGTGATCGCGGTGACCAGTGCGGCACCGATACCGGCGGCGAAGATGTGCGACGGGGCGAGGGTGTCGAAGGTGACCGTCCCGCTGGCAGGGTGGCCGACCATTACCGCGTCGAAGACGAGTGCGACGGCGCACTCGGCGACGAGCATGACCGCCAGGACCTTGCCGCTCAGGTCGATGCGCAGTAGACCGAGAACGGCGACAAGGGCCCAGGCGATCAGAGCGCACCCCCACCAGGTGGTGTCCCACCAGCCGTACTGGCTCTGCAGGAACTGGGCGAGGACCGCGCCGAACCCGCCGTACAGGCCGATCTGCATGGCGTTGTAGGCCAGCAGCGCGACCATGGCTGCGGCGACGCCGGCCGGGCGGCCGAGTCCCCGGGTGACGTAGGTGTAGAAGGCGCCGGCGTTGACGATCCGCCGGGACATGGCGACGTAGCCGACCGCAAACAAGGCGAGCACGGCGGCGACAACCAGGTACGACACGGGAATGCCTGTCACACCGGTAACGGCGTACCCGGTGGTTGCTCCACCGGCGATGACGGTGAGTGGCGCGGCCGCGGCGATCACGAAGAACACCACGGAGGGGATTCCGAGTCGGCCACGTGCCAGGACAGCCGTGACCGTGTCGGGTTTCGAGTGGGGCATGGTTTCTCTTTCGCCTGGGGTGGTTTGTGAATCGCACGTCAGGAGGTGCGGTGGCTGAGAACACCTGCGCCGATGACGCTGCTGAGATCGGCGAGGACGTCGCGTAGCGGCAGCCACGATTGATTGACCAGCTGGCGCAGGTGCGCCTGAGCGCTGTACGACGCGCCGTCGAGCAGGGCCGCGTCCAGCTGCGTATGCAGCGTCAGGCCGGCCAGCGCGATGTCGAAGTGGTCGAGCTGGCGGTAGTTGCGCACCTGCTGCGACAGTCGTGCCCACGACCAGGCGGCAGTGTTGATGTCGGTCGGCACGTAGATGGTGCGCTGTCGCCAGAGCCGAATGACCTGCTGCTGTTGAAGAAGCCCGACCTGCCACATGCGTGTGGCGACCTGTTCGTAGGCTGTGGTGGCCAGAAACGTCAGCCAGGTCCGGGTGTCGGTGTGCTGCGGCTGCGCGATCAACCGATCGAGGACGAGGTGCTGCAGCCAATCCTTCGGCGGGAAAGTATGGAGGACGTAGACCTTCCCATGCTCGAACGTGACGCGGCGTTCGTAGTACAGCTCGATGAGCAGCGCGGCGGCGAGGCCCGAGGCCAGTCCAGTGTCGTAGAGCCGGGGCCGGCCGGTCTGGTCGTCGTGGGCCATGTAGAAGAACTCGTCGGCGATGCGCGGGCAGACTGCGGCAGCGGTACCGACGGCTTTCACCGGTCGATGCGGCGGGACTGGCTCGCTATGGGCGGGCATGGCGTGCTCATCGGCCGTGCCTGGGGGTCTGTTCACCGAAGCTGGCCTTCCGGGAGTGAGTAATTGGCGGTGGGGAACAGCCCGAGCCGGGAGAGGAGGCGTCGGCCCTCGGCGTGGTGGGTGAGTTCCTCCACCGCCCAAGCGTGCTGCTTGCATTCGTTGTCGCTGCAGTGGAAGCAGGTGCGGGCGTCTACGTGCTGGAGCACCGTCAAGCGGGCCGACTCGAAACGGTCGACGGGACGGGCGCTTTCGTCGGTGCCGGTCACGGCGTCTGCGCCATCCGGCGTAGCGCGGCGACGCTGACGCGTAGCTCCATGCAGGGCGGGTGTAGATCAACCTTGGGGTAGTTGCATTGGGGTTGGTGGCCGCGTACCCACAGCCACTTGTCGCTGAGGTGCGCGAGGTCGGTGCGGAGCCAGGCGACGACGACGTCGACGTGCGTGCCAGGGGTCAGGTCCCGCCCGAAGGACCAATCGTCGGGCCCGAGCCTCAGCAGCGTCCCGGGCTCGACGGTGGGCAGATTGCCGGGGTCGTTCATGGTGCCGGCTTCACTTCACCCTGCGGGCTGAGACCTCTTTGCCAGTCGGCAGGCACCGGACCAAGAGCGGTCCAGAAGGCACGGTTTTCGGCGGCGCGCTCCTGAGCGGATTGTTGATCGGGGCTGGCGGCGCCGGTCCGGTTCCATCCGCTGTGGTGACCGAACAGCGTCGCCGCGCCTTCGCAGTCGATGCCGAACGGCCGGTACTGCCGACCGTCCTGTGCCGGGACGAACCACTTGATTCGCTTCGCCACCGTCATCTCCCCTCACTGGGTGGGTGCGCGGCGGGCCCTCCCCGGCCCTGGCCGCGCACCCGTCCGGCGGGTGCAGGGACCGCCCCGCACGGGGGAACGCGACGGGCCCTGCACCCTGCTCGACTGGGTGGCGCCGGAGCAGGCACCTCCCCAGCTGGATCACGGGCGATGGAGCAACCGCTTGGTGGGTTGCGACCCACTGCCGAACAACTGATTGCGACTCAACGATCACGGAATGCTGTACGACTGGGAATGCCGACCTCCGGTCCGACCTCGTGTACCGACTTCCGGTCCGACCGCCCTCTGAGCTGCGCATTCATGGTTGCGCAGGAACCGCCTCCAAGATCGTTTACCCGTTTGGTGGGGTTACATTGAGATCACCGAGCCGGCCGCATGGTCGACCGACTTGAGACGAAGCCGTGGAGGCCGCCGGTGACCAGACCCAGTCCGTACGTCCGGCGACGATGGCTTGGACGCGAGATCAGGCGCCTGCGCAACGAGCATGGGCTGGCGGCTGAACCACTCGCGCGCGCCGTTGGGTTCCCGCGGCAACAGCTCAGTGCCCTGGAAAATGGGCACCTCGGCCCCGACATCGATCTGGTCAGCGCGATCTGTGACTACCTGGCCGTTGGCGCCAACCGGCGGACAGCCATCATGGACGCGGCGACCGACGGCTGGGCGCGGGGATGGTGGATGGCCGACGCGGAACGGATGGGTGCCCGGCAGGCCACCTACGCCGACCTGGAGAGCGGCACAAGAACCATCACCGAGTACGCCCTGGCGCTGGTTCCTGGTTTGCTCCAGACGACGGCGTTTGCCGATGCTCGGCTGCGCAGCGACCCTGCCCGTCACGCCGAGACCTTCGACCCCGCCGCAGCGGTCGCCGCCCGGGCTTACCGACAGCAACTGCTGCTCGCCATCGATGGGCCACGTTACGACGTCGTGCTCGATGAGATAGCGATCCGGCGCTGTGCCGCCGACCCACACATCGTCACCGACCAGCTCAGGCACATCGTCGCGGTCTGTGCGGCACACCCAACCGTGACCGTCCGGGTGCTACCGATCGACGCCTCCATCAAGGGCCACAGCGCGCCCAGGTCCGCGTACTCGATCTACCGCTATCGCGACACGCCGGACTCCCTGGCTGTCGCCGTCGACACGCTGACGAGTGATCTGATTTACACCGAGCCGGATGAGGTCCAGCCCTATCTGAGCCTGCACAGCCGGCTGAAGGCCGCCGCACTTGCACCTGACATCAGCATTCATCTGCTCCGTGCCGCGGCGCAGGAGCTGTCACCCGTAGAAGGAGTTTCCGCATGACCTCGCGATACACGAGATGGCGCAAGTCCACCCGCAGCGACGATGGCAACTGCGTCGAGGTCGCCGACGCCGTCGACGGCACCGTCGGCGTGCGCGACTCGAAGGACCTCCCCGGCCCGATACTGGAATTCCGCCCCGCCACTTGGAGCGCCTTCACCAGCGGCCTCCGGGCCGGCAAGTTCAGCCGTTGATCCTGGCCAGAGTGCGCTGCAGCGCTATGCGGTGTGGCTCGGCTTTCGACTCGAGGGCTCGATCCCAATGGAACTGTGGCTCTCTGGGCCCGATGTTGGCATCCTGGACGTCGAATCCACATGGCTTCGAGTAGCCGACCAGCAGCAGGAAAGCGCCCGCTACGGGTGGACGTGAAAGGGGGAGCCAATGTCACGTCATCCCGATTCCGTTGTCGAACTTGGTTGGCGGCCCAGAGGTGATGGCGACGAAGGGCTCGGTCTTCACCTGCGAACGCGCCGGGACCGGTAGTGCCCCGCCACCCGGATACGGTAATCAGCCCGAACACTCTGCTCAGCGACGCCCGCCGGCGTCTAGCTTCACCTCGGCGAACAGGCCAATTCATGTCGCGCAGCGAGCTGGCCGACGCCGTCAACGCCGCTCTTGACGAGCTCTACCCCGGCAGGGTCCTCACCGCGCACTACGTCGACTCTCGCTGGATCGGCAAGCTCGAACGCGGCGAGCATCGTTGGCCAAGCGAAGAGCGTCGCGCCGCCCTCCGCCACGTTCTCGGTGCCGCCAGCGACGGCCAACTCGACCTCTATAGTCCCCGGCGTACCGATGTCACCAGTCCCGCCAACCACAGCATCGAGCAGCCGATGCCGGGAAGCTGGGATGAGACGATCTATCAGCTGCGAGCTCAGTGGCACCTGCTGGTCCAGAACGACAAGCTGTTCGGACCGCAGTATGCGTTGATCGGGGTCACAGCACAGCTCATGCTGCTCGACCGGCTTCTCAACGAGGCGCCATCGCCGTTTCGCCCCAGCCTCGTGCGGCTCGCTGCCCAGTACGCCGAGTCGGCGGCATGGCTGAACCACTCCCTCAACGACGCACCAACCGCGCAGCAGTGGACCCGGAAGGCGCTCGTCTGGGCGGAGCAGATTGCTGATCCGACCATGACGGCCTGGGCGACGTACCGCAGCAGCCAGCACTGGCTTATTGCCCGAAAGCCGCACCGCGCCGTGGAAGAGGCTGAAGCCGCAATGCTCCAAGACAAGAAGGTGCCCAGCCCGGTGCGGGCGGCACTTCGCGTCCAGCATGCCCATGCGCTTGCGACCGTTGGCGAGCACCACAAGGCCATGCAGCTCCTGGACAGCGCGCACGAGTGGGCGACGGACCGCCGTCCAGGCAAGCCTGAAGGCGAGCACGCCTCCTACTGCACGAGTGGCTACATCGAGGTTCACCGAGGCACCTGCCTGAGGATCGGGCGCCGACCGGACGAGGCCATCGCGGTTCTCGATGCCGCGTTGCCGTCGATCCCATCGCTTTACCGGCAGGACTTCACTGCAGCCCTTCTGACCAAAGCTGCCGCCCATGTAGCGGCTGACCAACCCGAGCAAGCTGCTGCCACGGCCCACATCGCGCTACCGATCGCCCGCCAAGCAGGCGCGCGCCGGATCCTGCATCAACTCAGCCAGATCGGCTCGGCTATTGACGAGCACCGTCAATTGGCCGACGTTCGTGCGTTCCTTGACGACCTTGTTGAGACTGCCTGATGGCCTCAGACCTCGAACTGTCCGCGATGCGGCAGGCCATCACCCTCTCCGCTCTTGGGCTAGGTACCACGAGCCCGAACCCGCCCGTCGGGTGCGTGATCCTGGACCGGCGCGGAACGGTGGTGGGCGCGGGATTTCACCGCCGTAAAGGGGAGCCGCACGCTGAAGCACACGCTCTCAACGCGGCGGGAGATGCGGCTCGCGGCGGTACAGCCGTCGTCACGCTTGAACCATGCAACCACGTCGGCGTCACACCAGCGTGTCGGCAGGAGTTGATCAACGCCGGTATCTCCCGGGTCGTCATCGCCATCATGGACCCAACGTCCCGCGGTGTAGGTGGCGCCTCGATGCTCGCCGCCGCAGGCATCGAGGTCGAGACCGACGTGTTGCCCGACGAAGCCCTGACCGTCCTTGAGCCGTGGTTGACCGCAACCGTGCGCCGAAGGCCGTACCTGACTTGGGCGTTTGCAGTGGAAGGTGGACATCAATCGGCCGCAGAAGAACGGCTCCTGCTCAACCGTCGCGCTAACGCGGACCTCGTCCTTGAGGGCAAGACCGTCGACGAGGGTGTTCCGGGAGGTCACGCTAGCGCGCACTTTGCACTACCCGGCGATGCCGACATTGGCATCGGCTTTTCGCAGTGGCTGTCAGGCGCCTACGAAGCCGGTGCCCGAAAAATGCTCATAGTCGGGCACGAGCACGCCGCCGTGCTTCGACCGCACCTGCATGCCGTCGACGAGCTTGTCGTCGCTGTGCCGCGAACTGACCCGTCTCGGGCGTTGGAAGTGGTCCATGCCGACCTCATACCGATCGGCTTCCGAGTGGTCGAAGTCGCGGCTCACGCGGACTCGTTGACGTCCCGCATGCGACGCCTCCGCGCGTAGCGCGGAATAAGGCTCGCAGCCGGACACCTGCTGATCACCGGCTGGCGCTACCCGCCAGGCACAACAAGACCCGTCACGCGGAGAGCGGCTCTCGACGACTGCGCTAGGGACTATCGCTACAGCGATCAGGCTAGCCCCGCCCGGTTCGACATTCGCGGGCGGTGACATGGTCGCCTACGGGGACCTGCGCGAGGCGCGCCTCACCCCACTCCGACACGCCGCGCAAGCATGGACGCACCTGCCGCTGTCGGCGTACGACTCTGTGTCCCCAGGTAGGTACGGATGAGCGTGGCCAGGCTGTTCGGAAGGTCAATCGGGCTGGGGCGGCGTCGGCGGAGACTACCGGGGGCGGCTTGTGGCGTAGCTTGGTTCGGTGCCGTTGACCTACCCTGCTGATGATCTTGCTGATGGTGCTGTTCGTCTTCGTCGTTGGCGGGAAGATGATCTGGACTGTGTTCGAGCCGCAGCCCAGGATCCGAGAATTGTCGAGGCCACGACGGTTCCGGGGATGTTCTCGGTCGATGCGGGACGGGCGTTCATCGCTCGGCAATGGAGTCGAGTCGACAGCGGTGAGGGTGTCTCACTTGCGATCGCTGATGCGGTGACTGATCAAGCGCTCGGTTCGGTCGTGCTCATGCTTCGGCCGCAGCCGGGGGTGGCTGGTCTCGGCTACTGGCTCATCCCGTCGGCGCGGGGGCTAGGAATCACCACTCGTGCGGTGAGGAAGGTGTCTTCGTGGGCGTTGGACATCGCGGGCATGGAGCGGGTGGAGGCGTGGGTGGAGCCGGACAACGAGGCGTCCCGACGGGTTCTCACTGCGGCTGCCTTCGAGCAGGAAGGTGTGCTGCGCAGCTTCCTGTCGTTTCCGGGCCGTCGCGCTGACGCGGTGGTCTTCTCCAGGATCCGAGGTCCTCGTCTTCGAAAAGCATGACTGTGGCCTGGCCCCGGGCTCAGGCGACGTTGGCTTGGCCGTCGATGGCGGTGAGGCGGTTCTTGAGCCGGTAGCTGGGTCCGTTGATGGCGACGACGTCGCAGTGGTGCAGGAGTCGGTCGAGGATGGCAGTGGCGAGGACTTCGTCGCCGAAGACCTGGCCCCATTCGCCGAAGCTCTTGTTCGAGGTGAGCAGGGGTATGAGAACTCTCGCGCCCGACGGGGCGTGTAGCTCAGCGTTAAGTCGGACCGAAGGTCGGCACACAAGGTCGGACCGCAAGTCGGCATTCCCAGCGGCTGCGCACTAGGAGAGTCTGGGCGCACGGAGCGATGACTTCGGATCCGTGAGTTCCGCAGGTTCTGCGGAGGGCACCGTCGATGTCACCTCCCGGCCCGCAGCCGAGAGCGCGACTCGCTCGGGGTGGTTCCGCGCCGGATGTTCGTTGCATGCACAGAGCCGCCGCGAGCCGTAGCGGCTCGAATACGTCGGAGGGGACGTTCATGAGCGTCGGAACCATAAACAGCGAAGTTCTGCGCCAAGCGATGGTCGATCAGCTGGCAAATGATCATGCCGACAAGGGCTTGACGTTGCGGCCTGAGGTGGAGGCTGCGATGCGGACGGTACCTCGAGAGCTGTTCACGCCGGGCCTTCCTGTTCAGGAGGCGTACGAAAACAGGGCGGTCATCACGAAGCGGCGCGGTGAGGAGAACATCAGCTCGGTGTCGGCGCCGTTCCTCATCGCGGAGATGCTCGGCCAGGCGGCTGACGCGCTGGGCGGTCTGCGCGGCCGTCACGTTCTGGAGATCGGTAGCGGCGGCTACAACGCCTCGCTGCTGCGGGAGCTCGTTGGCGCGACCGGTTCCGTGACCACGGTGGACATCGACCCAGACGTGACCGACCGGGCAGTCGCGTGCCTGGCATCGGCGGGCTACGCCGACGTCAAAGTCATGTGCGCCGACGCTGAGCATCCTGTTGAGCCCGGCCGCCGCTACGACCTGATCATCGTCACCGCTGGGGCGTGGGATATCCCGCCGGCGTGGTGCGACCAGCTCACCGACAATGGCGTTTTGGTGGTGCCGCTGCGCACGTTCGGGATGACGCGGTCGTGGGCGCTGCGCCGTGCCGGTGTCGGCCTGGTCAGCGTGAGCGATCGGCAGTGCGGGTTCGTGCCGGTGCAGGGCGACGGGGCGTACGACGTGCAGTACGTCGACGTGGCCGACGGAGTCCACCTGCGGCTCGATGAGGGCCAGCAGCTTGACTCCCAGCGCCTCGACGGCTTGCTCGAGACGCCCCGGCAGGAGGCATGGGCCGGAGTTAGCCTGCCGCCTCCTACCGTCTTGGCGGACTTGGACTTGTGGCTCGCGACCCGCATCGCCGCCTCGGGACAGGAGTTCGTGGTCCTGACCGCACAGGACGCGGCTATCTCGTCCGGCGTTGTCGCGCCGTCGTGGCGGTTCGGGACTCCCGCTGTCCTGCACGACGACACGTTCGCCTACCGGTCGGAGTTGCGGTGGACCGGCGACGCGTTCGATCTGGGCGCGTACGCCCACGGCGCTGCGACTGTCGCAGCGGCTGGGGCGGCCCGGCGATTGGTCAAGCACATGCGGGCCTGGGTGGCCGCCGGCTGCCCCGCGCCGGCGCTGCACGTCCTGCCCGCGCAGACCCCCGACGGCGACTTGCCAGCCGGGACGGCCGTGGACAAGCGGCACAGCCGCATCGTCCTGGCCTTCATCTAAAGAAGGGAGCCCTGATGGAGCTCGACGAGTACGAGGTCGGCCAGGAACACGTGGAAGGCGAGCTCAACCTCCGGCTGGTCGACGCCGGCCCCGCGTTGAGTGCGTACGCGACGGCCACCGACGACGGCTGCGGCTCGGGCAACACCGGCTCGAACGCCTGCACCGGCAAGTAACAACTGCGAGCTGCAGAGGGGCCCGACCTCCACGAGGTCGGGCCCCACCACCGAATCCCCTTTAGGTAACGCCGAGCCTCGGAGCGCGCGATGTATCAAGCTACGCAAGCAGCCTTGATCAGAGCGGCTACCTACCCTTCCGATCTGTCGCCACCGAGATGCCCCGACCTGACCTCCGAGCAGCCCGAGCAGTGGCGGCTTTGGCTGCAGCAGACATGGGCGTTACCAGGGTTCGCCGCCGCCGTTACCCACGCCGCTCCACAGCTGACTGACCAGATCACCCGTGTACTCACCGGTCACGGCGCGACCGGGCCGAGGCTGCGCCGCCTGGTGGAGGCGACAGTCCGATACCTGCTCAGGTGGACGACGCGGGCGACTCCGTTTGGCCGATTCGCCGGGGTCGCTCCGGTGCAGCTTGGCCCCCACGCGGCAGTCAGCTGGGGTGCGGAGCACTGCGAGGTGAAGCGCCCCGACGGCGGGTTCATCGCCGAGCACGCATCCCGTGCGGAACGAGACCTGCACACGGTCCGCACGGTTGCGGTCGTGACTAACCCGATCGGTTATCCGCGCGGCGGGGCCTGGGTGGTGCCCTGCGGCTACACCGACGGCGACCGGATCTGCGACGTGGAAGTCGATCTCACCGGCCCAGTACGTCGGGCGGTGCAACTCGCCCGCTCACCGATCGCGTTCGCCGACTTGACGGCTCGGATGACCGATCGGACGAGCACAGGGCTGCCGGACGGCACCGCGGATGCCGAGCGGCTATTGGCGGCGCTCGTCGCTGCTGGGGTCCTCGTGTCCGAGGTCCGCCCGCCGGTAACGGTGACCGACCCCGCAGCCCACCTCAGCCAGTACATCGACCTGCCCGAGCCCGGCGACCGCACTCAGGTTGACCTTCGCGTCGATTGCTCCGTGACTCTGCCACCGGCCGTGGTGCGTGAGGCGTGCGAGGCGGTAGCGGCGCTCGTCAGCGTGGCGCCGCGCCTTCCGGGCTGGACTGCCTACCACTCCGCGTTCATCGAACGCTGGGGACCAGGCGCGGCCGTACCGCTGCACGATGTTCTGCGCGTCCTGGGCTTTCCCGCCGGCTACCGCGGCTCGCTGCGCCGCGACCCGGCGGAACTGACTGCCCGCGACGTTCTCCTCGCGGAACTCGCCCAGCGTGCGGCCCTGCAGAACTGCGCCGAGGTGGTGCTCGACGCCGAGCTCATCGACCAATTGCGCGGTGACGACGACCGGCCTCCGGTCCCGCACACCGAACTTCAGTTCACCCTCGCCGCGGCTACGCTCCGGGACCTCGACCGAGGCGACTTCACGCTCACGGTCGTCAGCGGCGCCCGCCACGCAGGCACCGCAGCAGCCCGATTTCTGCACCTGCTCACCCCGTCCGAACGCGCGCTGTTCTCTAACGTCTACACCCACCTGCCAACGGCCCTGCCCGGCGCGGACGCGGTACAGATCTCCGGCCCTCCACTGGGCAACCGGCTAGCCGCACTCGCCCGCGCTCCCGAGCTGCTGCCCGTCCTGCCCGTCGGCGACTTCCACCCTGATCCGCGATGGACTCTCGCGGACCTGGCCGTCGCAGGCGACGGTCAACGGCTCTGGCTCGTGTCGCGCACGACAGGACGGCCCGTCGAGCCCATGCTGCTCAACTGCCTGCAGCTGCCGACGCTCCAGCAGCCGATCGTCCGGTTTCTGACGGAGATCCCCATCGCGTGGACGGCACCGTGCGTCCCGTTCGACTGGGGCCGTTGCCACGGCCTGCCGTTCCTGCCACGCGTACGGCGAGGCCGGTCGATCCTGCACCCGGCCCGCTGGATCATCACCGCAGCAGCACTACCTGGGCGCGGTATGCCGTGGCACCAGTGGCGAGAGGCCTGGCAGCGCCACCGCGAACAGCACCGGCTACCCGCAGACGTACTCCTTGGCAGCGGTGACGCATGGCTACGCCTCGACCTGGATGAGACCGCCCACCTGGCGGTGCTGCGCAGCCACCTTGGCAGGCACAGACGTGCCACGCTCACCGAGGCGCCCGGACGGGCCGGCTGGATCGACGACAGACCCGCCGAACTCCTGCTCACCCTTACCCGCACGCCACCGCGCGAAGAACTGTCTCCTCGACCATCGCGGCCCGCCAGCACCTTGCAACACCGTCCTGGTCAGTCGCGTTGGCTAGACGCCCGGCTTACTGGCCGGAGCGAGCGCATCCTCGCCGACCTATCCAAGCGACCCGAGGCGTTACCGGCTGGCTGGTGGTTCCTGCGCTACCCCAACCCGGAACCCCACCTGCGGCTGCGCATCCCACTCGGCGACGCCAACCAGTTCGCCGACGTTGCCCGGGACGTTGCCGCCTGGGCTGAACGGCTCGACGAGCAAGGCCTCCTGGCGGACTACAGCCTGGCCACCTACCGACCCGAGACACGCCACGGCACCGGACCCACCCTCGCCGCAGCCGAAGCTGTATTCGCCGCCGACTCCCGCGCCGTCCTCGCGACGCTGAACGACGACCGGCACGCCACCACCGCCGCCAACATGATCACCATTGCCCACGGTTTCACCGGCGACGGGGCGGGGTGGATATCCGAGCATGTGCCGCACCACAGCGGCCCGCGGCTGGACCCCACCCAGCTCGGTCACGCCCGCCGATCCCGCCGAGATGACGACCTGACAGCGGCGCTTGCTGCCTACCGGAAGCTTGTCGACCGAGACGGTCTCGATCCGGATCAGGTGCTGGCTGATCTGCTCCACCTGCACCACGCCCGCATGATCGGGGTCGACCTCGCATCCGAACGGCATTGCCTCCGCCTCGCCCGCGCCGTCGCCCACACCACTCTCATCCGCGGCGCGTCATGACCGAGGGACAGTCACTCGCCGATGGGGCAGTCGGCATCGCCCTCTGGCACCTCGAAACCGGCAGGTGGCAGGCGGCGCACGCCCTGCTCGAGCAGGCAACCGCCGGCGGCGTCAGCGTCACCGACAACGCCAGCCTCTACTACGGCGTACCCGCGCTCGCATTCGTCCTCGCCGCGTCCGACCAACCCGCGCTCACCCGAGCCCAAGCCGTCGCTGCCGCCGGGACCGCCACGGTGACCCGCCGTCGACTACACAGCGCTCACCGCCGCATCGACCAGCGCCAACAGCCGCCGTACGCCGAATTTGACCTCATCCGCGGCCTGGCTGGCCTCGGCGTCGCCCTGCGCCGCATCGGGGACCTCGAACTTCTCCGCGAGGTACTGACCTACCTCGTACGACTCACCGAACCCATCGGCGGGCTCCCCGGCTGGTGGTGCCCGCACGGACCCCACCGCAACGCGCCGGGACCAGCCGGAGGCCACAGCAACCACGGCATCGCCCACGGCATCACCGGCCCGCTCGCGCTCCTGGCGCTCACAATTTGCGACGGCATCACCGTCGACGGACACACCCAGGCGATCAACCGCATCTGCCAGTGGCTCGACGCCTGGCAACGCCACACCAGCACCGGCCCATGGTGGCCACAGACCATCACACTCGACGGCCTCCGCCGCGGCGACCCAAGCCAGCGCGGACCGCTCCGGCCATCCTGGTGCTACGGCACACCCGGCATCGCCCGCGCCCAGCAACTCACCGCGCTCGCCCTCGGCGACACCACACGCCAACACCTTGCCGAGAGCGCGCTCATCGCCTGCCTGAACGACCCGACCCAGCTCGGTCAACTCACGGACCGCGGCCTTTGCCACGGGACTGCCGGACTCCTCGCGACTGCACGCCGCATCGCCGCCGACGCGCTCACACCCATACCCCTCACACCACTGCAGCGCCTCCACCAGCAGGCGCCAGCGGCGGTCGACGAACCGGCAGGCTTCCTCGACGGGAAATCCGGCGCAGCCTTGGCCGCGACCGGAACCACGAAGACCTCGTGGGACGCCTGCCTCCTGCTCTGCTAATCCGCCACAACGACCGGACGGCACCGATGGAACAGACGCCCTGGAAGCAGGTAAACATCGCTTTCCCCGGCCCAGACGCAGGACAGCGGGAGAGGCACGCCGTCGAACACCTCTCCCGCGTGCTACCCGCTGCTGAAGCCGAAGGTCTCATCAGCTCCTGGTGGTTCATCCGCAAGGGCCCCTGGCGGATCCGCTACCTCCCAGCAACATCCACCGAGGACCCGGCGCACACACTGCTCACCGACAACGTCAACTGGACCAACGACATCTACGAACCGGAAACCCACGCGTTCGGTGGCCCCGCCAGCATGACCGCCGCCCACGCCCTGTTCCACCACGACAGCCGCCACCTACTGGACTACCTCACCAGCAACCCCGACGACCGGCGGGAACACGCACTCATCCTGTGCACTGCGCTCATGCGCGCCGCTGGCCTCGACATCAACGAGCAAGGCGACGTTTGGGCCAGAATCGCCGCTCAGCGCGGTGCGTTGGCGAGCCCAGCACCCACCCAGGACCTTCGAGCGTGGACTGATCTCACCGCCGACGTCCGCCACCTCCTGCTCGGCTCACCTCGCGCGGGCGGCATCGCCAGCGACTGGCTGAGCACCTTCGAAGACACCGGGACGGCACTGCGCACCCTCCGCGAGTCGGGCAAGCTCACACGAGGGATCCGCGGAATCACCGCGTTACACGTGATCTTCCACATGAACCGCCTCGGAGTCCGCGCGAGCACCCAAGCCACCCTCGCCCGCGCCGCCAAGGAGGCCATTCTCAACGACGCAAAGACGTGACGTTGAGAAGCTGATGGTGGAGTAGTGTCGAACGTCCCGCGTACCGTATCCGAACCTCGACCGGCCCAGGTGATGACCTGCTCTCTGCGACGGGTCCTCGCCTGCCTCGGGCGGAGAATGACGTCGCTGACCTACTCGATCCGATGCCCGTGCTCGACCTGATCGCCCATCGAGTTAACGCTTGCCGACGCATCGATCGAGCTGGCCGCAATTCCGATCGACGCGGGTGATCCTTCTAGGGCGCAAGTCAGCTCTCCGTGCTTAAGGTACAGGCCGCTGCCGAGGAGGTCTGAACGGCCATGCATCCATGTTCAATTTTTCGCGGACATTTCAGTGATCAAAAGGTACTGCGGGCACGTTCAGTCGGCGGTGCACGGCGTCGCGTTCGCGGACCAGCAAGCCGGACTATCGTCCGGCGGATCGCCGTGCCGCGATGGCGGCAGCTCGGCGGTGTCGCCGAGCTGTCCCACTAGGGCGCGGGAATCAGTTGATCTAGGAACCTCTGGCGATGGCGGGTTGAGCTTGGGGTTCCGAACTCAAAAATCGGGCGATAACGGTAACTTTCGCCTGAGCGGAGTGCCTGGTGGTGCTCGAAGTTGATGAATCTATGCTGATGAGCAACTGCTGCGCCCGGTCTTCGGACCGGGCGAGGATCGCAACCCGTCCTCGACCTGCTGCGCCGTCCGGGCCTGCTCCGCGCTGCGCCCGGTCTTCGGACCGGGCGAGGATCGCAACTCCGGTGCCGGGGGCCAACCGGAGGTTTTCCGCCGTGAGCTGCGCCCGGTCTTCGGACCGGGCGAGGATCGCAACGAGGTGAGCGTCGGTGGGAAGCGTCACACGCTCGCGTCGCTGCGCCCGGTCTTCGGACCGGGCGAGGATCGCAACGTCAAAAACCGCGATGAGTAGCGGCGGGCGCTCCCGGCGCTGCGCCCGGTCTTCGGACCGGGCGAGGATCGCAACCGGGCGCGGAAGTGTGGGTGCCTTTCCAGGCTCCGCGCTGCGCCCGGTCTTCGGACCGGGCGAGGATCGCAACTCCGGCTCCTCCGGCTTCTCCATATCGATTCCGCCAGCTGCGCCCGGTCTTCGGACCGGGCGAGGATCGCAACCACTCCCGGGTGCCCGCCCGCCGCGTCGACCTCACGGGCTGCGCCCGGTCTTCGGACCGGGCGAGGATCGCAACAGCGGCGACTCAACGCGCGGATCGGCGCCGGGCTGGTCGTGCTGCGCCCGGTCTTCGGACCGGGCGAGGATCGCAACTCCCAGTAGTAGGCGTGCTCGCCTTCCGAGTTGGCCACGCTGCGCCCGGTCTTCGGACCGGGCGAGGATCGCAACGTGACCTCCACCGACGTGCTGTACCTGCTCTCCCAGGGCTGCGCCCGGTCTTCGGACCGGGCGAGGATCGCAACATGACGATCGACGGCAGGGTCAACAACACCACCGAGCTGCGCCCGGTCTTCGGACCGGGCGAGGATCGCAACTTTATCCCCGTTGTCACCGCGCTGCGCGGCGGCAACGCTGCGCCTGGTCTTCGGACCGGGCGAGGATCGCAACGGGCCCGGCCGGTGCGGGTGGTGGTCATGGGCGGCGCGCTGCGCCCGGTCTTCGGACCGGGCGAGGATCGCAACACCGCCGGCGCCCGTGTACTACACAGTCACGGTCGCGCTGCGCCCGGTCTTCGGACCGGGCGAGGATCGCAACGTCTACCGGGTCGACCGGGCGCCCGGTCCCCGGACCGGGCGAGGATCGCAACAGTCGACTACCGACCCGCGATCCTGGGCCTACTCCAGGCTGCGCCCGGTCCCCGGACCGGGCGAGGATCGCAAGCGCCTCTGCCGTCTTGCCGTCGACCAGCATCCGGTAGCTGCGCCCGGTCCCCGGACCGGGCGAGGATCGCAAGGCGCTGCCTCGCTCGCTGTCGATCTGCTTGTTGCAGGCTGCGCCCGGTCCCCGGACCGGGCGAGGATCGCAACGACGCCGCACTGGGCCGCTAGTCCCGGAAAGACCAGAGCTGCGCCCGGTCCCCGGACCGGGCGAGGATCGCAACTTAGCCGTGGGGACCTTTCCAGGTGCCGGAGCAGTAGCTGCGCCCGGTCCCCGGACCGGGCGAGGATCGCAACTCCACACCCAGCACGAAACCGCGCAGGTCGTCCCAGTGCTGCGCCCGGTCCCCGGACCGGGCGAGGATCGCAACCATCATCGGGCCGTCCGAGGCGGGCAAGACGCAATTAGCTGCGCCCGGTCCCCGGACCGGGCGAGGATCGCAACTGCATGGCCATCGTGGCGTTGCCCGCCCTGATGCGGCTGCGCCCGGTCCCCGGACCGGGCGAGGATCGCAACCGGCCCCGGGCAGGGCGCCTCTTTGCGTACGCGGCTCGCTGCGCCCGGTCCCCGGACCGGGCGAGGATCGCAACAAAGACGCGGTGATCGCCGTCCGGGTCTGGACGTCCGAGCTGCGCCCGGTCCCCGGACCGGGCGAGGATCGCAACTCCCTGGTGGGACCGGTTGTCGGAATTCGGGGACACGGGCTGCGCCCGGTCCCCGGACCGGGCGAGGATCGCAACGATTGTTCCGGGCTGGTGATCTACAGCCTGAAGCAAAGCTGCGCCCGGTCCCCGGACCGGGCGAGGATCGCAACGCCGGAACCAACGTTCGGATGTACCAGGAATTCCGAAGCTGCGCCCGGTCCCCGGACCGGGCGAGGATCGCAACCATCCCGTCGACTACCGCCCCGTCGGGGGCGTCGAGGTAGCTGCGCCCGGTCCCCGGACCGGGCGAGGATCGCAACCGGAGCATGTTCGCCTCGGCGGCCCGCTACGTGGAGCGCTGCGCCCGGTCCCCGGACCGGGCGAGGATCGCAACCTCTTCACCTCCGGCAGCTCAGCCAGCGTCACCTGCGCTGCGCCCGGTCCCCGGACCGGGCGAGGATCGCAACTTTCCACCGACCGCATCCCCGACGGCTTGGCCGACACGCTGCGCCCGGTCCCCGGACCGGGCGAGGATCGCAACAATCGGCGGGGCGGTGGTGTCGATCCTGAACGGTGTGGCTGCGCCCGGTCCCCGGACCGGGCGAGGATCGCAACCGCTACGGCCAACTCGATCCGCCACCGACCCGATGGAGCTGCGCCCGGTCCCCGGACCGGGCGAGGATCGCAACGACCTACCCGACGCGGTCGGCACATGGGGCCCTGACGCTGCGCCCGGTCCCCGGACCGGGCGAGGATCGCAACCCGTTGGTTTGGTGCTGCACCGCCTGCACCTTTCCGAGCTGCGCCCGGTCCCCGGACCGGGCGAGGATCGCAACATGGACGGCGCCGACCCGACGGCGTCGCTCAAGCCAGGCTGCGCCCGGTCCCCGGACCGGGCGAGGATCGCAACCTTGTCGTGCTGCCCGCGGTCGCGGCCATGGTGCTGGCTGCGCCCGGTCCCCGGACCGGGCGAGGATCGCAACCGGGTGCCCGCTGCAACGCGCCTAGCCGGTCTATCGCTGCGCCCGGTCCCCGGACCGGGCGAGGATCGCAACGACGACGGTGCCGACTGTGCCGGTGACGCCGTCGAGCGCTGCGCCCGGTCCCCGGACCGGGCGAGGATCGCAACTAATAACGCCAGTTTAGAACCTCAGACGGCTGTCGCCAGCTGCGCCCGGTCCCCGGACCGGGCGAGGATCGCAACTTGGCCGCCGACGAGGTGTCGGCGTCTGAGCTGCGGTGCTGCGCCCGGTCCCCGGACCGGGCGAGGATCGCAACCACGGCTTGCCGCCGAGCACCCGCATCGGCTTGTCGTGCTGCGCCCGGTCCCCGGACCGGGCGAGGATCGCAACCCTAGTTCCCTGCACCTTGCACGGGTGGAGTTGCAGTGCTGCGCCCGGTCCCCGGACCGGGCGAGGATCGCAACATCTTAAGGCCGGGCCGCACGCCGAATGATCGGGGCCGGCTGCGCCCGGTCCCCGGACCGGGCGAGGATCGCAACGCGTGCTCGCCGTGCGGTGTCGGTTTCGGGCTTGCCGGCTGCGCCCGGTCCCCGGACCGGGCGAGGATCGCAAATGGTGCCTAAAGCTCCGCCGGGCCATGTCCGAGTGGGAGCTGCGCTCGGTCCCCGGACCGGGCGAGGATCGCAACGTCATCCTGGGCACCACGGCCGGCATGTGGGTCACTCGCTGCGCCCGGTCCCCGGACCGGGCGAGGATCGCAACGACGGGATCACCATCAGCCCCGACGGGCCGCCTGCCGCTGCGCCCGGTCCCCGGACCGGGCGAGGATCGCAACTCGTCGGCGACGGCGAAAGGGCAGGCGAACCTGTCGGCTGCGCCCGGTCCCCGGACCGGGCGAGGATCGCAACGGGTGTGGGTCAACGAAGGCGACAGCCGTGGATGGCAGCTGCGCCCGGTCCCCGGACCGGGCGAGGATCGCAACGGGTGTGGGTCAACGAAGGCGACAGCCGTGGATGGCAGCTGCGCCCGGTCCCCGGACCGGGCGAGGATCGCAACCGGTCAAGGATCACGACCCGTCCGCCCCGCCGGAGGATGCTGCGCCCGGTCCCCGGACCGGGCGAGGATCGCAACCGGTCGGTCGAGGTGATCAGGGCACGGATCGCCTGGTCGCTGCGCCCGGTCCCCGGGCCGGGCGAGGATCGCAACGAGAACATCGCCTACATCTGCGGCGAGTGGGGCAAGCTGCGCCCGGTCCCCCGACCGGGCGAGGATCGCAACCCGCAGGTCACGAGCTGTCTAGTCTGTAGCGGAACGAGCTGCGCCCGGTCCCCGGACCGGGCGAGGATCGCAACTGGGACAAGGCCGCGAAGCCCATGCGGGACATGGTCAGGCTGCGCCCGGTCCCCGGACCGGGCGAGGATCGCAACGCCGTGCAGACCTGGACCAGGCATCAGGGCGGCATCGGCTGCGCCCGGTCCCCGGACCGGGCGAGGATCGCAACAACGCCGGGTTGAAGCTGGCAAGCTCCGCGGTGCCGCGCTGCGCCCGGTCCCCGGACCGGGCGAGGATCGCAACGACGACGTGGTCAACCAGGCCGGCGCCGGCGCCACCCGCTGCGCCCGGTCCCCGGACCGGGCGAGGATCGCAACGACGTGTCCCTGCTCGTGATCCGCCCCGGAGGTAACTGCTGCGCCCGGTCCCCGGACCGGGCGAGGATCGCAACGCGGGGTTGGCGTCGATCAGGGTGCGGATGGCGCGGAGCTGCGCCCGGTCCCCGGACCGGGCGAGGATCGCAACTGGAGCAGGATGCCGGCGTTCAGCTCAGCGGTCGTGCTGCGCCCGGTCCCCGGACCCGGGGCCGCACGACCCGACCCCCCCCACCCAGTTAGGGCGGGGCCCTCACCTGCGCCCCGTCCCCCCCCCCCG
>NZ_JBNCKP010000038.1:0-10691 GCF_049841575.1 Micromonospora sp. DT201 | reverse complement strand
CTGCTGTGGTGGCTGTTCGCCGCCGCCGGGCCGCCCCCCCCCCCCCCCCCGCCCCCCCCCCCCCACGACCGGACCAGCCGCACCATGTTCGCTGCGACCGCTGCGCTGCGCCCGGTCCCCGGACCGGGCGAGGATCGCAACGACGAGGACCGCGCCAAGCGGAAGATCGCCGCCATCGCTGCGCCCGGCCTACGGACCGGGCGCGGATCGCAACGCTGTGGTCGGCTCCGCCCCTGACAGCGCACCCAACGGGCTGCGCCCGCTCTCCGGGCTGGGCGAGGATCGCAATGAGGCCGTGTGCGTCGAGAGTCATCGAGTAGCCCGACGCTGCGAGGTTGCTACACCCAGCGGTGCGGAAGGGTCGCTTAAACGCCGTCCGGGCTTCGCATCACCGTCGTACTGCCGCCATCATCATTGATGACTGTGACTGTCCGACCGATCAGTGCCGCTATGGAGGCCCGCATGCCGCAACTGACAACCGATGCTCCACTCGCACGCCGCCGTTTGCGTTCCGCCGCGATCGCGATCGCCGTCCTCGCCGGCGCGGTGTTCTCGGTCGCGGGCGCCCCGCCCGCCTCGGCGACACCGCCGGGAATTCCATCGAAGGCGACCGCGCAGTCACAGCTCAACGCCTTGACCGTGGCCACCGAAGGATCGACCAGCGGTTACTCGCGCGACCTGTTCCCGCATTGGATCACCATCAGCGGCAGCTGCAACACCCGTGAGCAGGTCCTCAAGCGTGACGGCGTCTCCGTCGTCGTCGACAGTTCTTGCGCAGCGACCTCGGGCCGTTGGTACAGCCCGTACGACGGCGCGACCTGGTCGGCGGCCTCTGACGTCGACATCGACCACGTCGTGCCCCTCGCCGAGGCGTGGCGCTCCGGAGCCAACTCCTGGACGACCAGCCGCCGGCAGAGCTTCGCCAACGATCTGAGCCGCCCGCAATTGATCGCGGTGACGGACAACGTCAACCAGTCCAAGGGTGACCAGGACCCCTCCACGTGGCAGCCGTCCTTGTCGTCGTACCGGTGCACTTACAGCAAGATGTGGATCACGGTGAAGTACAACTGGAGCCTGCGGCTGCAGTCGTCGGAGAAGTCCGCGCTACAGACCATGCTCAACATCTGCAGTTCCTGACCAAACCCTGGTCGGCTCCGACGCGCCGGCCAGGGTTCGTCGTTTGCCCGGCGCCCGGGCGCGTTGGCGTGACCAGGCCCGATGTGGGGGAGAGCTTCGGCTGCGTCGTCGAGTCGCGCGACCTGCGGGTTGGGGTCATTGCGCCTCCGGCGGGGGCGCTCCGGCTCCAGGATGGGCCGGAGGCCGTTTGCGGCAGCCAGCTTGCCGGTGGTGGCGGTAGGCCATCCTGTCTGCCATCGACCCGGGCAAGCCGAGCAGACCGCCGCCCGGCCCGCCAACGCCCGTACGAGCCGTCGAGGTCCGCAGGCCGTGGCGGGCCGGGCGGCGGCCCGCTCCCCGGCGGGCGGGTCGATGGCAGACAGGATGGCGGGTGGCGTCCGGGGAGGAGCACCTCGCCGCGCTGCCCGACGCCGCCGGTGCTGGACCGTGTGCCCGGCTTGCTTCTGCGGCTTCGGCTAGGGTCGATGGCGTAGCGCCTTGGAATGCGGCACGGATGAGGTGGCGGGTATGGCAAGGACTGTGCAGATCCGTACCTACACGGTCCGGGCGGGGCTGCTGGACGAGTGGGTGGACAGGTGGCAGCGCTTGGTCGTCCCGCTGCGGCACGATCTCGGTTTCGAGATCCATGGGTCGTGGAAAGACCGCGCGCGGAATCAACACATCTGGGTGATCTCCCACGAGGGCCCTGAGTCGTTCGATGAGGCCAACGCGGCCTACTGGGCCTCCGAGCGCCGTAAGACACTCGGCTTGGACCCGGACGATTACCTGGTGGGCGAGGAGACCCGCGAGGTTGAGCAGACGCTATGAGTCCGCGTCGCCGGGTAGTAGGTGCGCCTGCCGCTCGTCGTCGGTGAGCGCGCGGAACACCCTCGAGTGCGCTACTGCGGTCAGCTCGGCCAGGTCGACGGAGTCCGCCCAGACACGCGCAGTGCCGTCCGCTGAGCCAGTGACGACCTGCCGCCCGTCCGGCAGCCACGCCAGGCTAGTCACGCCGTCGCGGTGTACGCCGATCACCTCACCGTGGTCGTCCGCGCTGCCCCAGATCCGTACGGTGCGGTCGTCGGAGCAGGACGCGAGGCGCCGGCTGTCCGGTGCCCATGCCACCGTGCGGACGCGCTTGTCGTGGCCGGTCAGGACCCGCGGCTGGTCGGTGCCGGTGAGGTCCCAGACGCGGATGGTCCAGTCGGCGGAGCAGGTGGCGAGCCGGCCCTCGTCAGGTGCCCAACTGATTGCGTCGACGTAGTTCTGGTGACCGGAGTGGACGGTGCTGTCGCCGGGGTGTTCGATGTCCCAGACGCGGATGGTTCGGTCGTCGGAGCCGGAGGCGAGGTAGCGGCCGCTCGGGGACCAGGCGAGCGCTCCTACCCAGTCGGAGTGTCCGCGCAGGACGCCGGCGGATCTGCGTGTGCGGACGTCCCAGACTCGTACTGAATTGTCCTTGCAGCCTGCTGCCAAGCGGGACCCGTCCGGTGACCAGGCCAGCGATTCGACCTCAGCTCCGAAGCGCACGTCGCCGTCGATGCCGATCAGGTGGACTGAGCCGTCGCGCAGGGCCACGGCGATCACGTCGGCTGTCGGTGAGCAGGCCAGGGCCACGACCGGTTCCGGCCACGTCGTGACGTCGGCTGTGCCGTCCGTTTGCCAGGTTCGTACGGTGCCGTCCGCGCCACCGGTCACGATCCTTCCCGTCCGATCCAGCGCGAGCGCGGTGACCGATCCGTCGTGTCCGGCGAGGAGTCGATGTTCAGCTCCAGGCGGCTGGATCGTCCACACCCGGGCGGTGCCGTCACCGGAGCCGCTAAATACCCGTCGCCCGTCCGGGGACAGCGCGACGGACCAGGCGACCTGGGAGTGCCCGCGTAGCTCGGCTACCTCCCGCAGCCGCCGAACGTCCCAGGCACGGATACCGCCGTCGCCAGTGGCGAATACGACGGTGCGGCCGTCGGGCGACCAGGCGACCGACCAGACGGGTGATCCCTGACCGCCGATGACGTGCCGGGTCTCGCCGGTCGCCAGATCCCAGATTCGTACGGTGTGGTCACCGGATCCGGTGACGAGCTGGCTGCCGTCGGGGGACCACGCGACGGCCTCGACGAAGTCGCCGTGCCCCGTCAGTCTTTGCTCGGCCTTACCTGTGGTGAGGTCCCAGACGATGACGGACCGGTCGTGGGAGGCGGAGGCCAGCCGCCGGGAGTCGGGGGAGAACCGCAGGCCCCACACATCCCCCTCGTGACCGACCAGATGAACGGCAAGCTCCCAGGTGACGGTGTCCCAGACCTGGACCGTCCGGTCCCGGCTCGACCCGGCGAGGCGGGACCCGTCGGGTGACCAGGTAACACCGCGTGCCACGTCTGCGCAGGGCAACACCGCGACCGTTTCCGCCGTTGCCGCGTCCCACACCCGGATCGTGCCGTCCCGGGAGGCGGTAGCGAGCCGGGTAGCGTCGGGGGACCAGTCGACGGCGTCCACCATGCCGGTGTGCCCGCGTAGCGCCCGGACGACCGTGCTGGTGTCGGCGTGCCAGATCCGCGCGGTGCCGTCTCTGGACGCGGTTGCCAAATGCGCTCCGTCTGGTGACCAGGCGACCCCACGGACGGCATCGGTGTGTCCGGCGAGTACTGCCTCGGTGTGGCTGAACGCCAACGCGGCCATCAGGGCCCGGCGGGCGACCGGCGTCGGCGGACACTCCTGCAGGGCGGCCGAGGTCAGCAGCACCGCGAGTTCCGGGTAACGGTCGACGTTGCTGAGCGCGAACTGACCGATCGTCTCCGACACCCGGTGCAGGAACGCGGTGTCCCGGCTCCGGGAGGCGTTCACCAGGGCACGGGCGGCGGGGCTGTCCTGGCCGGCCGACTCCATCGCTTCCAGCCACTGCCCGGCCAACTCAAGTCGTTCCCCGGTGAGCAGGTAGTCGGCGCTTCGCCCGGCGTGGACCCAGTCCGCCGCCCACCGTTCCAGCTCGGTACGCCGGCGCAGTTGCTCCGCCCGCGCTTCCACCTGCTGCCGCAGCGGCGCCCACCGCCGGAACAACGCCTCGTGTGCGACCTGGGCGTACGGCTCACCGTCGATCACGTCGGTGGTGAGCAGCCGGGCGTCGGTGAAGACGGCGATCACCCGACGTTGACTGTCGGACAGGTCCCGCAGCGGCACCCGGCGCCGGGTCGGCTCGGTGCCCTCCATCGCTACCAGACGGAGCAGGGTGTCCAGGACGTCCTCGGTGCTGCTCTCGCGGCGTACCTCCGCCATCACGCCGTCGGCTTGGCGGCCCAGGGCCCCGGCGACGCCGCCGAGTGCCTGGTACGCCTGGCGGGTAGCCGTCTGGCCCGGCCCGGCCGCCCGGTGCAGCTCCTGAAGCAGGTACGCCAGCAGTGGCAACGCGTCCGGTGTAGCGGTGTCGGCGACGATTTGGTCGACGAGCCCGTCTTCGAACCGCAATCCGGCGAGTTGGGCGGGCTGCTCCACGACCGCGACGAGGTCCGCCGGCCGCATGGTCCCCAGCGCGACCGGGCTGGCGAACAGCTCCGGGCGCGGACCAGCGAGGAGATCGGCGAGGAACTCGACGCGGAGCGTCGCGACAACCCAGAGCCTTCGGTCGGCGTCGAGCGCCGTCGTGATCTGCTCCAGGAACGTGGCCTGTTCGGCGGCGCTGGAGAGGGTTACCAGTTCCTCGAGCTGGTCGAGGATCAGCAGGACGCGTCCGTGCCGGTGGCCCTTGCGAGCCCGCCAGGCGGTCAGGTGGCGGGCAAGGGTGTCCGGGCGGGACCGTACCTCCCTCAGCGCGGAGGCTCGGTCGGCTGCGCCCAGTGTGACCGCCAGGTCCGCGAGCACGCCGAGCGGTTCACCCGCCGGCGTGAGCGCTGGCAATACCTGCCACCGTCCCTCTCGCAGCCGGGGAACGATGCCGGCGTGGACCAGGGAGGATTTGCCGCTGCCGGAGGCGCCGGTAACGCAGACGAACCGGGCGGGCGCGTCCAGGCCCAGCTCGTGTAGGCGTCGCACCAGCTCAGTGACCTGCTCATCCCGGCCGAAGAACACCGACGCGTCCTGCTCCGTGAAGGCAGAGAGCCCCGGATAAGGGCTGCGATCCGACCGCCACAACGGCCGCGGACTGCGAGGCGCTTGCCACCACAGCACCAGGCCGTTGCCGACGATCAGCACCACCAGGAGGACGATCAGCGCCGGACCGGCAACCTGACGGATCCCGGCGCTCAATGGTGAAGTGTCGGCATTGGCGAAGAAGTTCGCCGCGATCTCCAGCAGGACGGCGATGATCAGCAGCGACAGCTGAAGGGCGATAGGTGGACGTCGACTCGGCCGCACCGATCCCCCCAACGATGATCCCCGATGGGCTCACGGTAGCGGGTAGGCGCTCGCATCAATAGGCCAACGACCGCCATCGCGACTGGCTCTCTACACATCCCGCCGGGTTGTAGCGCCCAAAGCCATCACCACGTGTGGTGGTGGCGCAGGGCTTTGGTTGGGTGGCCGCTACCGCCACCTGATGAGGTAGATGCCTTGCCTGGTGGTGGCGAAGTGCCCGTCCGCGGGATGCACTGTTGCGGAGTGGTAGGTGCCGGGATGGCTGGGGTCGGGGTGCCAGAGCGCCAGGTCGAGGATGTACCGGGCTGTGCGCCGGAACGCGATCGCGTTGCCGGTCATGAACAGGGTGTGAGCGTGCAGGCGCTGGTGGAACCTGTCCCTGTGGGAAGAGCGCCAACGCGCTTGGCGGTTGAGTTCGTGGACCTCGTCCCACGCGGGGACGTCGTTCGGGTTCCAGGGGATGGTGTGCGGAGCCCCGGCTCCCAGACGATGGCGTAGCTGCTTCCACCGGTTCGGGGCGAACTGCAGGTCGCGGTGACTGAGTACCAGGTCGAGCTCACCGACGGCCGCGGTGGCAAGGGACGGCTCCGATGGTGGGTTGCCCCGCAGGGGTAGATGGATCAGCGTGTGGCGTGACCGGGCTGCCAGCATCCACAGGCCGGTGATGGTGAACGCGGCGTCGGCGTCGAGTTCCAGGACGAACCAGGGGTTGTTGTCGACCAGCACCGCGCCGGTCACCGGCTTGGCGGGGCGGACGACACGGAATTGTTCGGCGCCGAGCCGTCCCTGATGTACGTGGATCTTGAGGTTCATCCGGTGGCGAGTTGCGCGCGGGCGTGCATCAGCGCGAACCCGAGAAGGTTGCGGCCGCGCCATTGGGCGAGATCCTGGGCGCGTGGATCCGTTGTGGAAAGGCCGATGCCCCAAACTTGATCCACCGGGCTGGCTTCCACCAGGACCCGGTTGCCCGTGCGTGATAGGTACTGCCCGAGGTTGGGGTGCTGGCTGAACTTGGCTACGTTGCCGGCGACGACCAAGCCGAAGCTGTACGCATCCCAGGTGGCCTGGTCGAAGTCGCGGACCTGCCGGCCCAGGGCCTTGACCGCACCCGGGTGCGGCGCCGTAAGCATCTGCGCGGCGATCGCTTCATCGCCGAACAGGCGGGCCTTGCCGACCATCATGTAGTGCTCAGCCGTGGCGTAACGGATCCCGTCCACGACGAATGGGGCCGGCCACCATTGGCTCAGGCACCCCGGTCCGATGCTGCCGTCCGGTTGCGGCTGGTGCCCCCAGAAGAACAGGTACTTGATCCGCCCGCCCGCAGCGGCGAGCGCCCGCAGCTCGGGCAGGCTGCGCGGCGGGGAGGCGGTGTCGGGCATGTTCGGCAGGGTGCCAGAAGCGTGTGTTCACGCGCTATCGGGTTTGCCAGCCGTGCACGTTGCGACGCCTTGGACTGGCCTGCGTCCGTGATCCCGGGGTGACGGTTGGTAGCCGATGGAGAGGCGCTGGCCGGTGATCTCCAGCGCCTCTCCCAAGCCCTCGGACCGCGTGGTATCTCACAACCGCCTCACGGACGGCCCGGGAAGGCCCGGCAAGGCCCGATGCGGGCCGGACCGCCGCTTGCCCGTTGACCTGCAGGTTCGGCACGATCCGGTATCGCCCGGCAGGTGCCGATAGGGCTGCTAGTTCACTGGGGGTCAAGGGGTCGTCGGTTCGAATCCGGCCGTCCCGACCGGTTGACCTGGGAAGATGAAGCTCTTCTCCGGTAACGGCGGTAACATCCGGTAGCGGATGATCTTTGTTGGCGGTAACCGCGTGAACGATCGGCCGCTAGCCTGCTCGTCTTGGAACGCTCTGACCTGCCGCCTCATCCGCGTTTCGGATGAGGCGGCATTTTGGTCTCTTGACTCCGCGTCAAGGCCGACGAAGTCGCCGGCTATACCCCAGGCTTCGATGAGCGCTAGGCGATGCGTCGTCAGGATCTGGCGGCGTGAGGCCAGCGGTTCGTCGATGGAGAGGCGAGCACCAACCGTCCAGAGGTACGTCGACAGGGCATCGCCGACCACCTGACGGAAAAGACTCCGGACCGGTCCGGATGCACCACCGCGCAGCGAGACCAGCTCGTGCGGCAGTACCGTGCGGTGTTCGACCGGCAGGACTGGTGTGGAACGGTGCACGTGGGCCTCGACCCGGACAGCGACTTCTTCCCCTGGTTCGCCGCCAACGTGGCAGCGAGACTGCTCCTGCGCGCCTTCGCCGACCTGACAGGTGACGACCGGTGAACGAGACTGCCGATCAGTACCAGGCCGAGACGGTACATGCTGACGTCGAGGCGAGCGTGCAGGTGCTCGGCCCGGGTCATGAGACGACCGTCGGGCGGCACGCCGGAGCTGTCGGCTACCGGACATGCCCATACGCGGGCCGCCCCCGCATTCCTGCTTAGGGTGGAACTCCCGAGTAGTTCTACCCCGGGCAGGCACCTGCTCTTGCTAGCCCCACTGCCCCTCGACCCCTTGGAGGAGCCTTGCAGAAAATCGGCTTGGCAGACGCCATCACGGCCCTACGCGAGGAACTGACGACAGCCATCGAGGCAGCCGGAGCAGAGAATCTGCGGTTCAAGGTCGGCGAGATGAGCGTCGAGTTCGAGATCGCCGTCGAGCGGACGTCAGGTGGGCGAGGTGGGCTGAAGTTCTGGGTCATCGAGGCCGGGGGTGAACACAGCCACACCGGCACGCGGACCCACCGCATCACCGTGCCCTTGACGCCGGTACGCGTAGACGGGCTCCCTGTTCTTACCGGGGAGCAGCAGTTGCCGGGCTAGACGCTGCCATGTTCGACTTTCGACGTGCCGTCGAGGTGCTGGTCGTTCCGAAGGTGGAGGATGCCCGGCCGGGATACGGCTCGGGATTCGGATTGGGTGCCGGCCTCGTCCTCACCTGCGCGCACATCTTTCCCGCGGACAGGGCAGCATACGATGTGGTCCTGCGCGACACGGCCGGCGCACAGATTCCCGCATCCGTCGCCTGGGTAGCCCGATCAGTCGATCTGGCATTGCTGCGATTGGTTAACCCGACGGCGCTGCCCACATCAACTGTGCCGATCCGGGCCCTTCGCCCCGGCACCGGCAGCCGGCTCGACTTTGTGATGTACGGATGGCCTCGCGCTGGTGACGTCGCGGGAGCGGCACTGACGCGGCGCGAGCCGGTGGAGGTCACTGGAGAGATCCGGCTCGCGGAGTTCGCGGGCACGAAGACGGGTCTGCTGCGGTTGCGGCCCACGGAAAGCTACCCGTCGATGGACGACGGGAGCTACTGGCAGGGGATGTCCGGCGCGGCCGTCTTCTGCCAGGGAGCAGTGATTGCCGCCCAGGTTTCCCAGCCCCAACGACCGCTCACTGGCTACCTGCACGCCCGACCACTTCTACCCGAAGGTTTGGCCACTCCTGACGACGATGGCATGTCAGGACTTGACCTCCTTGCCGATGCTGGTAGCCCGGTCGATCCGCACGCCTTCGTCGAAGACCCGGCCTGGGCCGACACGCTGCAACACCACCGCAATGTCCTCTTCGGTGGTCCGATGCCGAAGGCGCCTGCCCGCCCTGCCGATCCGCTCCCGTCCTGGTTGCTCGATCCACGCAATCACGCAGTCGATTTCATCCCCCCACCTGAGTTCGAAGAGATGCTGCACTGGTGCGTCGACGATGTCGCGGAATCCCCGCCCGTGCGGCTGCTGTACGCCCCCGGAGGTACCGGCAAGACGCGCTTCGGCATCGAGCTCGCTGTCACACTGCAGCGCCGGGGTTGGACAGCAGGAGTCGTTTCCAGCAAGGACACATTCGACAGGCTTGTACAGCATCTCCGGTACGCGACCGATGAGGGAGTTCGGGTCTTCGTGGCCGTCGACTACGCCGAGACGGGCATAGATCGGCTGAGGGATCTCCTGACCACGCTGGCGGCGACCCGCTCCGGGGCAGCACGCGTGCTGTTGCTCGCACGGTCCCCCGGTAGATGGTGGGACGGCTTCGCTGTCGGCACGAGTGCCTACAACATGATGAACCCAGAGCCGTTCACACTCACCACCGTCGAGCTGTCCAACGCCAGCCAGGTGTTCTCGGCAGCCTACGTCCAGTTCCGCCGAGAGTTGCTCAATAGTGTTGAAAATCGAGAGGCCCCTGCGCTTCCCGACGTGGTACATCCCCGCGTCCTCGACCTGCACGCTGCTGCGCTGGCGAAGGTCCTCGACGAACGCCGAGGCACGCACACGCCAGGTCAGGCGGGGCCCCTGGAGTCCGTGCTGGCGCACGAGCGGCACTACTGGCGGCTGGCACTGCTGCAAGAAGGGGTCCACCTATCGCCCAATGACCGCCTTCTCGACCGCTTACTAGCCGCACCCACACTGCACCCGGCACGGACGTTCGACGATGCACACGACACCATCTCCCGGGTGATGGGCAGTCGAACGTTGTCGTGTCCTACCGAAGACCTCACCCGGCTGCTTGCGGAGTTGTACCCTCCCGACGACGACAGGCATTACTGGCGGGCGATCGTCCCTGACCGGCTTGGTGAGGCGCTGATCGCCCGTACCATGGTTGCGGCTCCCACTGTGGCTATCGCCAGTCGGGAGAGCGCGGAACTCCTGGACGGCGCCGACGTGGAGACGGCAATCCACGCCTTGACCGTTCTGGCGCGGGTCGCGGGATTCAGCGACCAGGCCTCCGCCGCGGAGACGTCCGTCATCCCGGTGACCGAGGTCATCCAACATTTACTCCAGCGAGAGCCGGAGGCATTCCTTCCCGCCATCGTCGTGGTCGCCGAATCGATCGGACATCCGTCGGAGCTGTCGGACCTCGCAGCAGCCAGCGTCCACACTGTTGATCTTGCCACCCTCAACAACACCGCCAGGCGACTCCCGCCATTCCACACGGGCCTACTCGACCTAGCCGTGACCGTCGAGCGCGAGCGCGTTGCACGGCTCGCGCGGCACATCGACGATAGGGGTACCAGGAACCAGACCCAAGCACGTGTGGACCTGGCGATCGCCCTGAATAACCTGGCGCTTCGCCTCGCCGCCGTCGGCAAGCAAACAGAGGCGTACGCCCAAGCGGAGCGGTCGTTACGCATCACCGAGCAGGCGGCTGGCAACCTACCCGAGGTCCGGCCCTCTTGGTCAGGATGGTGTGAGACACCCCGTGTGAGTTGGGGGTGCTGACCTGAGGACGGGGATCGGAGATCCTT